>DHFN01000245.1:0-5350 GCA_002402275.1 Anaerolineales bacterium UBA4823
GTTACCAAAGCTGAAGCAGACGAAGCTTTAGAAATATTTGATGATTCGATCACTGTGAGCGAGAAAGAGATGCAATCCATTGTTGCCTGATTTTCGTATCCGCCAAAGAGATTATCTGCTAGAAATTAGCCGGGCGATTACTCAGGAATTAGACCTCGATAAACTTCTCGCCCGTATATTACACATCTCGATTGAAATGCTCGCTGGACAAGTTGGATTTATTGCCCTGCGTGATAATAAAGGAGATTGGTCAATTTCTGCTTCAATTGGAGTTGCTTCACCCTTTTTAGGATATTTGGAATTGTTATTAAGTCGGGTTCCCGAACAGGATAATCCAAATAATTTTGGTTTGAGTGAAATCAACCAAATTGTCAAACAAATCACTCGGATGGCTAGCTTTGGTTTGTTAACTGGAGTTGGCTTACCCCTTATTGTTCATCAAAGAGTAATCGGGGTGATAATTATTTTTCGAAATTACTCGGGCGTTTTTTCAGCAAACGATCAGACATTACTGCAAAGTTTTGCAGACCAAGCAGCGATTGCGGTCTATAATGCACGTTTATATACTCAAATCGATAAAGAACGCCAAAAACTTAACTCCATTCTTGATTCGGCTGCTGATGGAATCTTGATTATCGCCCCGGACCATCGGATAGAAAGAGTGAATCCTGCTTTTGTAAGGATGATTGGAATCCCAGCTGATGCGCTTTTAGGTAGACGCCATGAAGATGTGATTATGTTCTCAAAAAAAAATGAAGGAATGACTCTGGAAGAGGCTGAAAGCGGTGGTTGGCCTCTTGTTCCTAATGCATTGTTGAACGTTGAAGGGGATTTAAAGTGTCCAAGTTGTATTCCTCTCCCTGTAGAAATCACCTATGCACCCCTTATGAATGCTGAGGGTACCCTAATCAACATTATCGCTACTATAAGAGATATCACTCGTTTTCGTGAAGCTGATGAACTAAAGACAACTTTTATCTCGGTCATCAGCCATGAACTAAAAACCCCCGTTGCTTTGATTAAAGGTTATGTCAGCACACTTCGACGTGAGGATGCAGATTGGGATCCTATCATTATTAAAGATAGTTTGACTGTAATCGAAGAGGAAGCTGATCACCTCACTGAATTAATCGAAAATTTATTAGATGCTTCCCGCTTGCAAGCTGGTGCTTTATCAATGAATTTAACTGATTTGGCATTAGCTGGACTTATTGAACGAGTGGCTCAAAAATTTCAAACCCAGACCACTCAGCATAAGATCGTGGTCGACCTACCCCCCAATTTTCCCGTGATTATGGCAGATGAAAATCGGATCAACCAATTATTATCCAATCTTGTTTCAAATGCGATTAAGTATTCACCAGAGGGAGGAGAAATTCGGATTAGTGGACAAAATCGCCCAGATCAGGTTATAGTTTGTGTTTCTGATGAAGGGAGTGGTATACCCTCAGAAGATATCCCCTTTGTTTTTGACCGCTTTTATCGTGCAAATAGTACTAAGCGAACGACAAAAGGAGCTGGTTTAGGGTTATACCTTGCTCGAGCAATTGTAGAAGCACATAGAGGACATATCTGGGTTGATCCAAAGACAGAAAAAGGGACTCGAATTTGTTTCTCTTTGCCAAAAGAGTTGAAACAGAAATAAATCAGTTTATGGAGATTGTATGACAAAAACATTAGTAAATTGCCCAAATTGTAAACGGCCAATTCAGGCTGACTTAGATCAGGTGTTTGATACAAACACCGATCCCGCCGCAAAACAAAAACTGCTTTCTGGAGCATTTAATATAGTGCAGTGCCCAACCTGTGGGTATAGAGGAGCGATTGCAACTCCGGTCGTATACCATGATCCACAAAAAGAATTACTCTTGACTTTTGTTCCTCCGGAAATGGCATTACCTGCCAATGAACAAGAACGAGTAATTGGGTCTTTAATCAATCAGGTTATGAACCATCTCCCTCCTGAGAAACGGAAAGCGTATTTACTTCAACCAAAACAATCTCTTTCTCTGCAAGGTTTAATTGATCAGGTTTTAGAGGCAGATGGGATTACGAAAGAGATGATCGAGGCTGGACAACAGCGGCTTTCCTTACTCCAACGCTTATTAATGGCATCCAGTAATGATGTCAGAAAAGAAATTATTCAACAAGAAGATCAACAAATAAATGAAGAATTTATGGGCTTGTTGGAACAGTTAGCGGAAACAGCCATGGCAAGTGGAGATAATGATTCAACCCAACGTCTGGCAGATTTACAAAAACTTCTCTTGGAAAATTCAACTTTTGGGAAACAGGTAAATGCCCAACTACAGGAGGTAGATGCAGCGTTAAATTCATTGAAAGCAGCCGGAAAAGGTTTAACCCGTGAGAAATTATTGGATATAGTAATTGAGGCACCTAATGAAGAAAGGATTAAAGCTTTAGTTAGCCTAGCTCGTCCCGGTATGGATTATATTTTCTTTCAATTGTTGAGTGATAAAATCGAAAAAGCCAAAGGGGACAAACAAGAAAAGTTCGGCAGATTGCGAGATTTATTATTACAATTAACCCAAGATTATGATCGTGAATTTAATGAACGACTAGAACAAGCGCGCCAGCGGTTGGAGACGGTTTTGGCAGCTGATGATGTTGAGAAAGCTCTAGTAGAAATTAGTCCGGTCATTGATGATATCTTTCTATCCGTATTAAATTCAGCTCTAGAAGATGCAAAAAAGAACGATCAAAAATCCCGCCTGGAAAAACTCTCAAAAATATTAGCAATGATCCAAAAGGCAAGCGCCCCACCCCCTGAAATGGAATTCATTGAAAAGCTAATCATGGCGAGAAGTGAGAAAGAACAACAAAAAATATTAGAAGAGAATAAAGAACAGGTGACTCCTGAGCTGATTAATACCATAACAGCATTAGTGACTCAAATACAGAATCAAGATGGTCAAAATCCTGAAAATGTAGAACTATCGGAAAGATTATCAGATTTGTATAAAGTGGTTTTAAACTATTCGATGGAGAAAAATCTCAGGGCTCAATAAGGTGGTGGATTGTTTAGGCGTAAACCATGCCCCCGAATGGTTTGGATGTATTCAAGATTTGGATCAAGCTCTGCGATGCGTTCCCTCAATCTTCGGATGAGTGCATCCAGGGCTTGTTCTGAGATGAGGATGGCTTCTTTTTCACCCCAAATTGCTTCGATCAATTCGCTGCGAGTAACAATCCGATCCGAGTTATCGTATAGCCGTTCAAGTAAACGATATTGCGGAGCAGATATAGGGGGAAGTAGTTCTCTATCATGGATCCAAATTCGGCGTGACTTTTTATCGATTCTCAAGGATTGAGAGGTTGTAGGTGGGGTGATATGTGGTTGCTCAAGGGGTAATGTTGCATCCGAACTAATATAGTAAAAACTTTGGGCTAATGCAATTTGAATAATATCTCCGTCTTGGAGATATACTGGCTCCTGAATAGAATTGCCATTTTGATATGTGCCATTTTTACTCGAGAGGTCTTCCAATAGGGTTCCTTCAGGCGTATTGAGTAGGCGGGCATGATGACGGGATACCTGGCGTTCTGGAATTACAATATCACAATCTTCACCGCGACCGATGATGACCTGCGACATAATTGACCAGCGTTGACCATTTAAGGAACCACTCTGGGCAACCAAAATTGGGACATCGTTTCCCATTTTATCCATAATATATCATCTAAGATTATAATAACACAAAACAAAAATTGAACGAATAATAACAGAGCTAATTTTGGGTATTTATCTGCAAAACTAATTCGCCGCATTGGTTTTGTTCAGAAAGTGAGTTTTGATGCTAACGCCTTTGAAGGCAGGAGATGTCTTAAGAAATCGTTATCAAATCCGTCGAATCATTGGGCAAGGAGGGATGGGGAGTATCTATCTGGCTGATGATTTACGATTGGAGGGACGTTTATGCGCCTTGAAAGAAGTCGAGCATGATCGTACGCTATCTCCAGACCTCTTAAAAGAAGCCCGGGATCAATTTTTCCGAGAAGCAACTATCCTTGCAAGGTTAGACCATCCAAATCTACCAAAAGTTTCAGACTATTTCTCGGTTGGAGGGAGGGATTATCTTGTCATGGATTTTGTTCCAGGCAAAGATTTACGGATGTTGATGCTTGAGGCGAAGAGTAAAGGCACATTTCTCAGTGAACTAGAGGTACTTGGTTGGGCAAATCAATTAGCAGACGCATTAACATATCTTCATAGTCAAGATCCCCCTATTGTTCATCGAGATATTAAACCCTCGAATTTGAAATTTACTCCTGGTGGAGTTTTAAAATTAGTTGATTTCGGCTTAGCGAAAATATTAGTTGGAGACGAAATGACAGTGACAATTGTGCAAGGGAAAGGGACTGCAGTTTATACCCCTTTAGAACAATATGGAGGAGATATTGGGCACACTGATACACGTAGCGATATCTATTCATTTGGGGCAACGCTCTATCATCTCCTAACCAATACCGCCCCAATTGAAGCGCATGAACGGTTTCTCCATCCCGATTTATTAATTCCACCTCGCCAAATTAATCCAGATTTGAGTGTTCGTACGGAACGGGCAATTCTCTGGGCAATGAGCTTACATCCCGAAGAGCGGCCTACTGATATTGAAACATTCCGGAAGGCACTATTAGGCGATTATTCTCCAATTGCCCCACAAAAAATTCACTTACCATCCCCTACTTTTTTTGATTTGATCAGTTCCCCGGTCGAAATGACCTTGGCTATTCTATCGGTTGGATTGATATTAATAAGTTTTGTTTTGACATTTATCCATTAAGGACGAAATTGCTGTCGGTTTTTTATAGTCCGGGTTCCCCAAACCAAACCAACTCCGAGAATTGCACCCAGCAAAGTAAAAACGATCACTCCTAACGTCCCAAGTTCTTCCAACAGAGAAACACTTCCTGGTAGTTGCAAAGCTAGGTACGAATAAGCGATCAATCCACCAATTAAACCACTTAAACCGCTTTGTACCCCAACCCGGATCTGACCTAAGAATAGGGCGATCCGATAGCTCGCAAACCCAACTATGGAAGCGATGATCAAAGCTACAAACCAATCAATAAAGCTTGGATGAGAGGATTTATTCTGGTTAAAAGCTCCCACCTCGGTAGTTGCAACGGTAGGAGAGGCAGTTGGAATTTGAGTAGGAGTCTCTGGGATTGTCGGTGTGATGATCGTGATCAGTTGTACCTCTTCTTTAGGAATTTCTAAACGGATAATTTCCGATTGCTTGGCTGGTTCACTTTCGGCGCGGATTTCCCAAATACCTGAACTGGTTATTTTAATTAATGCACGGGCAATACCATTTACCGTAGTAAT
>DHFN01000245.1:5367-14648 GCA_002402275.1 Anaerolineales bacterium UBA4823
ATATGACCATTATGATCCAATATTGGACCGGTTCTTACAGGGAGCAAATCACCCACTTTGAACACCGGTGTGGGTTGAGGTTGTGGAGTAGTAGTTTTCAACGAAAGAGTTATTTCGTTTGGGGTGTCAATTGCTAAAGTAATAGTTTGACTAGGGTAAGGTGAAGTGGCTGTAATTAAATCATACCCAATGCCAGGAACTGAAACGGGAAGGGCTCCTTTAGGGATGATCTCATGGAATAGCAATCGAGCTGCGGTTTCAATAAATATTGGGGATGAGCTGTATAGACCGTAATAGGCGCTTAATTTTGAAATATCAGTTGCATCCAAATAGTAGGGAGCACCAAATGCAAATACGATTAACTTCTTTTGTTGGAATAAGTCTGGACGCTCAGCTAGAAACCTTTGGATTGCCTGAGAACTTGGAACATCCTTGGTAATATTGAGCATAGCAAAGATAATCCAAGTCGCATTTTTAATCGAGCTTTCAACTGGTGGGGCATCGGGATTGTTATTGAGGAGTAAAAGCAAATCGTCGAATGAGTAGGATTTAATATTAGAGGGCCAGATTTGTCCGCTGCCCTCTGAACCATATAAGTGTTTGATTGTGTCTGAGAAGGATTCAAGATTGATTATAGGTTGAGCAGGACATTGACTACATTGTTGAGTAAGACGGACATCACTAAATATGATAAGATGATCTGATAAACGAGGCGGATTGGGAAGTTCACTCGCAAGCTCTTCTGGTCTGGGGCTGATTAAAGTAGCAGATTGGTGAGCGACATCCAGAGTGATTTGTTGATGAGTTCCTATTTTGGAGATAGCTGAGGTTGATGGGAGAATATTCTCCATTGTAAATTCAGGATATAGGCTGAATTTTAGAGTTAAAATCCGTAGTACTGATTCATCTACTCGTTGGGCGAAGGTTGGATCTTCCTGATATTTTTGACGGAAAAATTCTAGAATCCGTTCTATTGTAGTAAAAGAATCGGGATCATTATCAGAGGTGATATTTCCAAGGATGAGAATATCATTACCAGCCAAAAAAGCGTTAAGGGCAACGAGGCGACCATCGAATTTTTGATTATTTAGTTGATAGAATTTCTTTACTGATGGGTTTCCTAAATTATCACAAATTACAATCCCCCCTTTCTCACGCCAGTCAGATATTGCTGGTAAACTCATCAAGATATTAAAAGCTTCGGGATCCAGACTTATTGGTCGGGTGGTTGTTCGGATATTTTCTTGAAAGCCTTGATAGCGGATATGGGCTGCCAATAAGGCATCTGCTGTGGCAATAGATGACGATGCATTCCCCGTCACAGCAAAGAATGGCATTAAATCAAAATTCTTCAACTGTTCCAAAGATTTTCTAACAGTAGCAACTTCAAATTCAGGCGAGCGGTCGGCGCCTCCATTACCGGGGAAATTTTTTGCTACTACTGCTAATTTTTCCTGACTGCCTTCATGAATGCCTTGTATATAAGCGCTGCCTAGCAAACTAACCCAGAATGGGTCTCCTCCGAAAGAACGAGTACCTAAATCAAGCGAACCATCTGATCGAGGTGTCTCCAGTACATCAAGATCAGGTCCTAGTAATAAATTAAACCCAAGATTGGATAATTCTTCACCCAAAATAGATCCCACCTGTTGAGATAGTTGAGGAGACCAGGTCGCACCAATTGCCATTTCATCAGGCAGTTGTGTGATCCCACTTATTAATTGATCATTTGGAGCTCCCCCCCCTTCTTGAGAAATTCCGATAAGCAAAGGAATATAATTAGCGGGTGGTGTTTGGGTTGGGGTTGTGTCTGTGATTGCTTTTTGAGATTGTAACCATCCAATACTTTGTAAATTTGTGTTTAGGGACAAAACATTCTCTAAAATGTTATTAGCTGGATTGAAGTTATCATTAGAAGCTGACAAGATCACTCCACCAGCATAATTATTTGCTATTAGCGAAAAGATCTCTGTATCTGGCTCAACATTAGTTCCCTTAAAAGAAATCAAGAATAGTTGTCCGACCTTTTCAGCGGGAGAAAGATGATCGAGTAAATCTTGGGCTTTCTCTGCCGGGGTTTGTTTTGGTGAGGATGCGATAGCTGTGTTGGGAAACGGAGATCCTAACGCCTCAAGCAAGAAAAGGCAGGCCATAACAAAATTGAGAATTTTTTTCATTGCTGACTATTTTCCCGATTCAGAATTTCCAATAATAAATGCTTTCGATCAGGTCCGCTTAATAGCTCTAATTTGCGTATAGATAAAGGATCGATTTGGTTCCGAATAATATCCAATTCTTTTGGAGTTGGAAGGGGAGTTTCATGGATAGATGGGGCAAGCTCTAATGGGAATCCGGTACGTTTCTGGATTTCTGTGAGGTCAACCCCGGGATGATATGAAACCAACCTCATTCTACCATTATGAAAATCAAATACGCCGAGATTTGAGATTAACGCTTTTGGACCTTGACCAGCTTGCCTTTTAATTGAATGACCCAATCCCGAACAAATATCCAGTTTTTCGACAAATGTAATTCTGGAATGTTGCGGAACGTATAAAAAAATGTCATTTATAAAGGTAGTTACATCGGGTATACCCCCTGTGCCTGGCAAACGTAAGCGTGCTTTGTGGGGATATTCATTTAAGTAATGATGTCCAAAGGCGACATTGTTAAAGTTACCAGAAGGATCTACTTGAGCTGGATGGAAAAATTCTTTTGGTTTCAAAGAAGGCAAAATATCTGCTGCTGCTCTTACAAAACCTACACTGGTCAAGGAGCGATCTAGCCATAGACTTTCAATATGAGTGATGCTCATTGGCGCGGGTTGTCGGCAAATTCCTTGTCCAATTGCAGATGTGAAATATAGGTTTGGAGCATGGGTTTCACGAGCTAGGAGATAAGCAGCGGTTACAAGAGGAGTTGCCAATCCTTGTGCAACAACATCTCCATCGGATATTTGTCTGGCTATACAAATAACCATCATCTCATCGGGAGTGATTTCCATTAACATTCCTCCGCCAAATACTGATGAAAATTTAGCTGAGGGTTTTTTGAATCCATAACAAAACAAAAAAGGTGGCAAGTCATTGATCGGATCTAGGGCTTTTATTCATTAAGAATCTGTTGGGCGAGAATTGGATCATCGGTAAAAATACCATCTACTTTTAGTTGGTTTAATTTCTTAAACTCTTCTTTTTGATTCACGGTATAAACATTTATCAATCTGTTTTTATGATGATGATGTTGGACCATCCAAGAATTTACATCATGATAATGAGGATGGATTGCTTGATAGTTTAACCATTCAAAAAAGCAGGATCGAGCGAACTTACCTCGGTTTCCTTCCTCGGTTAAAAAACCAATCGGTACTTCGGGTAATAGTTTTTTTATTCTTCTTAAAGCAATAAAGTTGAAGGAGGAGAAAAAAACCCAATGTTGTAAATCGTTTTTCTTCACCAGTTCGGCGACTCTCTTAGGAAGATCATCAAGAGGAGTTGTATAGTTGGTGATTTCCACATTGATGAGGATTTTTCCCCGAACTGAATCAAATACTTCCTGCAGCGCGGGTATTTTTTCTCCCTTGAATGCTGAATCAAAATGACTTCCGGCATCGAGTTCTTTGATTTGTGATAATGGCATTGTTTTGATCGTTCCTCTAACTCCACATGTGCGCTCCGTAGTCGGGTCGTGAATAACCACGATTTCGCCGTCTGAAGTGAGCTTGACATCCAGTTCAATAGCAGGAGCACCCTGTTTAACTGCTAATTCAAAAGAGGCGAGAGTATTCTCTGGGGCATAAGCGCTTGCACCTCGATGAGCAAAGATGATCGGTTTGGGTAGCTCGAATAGTAAATGGTCCATATTCTGGTTATTCCAGAGAACAAAAGGAAAATATTAAATGTCTACAAAATATGCTTCGGCAGCTCGATCAAGCAAATCTTTGGACATTACCGGGTCTGTACCAAGATAACGGGAAATATCCAGGATTTGATCGCAGATATCACGTGGGTGAGAGGCGCGCAACTTTCTTCCGCGCTTGATGTACCACTCTTGCAGTAAATACTTTAACCCTTCCTCACTATATGAAACACCCTTAATAGAAGCTATTCTTCTAAATATTTCACGATATTCGTTATAACTAGGGTCACTAATCTCGATTTTATGGCGAAGACGGCGTAAAAAAGCCTCATCAACCAAATCTTTAGGTGGCAGGTTTGTTGAGAAGACAATCATTACATCGAAAGGAACTTCTACTTTCCTGCCAGTTTGGAGGGTTAAGTAGTCAATCCTATTTTCTAAGGGAACAATCCAGCGATTTAATAAATCGCGCGGTCGAATCTGTTGACGACCAAAATCATCTATTAAGAATATTCCACCATTCGCTTTGACTTGAAAAGGAGCTTCATAATATTTGTTGATATCGTCATAAACGAGGTCCAAACCCTCCATGGTTAATTCTCCACCGGTTATTATGAAAGGACGTCGAATTTTTACCCAACGTAGATCTCGTTTACCAATAGCCTTTAATGTACCAGTTCCCAATGTCGTAGTATCATCTTCATGGGCAAGTTGGTGGTTTACATTATCATATAGTTTAACAATTTGACCATCAATATAAATGGCATAAGGAATATACATAGTATCTTGGAGAACCATGTTTCCTATGCCGCGCGCAATGCTGGTCTTCCCATTTCCTGGTGGACCGTATAAGAACATAGAACTTCCCGAGTTGATTGCTGGGCCGATCCTTTCGTAAGTGTGCTCATTAAGGACAAGACTCGAAAGAGCTTTATGAAGGACTGGGGAGGTAAAAAAGGAACGGCTGCGACTTTGGCGCAGGATAGACATATTATAGATATGAATTGGAACGGGTGCAGGCCCGGCGTATTGACTTCGCTCCATTGCCTCGCGGGCACGTAAAATCCCAGCTCCAGTAATTCCATAGACATAAGAGCCTTCTCCCAAGCCTAATTGCTGAGATGATTTTATTTCGACAAATTTTTCTTTTTTCAATGCCTCTAAAATTTGATCCACAATTCCTGCAAAAGGCAAAGCGATCTCTTCCGCCATTTTAAAACCACTCAAATATCCTTGGAAGTACAAGATTTTCAAAGCTAAATCCTGTAACCATAGAGCTGGTAAACCAGTTTCTTCGATAGAAGTGATGGGATGAGGATGAAATGTACTCTTAGGTGGGACGTTTACGTTTTCTGAAACCGTTTGGGAATTTAATATTGCCATATAACTTCCTCCGATATCCTATCCAGATCTAATTCAGATTATAGCACGGCAATTGATTTTAGATTATTGATTAGCACCTTACACGAATGTTAATTGGTATAATGAGCCTATGATAATAAGCGTCGTTATTCCAGTATACAACGAAAAAGGAACAATCGAAGAAATCCTTAAACGGGTTCAAGAAACTCATCTTATTTCCGAGATTATTATCGTGGATGATGGTTCCATAGACGGAACACGTGATATTCTATCTCTTTACCAAAATCAGAATACCTATCGGATTTTATTCCATGAAAAGAACCAAGGGAAAGGCGCTGCTGTCAACACTGGTATCCAAGCTGCAACGGGGGATGTGATAATCATCCAAGATGCCGATCTGGAATACGATCCGCGTGAATATCCAAATCTCCTCAAGCCAATCGAGGAAGGGATTGCTGATGTCGTCTATGGTTCCCGTTTTTTAGGAGGAGCAAGACGACCGATATTGTTTTGGAATATGGTCGCCAATAAAATATTAACCTTGGTAACGAATATTCTGTATAACAATATATTGACTGATATGGAAACGGGTTATAAAGTTTTTCGACGAGAAGTTGTTCAAGATATGACCATTCATGCGCGTAGATTCGATTTCGAACCAGAATTTACCGCCAAGGTTTTAAAAAGAAAAGTTCGAATTTATGAAGTTCCCATTTCTTTTAACCCGCGGGATTACTCTGAAGGGAAAAAAATTGGAATAGGTGATGCTTTTGAAGCAATGTGGTCACTTATCAAGTACCGTTTTGTAGATTAATTGCCCCTAGGGTTGGATTATAGGGAAGGTTTAATGTCTCGGATGACTAATTGTAAATAGCTGTTCCCATTAAAATCATTTTGCTCGATTGAATATAGGATATCAATTTTGCTTGGTAGGGTTTCATATAAATTCCCTTTATGGAAGGCAATACAGGGATAAGCACTATTAACTTGGAAGCGGAGGTGGGATAAATCCCTTCCAACTTGCTTTACATTCTTAGGGGTTAAATTACGGCTCACGAATAAGGGGGATGGATTGTCAATACCGGTCGGTTGAAGTAGTTCCAAGTCATTAAAAAAATTGATCCCGTTATTTAAGTCTAGCTCAAGGTCAACATTAACGGTGGGTTGTAAAAAGGAATCCTTTAATTTATTTTCAGCGATTTTCCGAAGGCGGGCTAATAATTCTGGAAAAAGCTCACGTCTGATGGTAAATCCTGCAGCTGCTGCATGACCACCGTGATGCTCCATGAGATCAACACACTCATCTAAAGTTTCTGTGATGTTTAACTCAGGAATTGACCTACAAGAACCACGGACATGTTCATCATTTATAGAAGCCACAATGGCAGGACGGTAGAACTTTTCGGTTAAATGAGAAGCAACTAACCCGATAACCCCCAAGTTGAAATCGGGATCGGCAGCAATAAGAATGTATGGATTTTCCTGATCTTTCAAAGCAAGCTCAGTGGCAATTTCCTCATACCGTCGGGTGAGCTCTTGGCGTTGACGATTCTGATTGTCTAAATCTTGAGCTAGTTTGCTAGCTTGATTTGGATTATCGGTAAACAGGAGATTTAATGCTGCTACTGCAGACTCTAATCGTCCAGCAGCATTCAAACGAGGTGCTAACAAATGAGAGATATGCTGAGAAGTTAACTTTTGGGGAGATATGCCAGCAATAGAAATCAATGCCCGAATCCCAGGTCTTTGACTATGTCGGAGTTGTTCTAAGCCAACCCGGGCGAGGGTGCGGTTTTCATCTACTAAAGGCACCATATCTGCAATTGTCCCTAATGCTACCAGTTCCAGATAATCTTCAGAATTAATTCGTGTCTGTGGTTTTATATTTTGATAAGCCTGGATTAATTTAAAAGCGACCCCTACGCCGGCTAGGTCTTTAAAAGGATAGGGGTCCTTTTCCTGTTTCGGGTTTATGATTACTTTCGAATCAGGTAGTTCATTCAAAGGTTGGTGGTGATCAGTGATGATCAAATCTAGCCCAATTCTTTTAGCATGTTCTGCCTCGGCATGGGAACGGATCCCACAATCCACCGTGATGATGAGTTTCACTTTTTGCTCTTTTAGACCATCAATTGCCTCAGAACGAACGCCGTACCCTTCGTCAAACCGATTGGGAATATGATAGATAGCTTCAGCGCCTCTCCTTTTTAGATAATCCAATAATATCGTTGTAGCTGTTACCCCATCCACATCATAATCTCCGTAGATTGCGATCTTTTCATGGTGAGTAATAGCAAAATCAATCCGATCAATGGCAAACTCCATATTTAATAAAGTGAGTGGGTCGTGCACCTTATCTAAATTTGGGTGAAGGTATTCTTGGGCTGTTTCTGAAGTTGTGATGCCGCGATTAAATAGCAACTGTCTTAGAACCGGATTGAATGGGGAAAGGTTCTGATCAATCTCCCTTGGAATCGGTGGGGCAACTTCCCAAATTGAATTAATTTGATGATTAGAACATGCGTCCATATGCAAGGTAAAAATCAAGTATAGCATACAAAAATCTATTAATAAAAATTAATTTTCTTCTTAATGATTCTGCGTTGACGTTGAAATAAAAGACTGCTATGATGATAGCTGGATGAACAACAAAAACCATAATACGAAAATTTCCAATTTAACTCATTATTTACGTTGGCTATCTCCAGGGATAGGAATCAAACGCTGGATCTTAATAACTTTGCTTGGGACCACATTTGTTGGAGTGGGAGTTGGAGTTGTCCTTTTGCATTTCTATCGAACTGCGCCAGAATCTTGGTGGCTTCCCCTTCTTTCCGTAATTTCATTACGTTTTTTAGCCAGACCAATCCGAGCGCTTATTTTTATTGGGATCGGGTTTGTTTTGATCATTGGGGGAATTTATGGGATGAGCCACTCTTTAATAAAACCATTTGTTAAACCAGGCCAAAAAGTTGTTGATGAATTAACTCAACATAAAAAATTAGAAAAAGGACCTAAGATCGTAGCCATCGGAGGAGGACATGGTTTAGCGAATTTGCTCAGAGGGATAAAAGAGCATACATACAACATTACTGCAATTGTTACAGTAGCCGATGATGGGGGTTCGTCGGGAAAATTACGCCGGGGATATGGGATATTACCTCCCGGTGATTTGCGAAATTGCTTAGCTGCTTTATCAGATGATGAAGCTTTGCTGTCACAACTTTTTCAATACCGTTTCCCGGATAGCCAAACTGAGCTGGATGGTCATTCGTTTGGTAATTTATTTATTACAGCGCTGGCTGATATAATGGGGGGTTTTGAAGAGGCAGTTGCTGAATCGGGCCGCGTTTTGGCAGTCAAAGGGAGAGTATTGCCCTCTACGATAAATACTGTAAGTCTCATTGCTGATGTGAACATTCCAATGGCTGAAACCGATTTGAGGATTGAAGGAGAAAGCGCAATCCCAAGAACAAATGGAAAAGTGAAGCGAGTTTATTTACAACCAGAAGCTCCACCAGCATTTCCCGAAACGATCAATGCAATATTGAACGCTGATTTGATTGTAATTGGCCCTGGAAGTCTTTATACAAGTATCTTGCCAAATTTATTGGTTCCGGAGATCACTCAAGCAATTCGCAGCAGTAAAGCCTTTAAAGTATTTGTTTGTAATATCGCTACCCAAAAAGGAGAGACAGACCATTACACCTGCGAAGACCATATTCACGCGGTAGAAAATCATGTCGGAGCGGGAATTTTTGATTTAGTTTTGGTAAACCGCTATCCCAAATTCAATGTTGGAAATAAGGCCGAATGGGTTCAATTAGATCATGATTTACCGAACCATTATCAAACCCTCTCCGAGAAGTTGTATGATGAAACCAATCCAACCAGTCATGATGCNNCCGGAATTATTTGTGAAAATTTACACATTTCACACACAAAATTTATATTATGGGTTAAAATAGTAAAAAATTTGTTCAAATCAAATGAAAAATTTGAAATATATTTTTCTCTCTCATGGAGGTTACTATGACAGTAAAAGTAGGTATTAATGGTTT
>DHFN01000029.1 GCA_002402275.1 Anaerolineales bacterium UBA4823
CAGTTTTTACCCAAATTGCTGAAAGGACATCAATGGTTTTTCGCTGAGCATCTATACCGGTAACAGTTCCTGAAATTGTGCTTGCTAAACGTTGTCGGATGGTTAATGGTTCCACTTTTTGAACACACATAGATGCGGTCACGTCCAACCAATCTAGTAATATTGTGCGGCTAAATCCAATACCCTTATCCATTATTTACTCTCTTTTGTTATTTGTATAAATGGAACAATAACCTCTTCGATGGAAATTCCACCGTGAGTTACGACTACCTCTCCGGCAGGAGCAAAAGCCTCTCGCTTTGCCGGCATTAACGCAGACATCTGTTCTGGTAAGAGACCGTCATTATCCCATAGAACTGTGTCAGGATAGGCATCTTGAACTCTCAACGCAGCCAGTCGATCTGAATAAATTCGTGCGCGTTTTCCACGTGTTTGTGCTAGCAAGCCTTCGGAGGGTTGACCATACCCTGTGGCTTCAACATGCCCATGATCGCTGGCAATAAATACAGAATAATCGTGGTTTAGATACCAATCAAGTAGGTTTTCTAAAGATATCGAATTTTGTTCGTATGCAGGGTCTAGCCATAATCGGAGTGAGGATTGCTGATCCGCTGCGCCCAGAGTGGCATTATGTGCTAATTTATCCAAAGTATCATCAATTAAGCACCAAAAATTCACTCTGGGATCTTGTAGTTCTGGTTGTTGGTCGATCTGTCGATCGTAATAAAGTGGGAGCAGCTTGCACATGTTCTCGTTGAAACCTTCGCGGGACCAGAAGAGATCCCAGGCACGAGACTCGGGAATATTATGGTCAATTTCTCCAACAAAATCAGCGGGCCGAAGGCCAGATATCAAGGCGTATCTCGAAATAGATGTGATGGTTGGAATTTGGGCAAGCATGGTTTCTGTCTTAATCTTCCACTCGGCATGCCGTTTGGTCCAAACAGGAGATATCACCTGCCAATCAGCCAACGAAAGACAATCCATGACTAAAAGTACTGCTTTATGTAGATTTCCGAGATTGTGAAGATAAGCCAAATAATGGGGGATGTGGTGTACATGGTGAGGATTGGGCAAACGTTGTGCACCCAAAGATGTATAGTTTTTCCGAAGCCAGTTTGTAAATATCGGATCCAGGTTTGAAATAGATTTTTGGAAAAGTGTTTTTTGCTCTGGTTGAATCGCAAGATCAGTCTGAGCCATGAAACTGCTCATCTCAGCCCAATCTTGGGCAAAATTCTGCCATGTTTTCCAACCCATTTGCCCGCTTTGTATTTCTGTCAATTGGTTCTCAATATTTTCCAACAATGTTTTTAGTCGTTGAAGGCGAACATCAATCATGGTGATGCCGGGTTGCGCCCATTTAGGCAAATCTTTTTGGTTATTTATTTTTACTGGCTGGATGGTTCCTTGACGAACAAGACTGGGTACTAAATCTTGCAATTGTGGGTCGTGAGAGAAAGGAATGAAATAACCAGCTGGAGTTTCTTTGATCTGTTTACCTGAAAGAGATTGGTCAATGGTTATTTGCCATTGTTCTTGGACAAAATCCTCGAAAGCGTGAGAATCCCTGATGAGAAGTTCGATATTCCATTCCCGATATTCAGGAATTTCCTTCAACCGCTCTACCAGGCTGGTTCGTAAAAGTTCTGGGAGGGGTGATTGTTGGCAATGATAGTCATTTAACCAGGCAATCAACGAGTATGGTTGAGAAAGTGAACCAGGAACAGCGTTGAAAACCTCTTGCAACAGATAGTTTATAGTTTTTAGCCGGCTCAATGGTTGGACTGGCTGCAGGCGTGATTCAAGTATTTCAATTTGATCAGGGTTAAGCATTTGCAGGACGGGGTAAGCCAGATTGGGAAAAAACTGGTGCAATGATAAATTAATTCGATAAGCGTCCTGATAAAGATCGAAAGGTAAGTCTTCCAATGGACCGGTAGTGGTTAAGATGATTGGGTGATCTGTTGTAAAGGGTCGTGCTTCTTCCATACGGTGACGCAAGAGCACTGGGTCAGCTTCCTGGATGACCTGAAACCCACGCTGGGTCAGTTCTGCCATCAGTGATTCACCAACCAGCAAGCGGTCTGGATCGCTGACCAGGGTAAGGGGATGTGTGTTAGAAGGAAAAAGGGTCAACACATCAATAATCATTATCTTTTACCATTTAGGAGGTTTATTGAACGTGCCGTTAGAATCCGTTATCGGACTCGGAAATTGACTTGCAGCTAAAACGCCTTGACGGATAGGTTTTACGAAAGTGGCAACCTTATTCAATTCCTGGCTGGGGGTTTTTTTGAAAGGATTAAGAACAATCACACCTTTCTTAAGTTCATTTCGGACGATTTTAATGGCTTCGACCAAATCTGAATCATTACTGATAACGATTGCGATACCATATAAACCCTGATATCCATCATGCAATAAGTGAGTGGCAATATTGACGTCAGAACCTTTTTCTTCTGTCTTGATCACAGTAGCAAATTTTTGTTTTCCGGGGGCACAATTTGCCAATGGCATGCTGACCTCATGGGATAAGAAATGGCCCAATATAATTTCGAGATTCGGGATTGTTTTTAAAGCCCTGAGATAAATTTGTTGACGAAGGGGTTGATCAGGGTCTTGGGGTCGAGCATTTACTTGGGCGGTAAAATATTTAATTTTGAGAACCTGGTTTTTGGGGAGGAGTAGTTGGACCATCTTTGAAATATCCAGCCACTTATAAGGTGTTCCTTTGACTGCTCCATAATATAGGTTAAAGCCATCCACATAAACTATCGATGGAATTTGTGAATCCCCGGTTTTCATAGGCTCTTCTTCCTGTTTAAATAAGCAGAGGC
>DHFN01000027.1 GCA_002402275.1 Anaerolineales bacterium UBA4823
GTATCAAAACGTTTTCACCAATTCTATCTATTGACTTGGAGAAAGAAGACTTTTCAAAATCTCTTTTATCTGCCGATTTGGCGATCTTACTGGTGGATGAAATGGCAGCAGATGTATCTCTTGAACAAAGGTTTGCCCGAAGTTGGGTGGACAATGGGCGGAAAATCATCATCGTTATTTACCCTCCAGTGGTGGATGGAACCTCAGACGATTTTCCAATACAAGGTGATTGGGCAGAATGGGGGAAAAGCCGGGTGTTAAATGGTTCGTTGGAGGATAAGAAATTTCTCCAACGGCAATTTGTCCCGGCGGTATTAGAGGCAATCCCAGGAAAGCAATTGGCATTAGGGCGTAAGTTCCCTCTTTTTAGAACCCAAATATGCCGGCAGTTGATCAGTGAAAGCTGTTTTACGAATGCAGCTTATGCATTTAGTACCGGATTAGCTGAAGTCGTCCCGGTAGTTAATCTGCCCCTCAATGTTGCAGATATGATGGTTTTGAGTAAAAATCAAGCTTTTTTGGTCTATCGTCTGGGGTTAACCCTGGGGTTATCCACTCGCTGGCAAGATTATGTAACTGAGTTTGGAGGAGTTCTAGGAAGTGGTTTTCTATGGCGTCAGGTTGCCCGCCAACTGGTCGGTTTGATCCCAGCTTGGGGGATTATCCCAAAGGTAGCGGTTTCATACGCTGGTACCTATGTAGTGGGCAATGTGGTTTTACAGTGGTATTTAACCGGAAAGCAGTTAAGCCGCAGACAAATTAGTGCAATGTATAAAGAAGCCTTTCAGCGCGGGAAAGGGATGGCTGGAAAATTAGCCCAACGGCTTCCAAAATCTCAAAAATCCCTAAAAAATAAGGGTGAAATCTTACTTCCCGAAAATGGTGTAAAACTTTGCCCAAACTGTCAGCGCACCAATGCCAGCGATGCCGGTTTTTGTCAATATTGTGGGAAACCTTTTGACGAGTAATGGATATAGTGTAGGTCTTGGATTCAGGCAAAGCCAGGGTTTATCCAATCGGAATGTAATTCAATTCCAATCCTGTTCTTCGAAGACGACCTCTTCTTTGCCAGCTAGTTTTTCATGTAATTTCTGGATAATTAAATCTAAATGGGCGGGTCGGGCTACAAAATCCAGGTTTCCGGCGGGAATGGTGAGAATAGGGCATAAATTAAAGGTTGCCAACCATTCTTCATATAAGTCATTTAACCGCACTAAGTAATCCGGAGGGATTTGTCTTTCATAGGTTCTGCCGCGTTGCTGAATTCGTTCAATGAGCACCTCAACGGGAGCTTTAAGGTAAATAACCAGGTCGGGTGGAGGCAAGAAATCACTTAAAACATGATAGAGTTCTATGTAAGAGTCATAGTCGCGTTGTTGAATATAACCCTGGAGGTAAAGATTCCGGGCGAATACCTCAGCGTCTTCGTAGAGTGTTCGATCCTGAATGGTGGAGGAGGGATAGAGACTAAGCTGATGATGCATCCGTAAGCGTTGGGTAAGGAAGAATATTTGGGAGTGATAAGCCCAGCGCTGCATATCTTGATAAAAATCAGCTAGATAGGGATTCTCTGCCACGGGTTCGTAAAAAGCTTTCCAACCTAAGCGGCTGCTCAATAAACGTACCAAGCTGGATTTACCAACCCCAATATTTCCGGCGACTGCAATAAATTTTTTCATTATTCACCTTCTTCTCCAAACGAACTGTCAAGGCAAGGGAAACGAAAATCCTTAGCATTTTTAAGGAGATTGCTTCAGAAAAGAATACTTCACAAAGACCGTTCCTTTTTGTAAAGAAAAACGTTCTTCGCTATGGAGCTACCCTTAAGAAATAAGCAATTACATTATTACTTTCTGGATCCATCACCAAATTTAGGTTATAACCAGGTCGGGCGGCTTTCACATCAATCACATGGATACAATCTGATTTTACCTCTTTTGATGGGAGAAAAAAAGTGTCATCATTGGGGGTTTGATCCAAAAAATCCTTGGCAAAGACCGTTCCCGGATCATTCAGGTAGACAGCTAAAGGATAAATGTTTGACTCAATCAGATCTTGAAAAAAGTGAGTACCATAAGATGCATCGGGGGCGGGTCCAATCCCCTCCCCGGTTAATTCTACGAGTGCCCGGGCATGAAATATATCTCCAAACCCCACAGCAATACCCAATTCTGGATTAGACGTTCCCCAGCGCCCAGGTCCAATCAGAATAAAATTTTGGTTTGTCAGGGTTTGATTAATCTGGGCAATTTGCTGTCGTAAACCCATTCGTTCTCGATCAGAAGGCAAAGAATAATATTTTTCTGGGGAAATATAAACAATGTAGCGAATATCCTCAACTTGTCCACGAGGAGCCATCCGAGATGTAGAAAATAGGATATCGCTTGGTTCAAGGAACGCTGGTGCTTTGTAGCTTACTTTTTCCAGAATAGATTGGGGTCGGCATTGTAATAGGCTGATAAATACATCCGGTTTGCTGGTTTCGTCTTCGGTAATAGAAAGTGCAAACTCCAAATCCACTGGAGAATGATAATGCTGTTCAAGAAGATTTAACATACGGGTGAAACGAGATGCCAATTTCGTTCGGCGAAACAATTCATCGAAGGTTAAAACAATCTGGGTTATCGGTAAATCGTGTTGGATCGTCTGTAATGAGGATAAAAATTCACCCTCATCAATTTGGGCAATATAACGAAGGGGTGGATAGTCATATTGCAGCACATCAGAGGTTGGTCTGGTTTCAAATCGGTTTTCCTTGAGATTGATTAGGTCAAGGTTTTTCTGAGAATAAGTTTTTGTTTTGCGGATATCTGCTTCAGGATGGAGGGTAGGATGGCTTAATGCAACTAACCGGACATAATCATCGCCCGTTCGGTCAACTGCGTGGGTACCTAATCCCCATACTAAACGTAAGAAGCCATCGTGTTCGCGAATTTGGGGAGACCACCGATAAAGATTGCGACTATAAGCAACTCCAGAGGCATGGGGTAAAAAGAAATCAGCAAATTGCTCGCCCTCTACAGTCTGGAGCAAAATTGCCATTCGCTCATCATAATCCCGTAAACCTTTTGCCCGACGATAAAGCAAAGCATCCGGATGGAATATTGATGCGAATACTCTTAAAATAGCCTGAGTGAGGTCATGCAGATTCTCATTCAGGCTTCCTTGATTTGCACAAAAATGGCTTTCATATTTTCCAGCAAACGAGGTCCCGAAATTATCTTCCAATAAACTAGAGGATCTCACAATAATTGGGCGGTTACCGATTTGGTTTAGAATTCCTTCTAGATGAAGAAGGGTATCCTGGGGCAATTTTGCATGAAGGAAATCTTCTTGAAGGTGGGGAAATTCTTCATAAATTTGAACATCGGTTTTGTATTTTTGATCCATCCAATGGGTGAGAGAATTTATCGTAAGAATGTCGTAGGTTAGATCTGCGCCGATGAAATATGAATCCGGAATACGAATGTGTTGCCGCAAATCTTGATCGGCTGTTTGCCGGAGGATGCGATATGCCAGGAGCATACCGGCAGATTTGCCCCCAATTTTACCTGAACCAATCTTCCGTTTCCGGATCTCATCCAGATCCTGGATCGTGAACCAATCTCGAGCGATTTGCACATAGCCTAATTGATCGCTGATCATTGTCCGGATAAGCACCGCTTTAATTTCTTGCAAGCGCGCTTCATAGTTTTGGCGTTCGGGAAAAGGAAGTTTTTCGATCGAGAAACCTTGTTCAAATAAAAGGGATTGGGGAGCCAATTCCGGATTGAAGGTGGCAAAATTACCATCCATAAAACGTCCCCGTTCGGCTAAGGTTTGCCGGACGATTTGTTCGAATAGATCATAGGGAAGATTATAGGCAAAATAAAAATCGGTTAGATGATCGCGAACGTGAATTAACCGTTGTTTCCATAAATCATAAGATTCTTCATTTATGGGATCGGTTAAACCTTCCAGCTTTTGGCTTTCGATAGCTTTTTGGCGGACTTCCGCCTCGAAAACTTGATTTGAAATTACCCCGCGTCGGAAAAGCTCCTGACGCATTCTTTCATGAATAAAAGAACTGAGAATGGGGTATTGCGCAAGAGATAGATAGATACGAAGGGTGATGTCTTGTGAAGGATAAGAGAAGGTCATGTGCTCCTATCAGGTTGGACATAGGTTTGATCTGTAAACTTTACCCGCCTAGATGCATGGGCATAATCACATGCACAAAATTATCATCCCCGATTGGACGGATTACGCCGGGGCTCGTTTCAGAAGTGGTTTCGAGCACAACATTGGGCGTTTTAATGACATCTAAAACTTCGCATAGGAATTGAACATTGAAAGCAATGAGTTGATCTTTCCCCTCGATGCTGGAGTCAATTTGGTTCTCATTGGAGCCAGTTTCTTCAGATTGACCGGAGATCTCAAATAGACCGGGTTGGAGATCGTTGCCAGGTTGAAAATGCAAGCGGGCGATATGGGATCCTTCGCGGGCAAAGATTTCTACCCGTTTGCATGCTTTTAAGAATTCTTGGGTGGGTATAATGGCTCTGGTACTATAACGATGGGGAATAAGTTGATCGAGTTCAGGATAACTTCCATCAATCAACTGAGATATTAATTCGACATCCCGCATGTGGAAGATGACCTGTCCCCGTCCCGGTGGGATACTCATGGTTATGGTTTGATTGCTGTCTGAAGTAATTCGGGCAAGTTCAACTAGGGCACGGCTTGGAATGATGATCCGAATGGGTTTTTCGAGGGGAAGGGCGAGATTGTTCTTCCGTATAGAAAGACGAAACCCATCTGCAGCAGCCAGGTTCAAGAGAGTGTCCGATGCGGTGAGAAGAACGCCTGTTAAAACTGGGCGAGCTTCATCATGAGATGCAGCAAAAGCCACTTGTTGAATCATTTCTTTGAGATCGGCAATATTTAATTCCAAGCCATCACTTAAATCAGGAGTTGGCATGGGAGGAAATTCTTGGGCATCAATACATTTGATATCGGTATTCGAAGAACCACATCGTACTTTGAGGGTTTGAGTGCGGTTATTTAATTCCATTTCCACTTGTTGATCGGTAAATGTGCTTATTAACTCGTTGAATGTGCGGGCGGGTACTGTGGTTGACCCTTCTTCGCTGATTTTTGCGCCTATCCAACAAGTAATTCCCAATTCGAGGTTGGTTGCGGAAAGACGTAAACGTCCCTCATCGGTAGCTATTAATACATTTCCTAAGACTGGCAAAGTGCTTCGTTGTGGAACTGCACGGGAAACAATACTCAAGCCATGGGCAAGGTTTTCTTGCAATACGGATATTTTCATGGGCGCAACTCCTTGAATTAAAATGACAGTTTTAAGATAAGAAATTTACCAAATGTTTTGAATATTATACCCTTTAATGATTTTCGATTAAAATCAGTTTGTATATGAACCAAAAAATTACCCTAAAATAGGGACAAATGGGAAAAGGAAAGATTTTTCCGGTTTGCCCTTTAGGTTGCGGGTTCATTTTTGTTTTGACGGCTTATATGTGACAGATAAATTTATTAATTTTATGAAAATCAAAAATAACCCTTTTTCTTTTCTGATCATAATGACTATCTTTGCCATCCTAGCGATTAGTTATGGGCGAACCGCTCAGACAGCCGCTGCCCGAGAATTACAGCGCGGAGATGGGTATCAGGTCATTGCTTTAGTGAATCAAGTACGATCTGGCTATGGTCTATCTCCCTTACAAGCAAAGTCAGAATTAATGGTAGCAGCTCAAGGGCATAGTGATTATCAAGCCTCTGTTGGGAGTGTCACGCACACGGGCTCGGGCGGATCATCTCCACTCTCCCGGGCATTGGCAGCTGGTTATGGAGGTGGAGCGAAGGTGTACGTTACGGAAAATATCTATGGAGGCAATGATGCTAGCCCTAGCCAAGCTGTATCTTGGTGGAAAGGGGATTCGGTACATCTTCAAGCCATGATCAATCCGAATGCCATTGACGCGGGGGCGGGGATTGCTAGTTCGGGAAGCATGGTTTATTACACTTTGGATATTGGCTATATTGCTGGACAAGAGGGTAGTGCAGCTACAAATGTGCCTGGGGTTGGTGGAACCCGTCCACCAACCGCAATTCCCATTATCATGATTCAAACCGCAACCCCAAATGCAGATGGTTCGATCATCCATATTGTCCAATCGGGACAGGCGCTTTGGAATATTGCCGCTGCCTATAAAATTTCCCTGACGGACTTGATGAATATGAATGGTTTGACAGAGGATTCGCTCATCTATCCAGGCCAAAAAATCTTAGTTCACCAAGCTGCTCAGTTTACGCCTACTCTGGGAGCTAGTTCAACTCTATTACCCAATTTAACTGCAACACTCCAGAATCCTCCAAAAACCAAGCTCCCTGAGACGGCATTAGTTTCTGGAACTCCAATTTGGACTGCGACTTTACCATTGAGCGCGACTCCTAACGTTAATATTCACAAAACAAAGCCTGCGCCAGTAGATCCAATCCGCTGGTTAATTATTGGACTTTTTATTATTGGAGGGGGTTTAATTCTAATTGGCAGCTTAGCTCGGCCGCGGGCTTAGTTAAAAAAAAGATCATTGGGCATGGGGGGGACACGCCCAATGATCTAAGGAGGTTCACCGAACTTGTTCAATATGGGGGACATATTGAATAAATTCCGGTGATGGACACCTGAAATACCAATAAAAGGGAGGGCAGGTGTCTAATGCTCATAATATACATCTAAAATGTCAGAATATTATTAATAATAGATTAGAAATATCCAAATACTCCTAATTGTTTTTTCTGTGTTGGAACAGCTTCAACCAATCCTCAATTTCGGACTCCTGGAGTAGGCGATCCGGTTTTTCTTCAGTGGGGTTTGCTGGGTGTGGTGACGCAAATAAGGTTTGGGCAAATTCTTCTGCAGAGAGCACCTTTGCCTGGCTGGCATGGGCAGCTTTTTGAACTTGATGGTCTGAACTTACCACTGTCCAGTTACGAGCAGCCTGTCTTAGCGCTTTCAAACGTTGAACGATGGCTTGGTCAGCAGTTTTACCACTGCGCACAAAAACAGCTTTGACAGCTCCATAGTGGTTAACACGAGAGGAGCCAGGGGGAGCATTATCAAAATAGACCTCGACGGATTTTTGCTGGCGATGGCAAAAATCTTGCAATAACGTGATCAGTTGAATCTCGTCATCTATATCACGCAGGCTAAGATCGGGAAGTTTTCCGATGAGATTATGACCATCTATCAGATAAGGCATGATTCGATTGTAGTCAAAGTTGGCTTTACGTCAAGGATTGGATCCATTTTGAAATGATATTTATATCCAGAAAATACACCCCAATTAAGATGGTTTATGCTATGATTCAACAAAGGAACTATTAATATGCAACCTTGGAAACGAGCTTTAATCTTTCTTTTGCTCAATATCCTGATTTCTGCCGGAACGACATTGGCGGTGTTATCCATCTGGGATGTCACTCACCCAGAATTTGCTTCACTTACTCATGCGTCAAAAAGTTTGAATAACCAACCGACTACAATTGTGGCAAGCCTAGTAAGCCAAAATGAGAAAGCCAGCACACCGACCATCGTGATGGATGAATATGTTGTCCGAGAAGGGGATACCCTAGGAGAGATTGCTTCCAAATACAATGTGAGTGTAGATACTCTCATTAAAGTCAATGGATTAAAGGACGCCAATTCAATCACTGTGGGAATGGCGGTTTATGTCCCGCTTACTCCACAGGTTTTTCCAACGGATACGCCTAGTGTAACCCGGACACCGATCGGGGCTACTCCAACTTTGGCTCCCGGCGCTCAACCGCCTGGGGTTGCTATTAACAGTGTCATTGGTGTGGGAGATATTGGTTCTGAGAGGGTTTTTATCACCCGAACGGGAAGTGGACCATTGATCATGAATGGATGGAAATTGGCTGATGAAAATGGGAACACTTATGTATTTCCAGATTTGGTTTTATTCGAGGGGGGTGCTGTGAATGTTTGGACAACCAATGGAAATTCGACGGTTGTAGATCTTTTTTGGGGATTAGGAAATGCAGTTTGGAGCTCAGGGGAAAAAGTGACTATTTACGACGGAAGTGGAAAAGTTGCAGCAGCCTATTCCATCCCATAATTGATCCTGAGAGATGCATCCAGCAGAAGAAATCAATTTACCAATTAATCAAAATGGCAAATTTGATGATTTAGCTGGCAAAGTCAAAACCTAAAGTATAATTTAATGGTTGAATGGGATCAACTCATGTTACCCGTCCTCAATTTACCAAAAAATTTGAAGGATAAATGTCGCAAACTCTCTATCGAAAATGGCGCCCAAGACGATGGGAAGAAATAATCGGGCAAGAACATATTGTCCAAACCTTGCGTAACTCGGTTGCGAATGACCGATTTGCCCATGCCTTCTTGTTCTCTGGTCCACGCGGCACCGGGAAGACAACCACAGCCCGCCTCTTAGCAAAAGCGGTTAACTGTCTGTCTGAGCCTGCTGAATCACGCCCATGTGAACAGTGTGAAAACTGTGTAGCAATCAACAATGGGCGATTTATGGATTTGATTGAAATTGATGCAGCCTCGAACACTGGCGTAGACGATGTGAGAGATCTACGCGAAAAGATCAATTTTGCACCAAGCCAGGGACGTTATAAGGTTTATATTATTGACGAAGTGCACATGCTCTCCACTGCGGCTTTCAATGCACTTTTGAAAACCTTAGAAGAACCTCCTGCTCATGCGATCTTCATCTTAGCGACGACTGAAGTGCAAAAAATTCCCGCAACGGTGCTATCGCGCTGCCAACGGCATGAATTTCGGCGTATCCCCGTGGTGGAGATAGTTACCCAGCTCGAGAAAATAGCTATGGAAGAGGGGTGGGATTATGAGAAGCCAGCTCTTCAAGTAGTCGCTCGTCAAGCAACGGGTAGTATGCGTGATGCAATTTCCTTGTTGGATCAATTAGCCTCTTCGGGGAAAGGGATCTCGCTCGAGTGGGTGACCCAATTACTGGGAATAAACTCCGACCAGGCGGTTGTGGAATTAATTGATTCTTTGATTGCTGATGAACCCACACGTGGGTTGGAGATTATTCATCAAGCTCTGGATCGAGGGACTGATGGCAAGGTATTTGCCCGTCAGGTGATAGATTATTTACGGAATATCCTTTTAATAAAAATGGGAAATGCAAATGAGGTGGAAGCACCCCTAGAGAGTCGAGCCAAGATGGCTGCCCAAGCTATCAGGTTTAATGTAACCCAAATTCTCACGGTTATTCGCTGTTTTAATCAAGCCGTGAACGAGACTAGAAATTCCTGGATCCCAGCTTTACCATTAGAGGTGGCTTATCTAGAAGCTGACATGACATTGATGAACCAGAAAAGTGAACCGGAGGGAACATCTTCCCCAGCTCGAGCACCTCTTCCAACTCGGCAAAACTTACCAATCGAAAAACCGTCCGAAGAAGAACAACTTGAGCAAGCCCAGCCGGAGAATCAAACATCCGGTATCACCTTAGAGACTGTGCGCAATCGCTGGAGGGATATCCGCGCTCAGGTTCGACAGCAAAACCCCCAAATCGAAGCGCTGCTAAATTCTTGTAAGCCGGTGGCAGTTAAGAATGGACAGCTTTATTTGGGTTTCAGTGGCGAGTTTGCTAAGGAAAAAATGGAGCGCCCCGAAATTCTGGAGTTAGTATCAAAAATCACCAGTCAGATTCTTGGCGAAACCGTGAATATTTGCTGTATACTCAATGGTCCAAAGCGCGGGGAATTACCAGCTGGGGTGGATAATGACGGAATCGTTGCTGCAGCGCTCAAGATGGGCGGCGAAATTGTTGATATTCAAGAATAGTTGAGATAAGGAGAGATTATGGCAAAGGGATTCAAAAATAACCGACCTAGTGCTGGTGGCGGGATGATGCAGCAATTACAAAAGCTACAAGAACAACTCAAAACCGCCCAGGAACAATTATCTTCCGAAAGTGTGATAGCCACAGCTGGTGGAGCGGTAAAGATTACGATGAGCGGGGATCAACACTGTCTAGCAGTAGAACTAGATCCAGAGTTACTTAAAGATGCCGATGTTGATATGTTGCAAGACATGCTTTTAACCGCTATCAATAGCGCCTTGGATAAGAGCCGAGAACTGGCTTCCCAGCGATTAGGACCTCTAGCAGGTGGTTTACCTTTTTGAGAAGAACAATCGAATTATTCTGATTAAACGATGGCTACTCCAAAACCCATCCAAGATGTCATTAATGCATTCAGCCGCTTGCCGGGCATAGGTCCAAAAACCGCCGGGCGGTTGGCATTTTTCTTATTAAACACTCCAGATGAATTAAGCCAGGATCTAGCCAATTCCATCCTTGCTCTAAAAACCGAAGTGGTCACCTGTCCAAAATGTTTTAATATTATGACGCGTGATCAAGAAAACTGTGGGATATGCAGTGATGAAGAGCGTGATCACTCGATCATCTGTGTAGTAGAGGATGCAATGGATGTGGTTGCACTGGAAAGAGTAGGTTCTTATGTGGGAATTTACCATGTACTACAGGGTGTCCTTTCTCCAATAGAAGGGGTGGCACCACAAGATTTGCGGATCCAAGAATTGATCGAACGGGTGCAAGGTGGGGAGGTAAAAGAAGTAATCCTGGCTACCAATCCAAGCATGGAAGGGGATGCCACAGCGATGTATCTACAACAACGGTTGCAGCCATTATCAGTGAGGGTAACCCGTTTGGCGCGGGGATTACCAGTGGGGAGTGATCTTGAGTATGCTGATCCGACGACGTTAATGAGGGCCTTGAACGGACGTCAGGACTTGGAATAATCCAAAACGAGTTTTGGCGAATTTCGAATATTTCTGGTAAAAACACTTGACAGAATGGGTGGGTTGAGTATAATAAACAACGCTCAATTAACCCAAGACGGATCTCACCGAAAAGGGATGATCCTTTACAACAGAAGAGACGCCCCTGCGTCAGAGACCAGAACTGGGAAGTTTGTTCGGTCTGACGGCCGATGTCAGGAAAGCAAAGACATCGGTATTTTGTCTCTAAAAACACTTGACAGGCAAATGCGAGGCTGGTATACTCCAGCCCGCTCGACGGCAGAACCTTAACAATTGAAAAGTGATAGAAAGTAAAGACTTGCAATTCCAGTAATAAATCCGTAACGACCGTATCGAAAGATACGATAAAATTTTAGCGGAGAGTTTGATCCTGGCTCAGGATGAA
>DHFN01000158.1 GCA_002402275.1 Anaerolineales bacterium UBA4823
AGGCGAAGAATCTTTGCGATAACGAGACAGCGTTCGCGAAGGTCTCCTGACCAAGCGAAATGATAAGCCGCAGGTCTCCAAATAGTGGATTGCAGGCGTTTGGAGACCTAACGGTCAGATGCCGCGCAGAAAATTGGGCCTGTTATTTTATTAAATCACTACGAACCGAAGTAAATTATTGGGCTTGGGGAAAGGATCGCTAATGATTGCGATCCCCTGGTTGCTGCTACATAGAAGTGCATTTTGTTTTGCAACTTGCTCGCATCCAAGATAATTGCATGATCAAATTCCAAGCCTTTTATTAACAATGTTCTTGATATTGTTTTCCATTCAGGTTTCCTACCATTAACTCTTGTTCTATAACGGATATTCCAAGCAGCATCATGTAGATTTTGATATCCTTCGGAGGATAAAGCTTGTACTGATCTTTTCATTTCGCCCAAAAGTTCCCGACGGTATATTTTTAGCTGTTTGTTTTTCAGAATATCCAGAATTATTATTACAATACTTGATAAATCTCGGACAGTCGCCAATCTATTAAATGCTAAACCAAGTTCACGGTTATCAATAGATAATAAGCCATCGACATCCTTTTCTTTTAATAATTTGATGACTTCGCTAAAATAGTTTTCCTGAACCATGCATTCATAAATAAAATTAATAACTGATATCACAAGAGGAATTCCATCATTCTGATCAAACTGGTCAACCCAATACATGAGACGCTTACACTCCATTTCTTCCATAGACTGGTATATCCCTCCTAATCTTTTTGCCGAATCGTGGGCATCTTGTGGCCACATTTGAATTCCAACAATAGACCCTTTATTTTTTAAAGTTTTGTAGCCAATTTCAATCTCTTTTTCTATCGACCATTCATACCATTCAATCTCGGAGACTGTGGACAAATCCATTCTTTCATCATCTAACAGAGATTTCCTTAACTTAATCAGCCAATTACCCAGTTCTTTGTTCCCGTTAATCCAACGCCACGGTATCTGAAGTTCTGGTAATGGTTTGAAGATTGGTAATACATCCGAGTCCCAATTTATTAGTGGATCATCATCTCTGAAACCAAATATCCCTTGTAATGGATCTCCTAGAATTCTGACGGGTAACATATCGGCAAGACGAACAACAAGATTGTGTTGAACCAAAGTGCAATCCTGATACTCGTCAATGAACACTCCTGAATAAGTAGACTGAATAATTTCACGTATGAACTTACAATGGAACAGATTCATTGATGCCGTATAAACTTGCTGCCATTCGTTCTGTTCGGGATGAACTTCCGTTAACCCTGAAATTTTTGGGTATGCAGCCGAATATTTTAAAAGCCAACTTGCAATTGTATCTATCGAAAATTTAGAATTTGGCACTTTGAATTTACGCAGTCTTGATTTTAAGGAAGCTACACCAGCATTCGTGTGTGTCAGAATTAATTGCTTTCCCTCAGAAATACTCACAGCACGTACAATTTCTTCTGTTTTACCATAGCCGGCAGGAGCCAGAAGACTACTGTGTTCAGGTCGACATAAGGACTCTTCAATTTTAGGCATAACACCACTTAAATAATTCCTGAAGTTTCAGGCCGCTATCTTTTTTAGAAATTGCGTCAATGTATTGAACAACTAATTTACCTAGTTCCTCACCCTTATCTTGGCGTTTAAACCAACTTCCATGATCGGCAGCCAATCCAATTGCTAACCGGATTTCTTCTTCACCCTTTAATTTTATTAGTAGATTAATATCCCGTGAAAAATCTTCATTATCTAAATGAATTTCATTTTTTATTTGGTCCCAAATACTGTCCTCATTTCCACTGATCTGGATTGCGAGTTCTATGATTTTGTTAATAGCTTCCAGAGGAAAGTCTAAACAAAGCCTGCGTTCAATCTCTACATTGCCTGCCCAGAGAATAACTTTAATACCAAGAGCTTCCATTTCCTCTTTTGTAGGTATAAGAGGCACATCAGAATCACCGAAATAAGCTACTCTATACCCTAACTTTGCTAATTCGACTGCATAGGTGGGTGCTTCAGAACCTCCACTTTTAGGGCTACTTATTGGTTCTACTCCCATACAAGCTAAAGGAGGTAATTTTTGGGATTGCCAATAATCATCCATCGCTCTACATATTCCCCACTCGGTTTTGCCTTCGCACACAATTATGCATCTAGCAAGAAATGCTTCTGGAATTCCTCGAACAATATTTTGGAGAGAATTCGCGACCTGAAGGACTATGGTTTTTCCGTTTTCAGAACGAACTACATATAGTTCTTGAGATTTATGTTCAACAATAGATATTGCAGAATGAGTGGTTAAATAACATTGGCAAGATTCATTATTACTGGGACGTAGTGTACGGATCAAGTTTCTAAGGCGAAAAGGTTCGAGCCCATTTTCAATTTCGTCAACAAGAATTATTGATCCTTCCTTAGAACAGTTTTTATGAATAGCCATTACGAGTAATCGCCGGCTTCCAAGGCCTCCTGAACGGAGGGGTATATCACCATCTAGAAGAGTAATTGCGCCCATATTGATATTTATCCCCAATGGATCCATTCCTGGACGAAAGCCAGACTTAGGGCTGACGCCAAGAGATTTTGCAGCTGTCTCTAAATCTTTAGCAGATTGAGCCAATTGTTTGAGATCTGCTTTTTGGAGTGCAACACGTGCAGTTCGTGTTGCATCAGCTAAAATAGCAGGTATCTCTTCAATGTTTTCTCGACCTGTTAATCGAGTTAATGCTGAATTCCGTCCCCATGATAAATCGCGATCAATATAGGCGCCAATTTGCGCAACTCCTAGTAATTCACGATCGCTTGCCGTAATATTCTTCTTGTCTCCATTTTGCTTTGAAATAACGAACCATTGAGGTTCAAGACTCGCTTCTACTGAAAGACAAATTATAAGTGAATACTCGTCTGACTCTTTTTCCTCGTCGTGATCACCATCCTTGAAATTCCAGAAATTTATAAATAATCCGTATTTATCTTCCTGAATAAGTTTCTTGGGCAATTCCGTTATGGTTGCAGTTATTTCAATTGGTTGTTGTGTGTTTGATTGATAAAAATCGAGATCACTGATAGGTAAATTCCAGCGTGGGGAAAGAACATATTCTATAGCGTCTAAGATTGTAGTCTTGGTAGAATCGCCAGATCCGATCAAACAAACCATATCTCCCGGAACTACCCAATCAAGTTCTTTGATGCCCCGAAAATTATTAATAATGAGATGCCTTAATTTCATTTGTCTTTCCCTCAATTGCAGTAGTGATGATTATATTTTTTATACATGCCACTTCTTTTCTTTGATCGCGCCGGTCTCCCGACCGCGCGCGAAAACTGACCTTTAGGTCTCCCGGCTTACCTGTGTCCGTGGCACTCTTCCTCATTTTCTTCCGATTGGATAGGCACAACCGGAACATCCCCAACTTCCTGCTTCAACCAATATCCCGCGGAGGAATATCGCCAATGTTCTGGCAGCCGCACATAACCCTTCCTGACAGGATTCTGATGGATGTAATCCATTTTCTCTTTCCAGAAACTATCACTCATTAAACCTTCTGCATGCCAGCTGGGCTGCCAAATCT
>DHFN01000212.1:0-141 GCA_002402275.1 Anaerolineales bacterium UBA4823
GGTACCGCGGATCCCATCAGCATATCAAATGTACGATCGGCTTCGGCAGCATCCTCAATGGTCACCTGTAATAAGGTTCTCTTTGAAGGATCCATCGTAGTCTCCCACAATTGGGCCGGATTCATTTCACCTAATCCTTTA
>DHFN01000212.1:272-3262 GCA_002402275.1 Anaerolineales bacterium UBA4823
CCACATCCGCATCCGTCATAATGATCACCCGTCCATACCTCAAACCAGAAATGTCAAAATTATCTCCGATTCCCATCCCAAGCGCAGATATTAAAGCTTTAACCTCATTGCTGGCGAGGATTTTATCCAAACGAGCTCGCTCAGTGTTCATGATCTTTCCACGCAATGGTAAGATCGCTTGAAAATGACGATCGCGCCCTTGTTTAGCACTCCCCCCGGCTGAATCACCCTCGACAATAAATAATTCGGTTTTTTGAGAGTCTCGTTCTGAGCAATCCGCTAATTTACCTGGCAAGGTCAAGCTTTCTAAAGCAGATTTGCGAATCACTAAATCCCGAGCTTTTCGAGCTGCATCCCGAGCTCTTGCTGAGGTCAAACACTTTTGGATGATCGCCTTCCCGGCGTTTGGATTCTCTTCCAGAAATGCACCAAATTTATCGCCCACAATTTGCTGGACGATTGTCTGAACTTCTGGATTCATTAACTTTACTTTTGTCTGACTCTCGAACTGAGGATCAGGGTGTTTCACGCTAATAATCGCAGTCAAACCTTCTCGAGTATCATCCCCGCTGAAATTGGGATCGGAGTCTTTTAATAAATTTGATCGGCGTGCATAGTCATTTATAGTGCGGGTAATTGCTGCCCGTAAACCAGTTAAATGAGTGCCTCCATCAATGGTGTTGATGGTATTAGCAAATGAGTAAACTGATTCAGCATAGGCATCGGTGTATTGAATCGCTGCTTCGACAGTGATCCCTTCAACTTCTTTTTCAACATGAACGACCGGGTGTAATATCTCCCGATTCCGGTTTAAATATTTAACGAATGAGGTAATCCCGCCTTCGAAATAAAAAGTCATCTCGCGATCGATGCGTTCATCCTTTAAATAAATGGTCACTCCGCGGGTAACGAAAGCCATCTCGCGAAATCGTTGCACTAAAGTATCGAATCGAAAGTCAAGTTCTCCTTTGAATATTTCTTCATCATAACGGAATGTGGTCTTCGTTCCAGTCTCATTTGGATCCGCTTTTCCAACAATTATCACCGGGCCAGTTGGATAACCTCTTTCATAACGTTGAAAATGTACTCTCCCTTCACGGCGTACTTCAACTTCACACCATGCAGAAAGCGCATTCACAGCGGAAACTCCAACTCCATGCAAACCTCCAGACACTTTGTAACCACCACCGCCAAATTTTCCCCCGGCATGAAGAACGGTCATCACAACTTCAAGAGCTGGTTTTTTCATTTGAGGTTGGATATCTACTGGGATTCCCCGTCCATTATCTGTAACAGTTACACTCCGGTCAGGATGTATGATCACCTCAATGCGATCACAAACACCAGCTAACGCTTCATCTATAGAATTATCTACAACTTCATAAATTAAATGATGTAAGGCTTTGATATCCGTACCGCCAACATACATTCCCGGTCGGCGACGGACGGCTTCCAATCCTTCCAAAACCTGGATATTGTTGGCGTTATACGAATCGGCGTTTCCTTTTACCACTAGACCTCCAAAATAACCTTCCCATACAATAAAATCACAAAACAGTTGTTATTTTTATTTGCTGCAACATCTCTTCCACCCATTGATTTGCATCACGATAATAGACAAATGTTGTAGCGAGCAAACTACTGGTGATAAAACCATGCCCAGCGATTCCAATCACCATTAACCAGGAGGTTTCTTTGGGTAACCGCCAGATAAGATCTAAGCCTTGGCTAATCGCAATTGCGAGTAGAAACAACAATATTGTGGTTGGAAAAGTGAACCGGGTTACTTTAATGCTGTTTTTCACGGAGTTCCACATATTTACCTGACTCGCAAATATTCCGTGCGGTGAAAGCAAAAGTGGAAAAAACAACCATACGATGAGACCAATAATGATCAAAAGGACAATTTGGCTGATAGTTATATTACTTGTCGCAAAAACTGAAACTAAACAACTGCTTGGTATCAAAATCATCGCAGCAATCGCAATCCAAAATAGTGACAAAAAAATTACTTGAAGAATGCGCGATAACCAATGTGGACCCATTTCCTTCCAGTCCAGATGTCCCTCTAGTGCAACTTTCGCCACTATATTGAAATAGAGAGTACCTCCAACGATGCCAACTAAAGTCAAAATAACCCACGCAAAAATTACAACCAGGGCAGATTGGGCTTGTAATTCCAGTGGTTTTCCAAACGGTGTTTCAATGGGTTGAATACCTGCCATCAGACTAAAAATCCCCACCGGATAGGTTCGCAATAGGGAAAACAAATTGATATGTTCTTCGGCAGTTTTCCAAAACTCTGTTCCCATCCGTAATAAATCCGATTGTCCGCTACCGGTAATTTGCGCCATTGCTTGCAGCATCTGATCAATTAAATAACTAATCCGCCAGTGTGGTCCTAACCAGAGGTACAAATCCAAGCCTAATGGAAAAAGAATGATGCCTATATGATTGGCAATAGCATCAAAACCTTCCCTTAATGCCTTGATCACATTGGGCGGTTTCACCGAAATCGTCTTCACTTCTGTATTCATATCGGTAAAATTGTACCATAGGGATAACCTCTTGAGCATGGTTATCTCCTGCCAATATCATATCCTTAGCTGTTATGCGCTCTCCTCAAAGAAACCATTATCGGAAACAAAATAAATCAAACTCAACTCAGTCTAGCATGAGCCAATTTCCAATAAGAACATCCCATTACAAATGTGAGCTACACAAATTAACCATGCCTTCCCTTCGTAGCTCATGCTTTTAGCATGAGAACAATTTACAACCAGAACCTCACGTTACAAACGTGAGCTACAAATCACTACGAAAAACCGCAAGCAAGCTTGCTGATTCCAAATCTGGAGTGCTGAAGCTTGCTTCAGCGTAAACCGCAAGCAAGCTTGCTGGACTCCAAAGGTAGCATGAGATGAATTTACCACAAGAACGTCCCATTACAAACGTGAGCTACATAGAGGGCTGACCTATTATATAATGTT
>DHFN01000020.1 GCA_002402275.1 Anaerolineales bacterium UBA4823
TTGGACAATTCAAAAGCCCTATCATTTTGATTTTGATATTTGCAACCCTGGTCTCAGCTTTCGTACAGGATTGGATTGATGCGACGATCATCTTGGGAATTATATTGGCAAGCGCGATCTTAAGTTTTGTTCAAGAATATAGCGCCAATAATGCTGCTGAAAAATTGCGTGCCCAGGTTCATGCCACAACCCGAGTTGTGAGGGATGGTAAGGAGTTTACAATCCCAAATGAAGAGGTGGTTGTAGGCGATATCGTGTTGCTCTCTGGGGGCAATCTTATTCCAGCTGATGGGCTAGTGGTAAAGGCAAACGATTTTTTTGTCAATGAAGCGGTATTGACCGGCGAAACCTATCCAGTGGAAAAGAAACCCAGCAAAGTGGATGAACATGCACCCTTACATGAACGGATTAATTGCGTTTTTATGGGAACTAGTGTTCGCTCAGGTAGTGCAAAAGGTATCATCACTGAGACCGGGGTACGAACATATTTTGGGCAAATCGCCAAGAAATTGACATTGCGTGCGCCTGAAACCGAATTTGAACGGGGTGTTCGGCATTTAGGTTATCTGTTGACCGAAGTAATGTTTGTACTTGTAGGGGGTATTTTTGTAATGAATGTCTTCTTTCAAAAACCCGTCTTGGATTCACTCCTATTTTCACTAGCATTGGCTGTCGGTTTAACTCCTCAATTATTACCTGCAATTATTAATATCAATCTCTCCAAAGGCTCTCAAGCGATGGCAAAACAGAATGTGATTGTACGGCGGCTATCCTCGATTGAAAACTTTGGCAGTATGGACATTTTATGTACCGATAAAACCGGTACAATCACCGCTGGAGTGATTCGTTTAGATCACGCATTTGACGCTGATGGAAATGAATCAGAGAAAGTGAAACGGGCTGCCTGGTTAAATGCCCATTTTCAAGCCGGGCTGATTAACCCTTTAGATGAAGCAATTCTCTCAACCTTTCAGAATGAGGAGAAAAGCACTCATAAAGTGGGTGAAATTCCTTACGATTTTATTCGCAAAAGATTAACGGTTGCGGTTGAAGAGAATGGAACGAGAACCATGATCAGTAAAGGCGCATATCAAAAAATATTTGAAGTATGCACCCAGATCGAGAGCTATGGAATTGTTCAACCGCTTTCTGAAGAATGGTGTGGAAAATTGGAAGATAATTTTACAAAATGGTCTGAACAAGGATTTCGGGTTTTAGGAGTCGCTGAGCGTAATGTTGGAGAACAAATTACTTTTCAACGTCAGGATGAGCATGATATGGTCTTTTTAGGCTTTTTGCTATTTTTTGACCCGCCTAAGGAAGGAGTCTCTGAGACAATCAAAAGTTTGAAAAGTTTGGGGGTTCAAATCAAAATTATTACGGGGGACAATCCATTGGTTGCCCAACATACCGCGCAGGTTATAGGGATCGAAAATCCGTTCATTTTATCAGGGAACGAAATTGATGAACTGGCTGATGCAGCTTTATGGCATAAGGCTGAGAAAGTGGATATTTTTGCAGATGTTGATCCAAATGAAAAAGAACGCATCATTCTGGCACTCAAGAAAACCGGGCATGTAGTGGGATATCTGGGTGACGGGATCAATGATGCACCCTCCTTGCATAGTGCTGATGTGGGAATTTCGGTGGCAAACGCAGTAGATGTGGCTAAAGAGTCCGCTGACTTTGTTTTGCTAAAAAACGATTTAGAGGTGTTGGAGCAGGGAATTCGCGCAGGGCGAAAGACTTTCGCTAACACATTGAAATATGTCTTTATGGCAACCAGTGCAAACTTTGGCAATATGTTTAGTGTTGCCGGGGCATCTTTATTCTTACCATTCTTACCCTTATTGCCAACCCAAATTTTGCTAATCAATTTTCTCACTGATTTTCCTGAAATGACTATTGCAACGGATAATGTAGATTCGATCTATATTGAGAAACCTCGCCGCTGGAATATCAATTTTATCCGAAGGTTCATGCTAGTATTTGGTTCATTGAGTTCCATTTTTGACTACCTGACATTTGGGTTTCTGCTTTGGGTGATCAAGGCTCAGGAGCCAACTTTTCAAAGTGGTTGGTTTGTCGAATCGGTGCTATCCGCTGGTTTAGTTGTATTTGCACTTCGCACCCGGCTTTCGATTTTCCATAGTCGCCCTAGCCGTTTGATGCTTACAGCGACAGGAATAGTTGGTTTAGTAACTCTCTTAATTCCCTATACACCGCTGGGGTCCCTTTTTAATTTCAAACCTCTAGCTCCGGTTACATTATTGGGTATTTTGGTGATTATTCTGTTGTATTTTACAACAGCAGAGATAACCAAGCGTTGGTTTTTCCGTCATAATGAGCCTTAAGAAAGGTCAAATTTGTGACTGGGTTTAAATAGGATTGTCTATTCTTTTAATCAAATGAGCTCTGCATTCAAGCTGCTATTAATGGAACCGGGCTGCCTTCCGGATTTAGGCAGCCCGGTGGTTAACTAATAAATAGGCGCAAGGCAATTTTACAGTCTATTCTCAAAAATTAAGCTAAGACTTTAGATGGTTCTTCAAGATTCCGCTGATGGTGGTTTCCACCCGCAAATTCGCTTTGGTCTACTTTAAATTGATTGACGAGCTCCTGAAGGGTTTGTGCCATTTGGGCTAAGGTCTGGGCTGACGCCATCATTTCCTGGACTTGAGCGCTCATCTCTTCGGCACTGGCACTGACTTCTTCGATCGCGGCACTATTTTCCTCGCTCACACTCGCTATATTTTCAATTGCTTCGGTTACAGAATTCATATTAGCCGCCATCTCCTCTGTGGCGGCAGTGTTTTCTTCTACTACGGCGGAGACCGAATCCATAGCTAAAATCAGATCATTCGCAGCATTGTCCATTAATTTAGCCGCTTCTGCGCTGAGTTCGGCTTGTTGTTTGACAGATTCAGCAGATTTTATGATGGCTGCCAAGGCTTGACCAGATTGGCTTGATTTTGCTGTGCCCGATTCAACTTCGTTTAAGGTATCATTCATTGCCTTGATGGCTTCTGTGACAGAATTCCGAATGCTTTTCACTAACTCAGCGATTTCTTTAGTGGCATGGCTTGACCGTTCTGCCAATTTACGAACTTCATCTGCAACCACTGCAAACCCTTTGCCATGTTCTCCGGCTCGAGCAGCTTCGATTGCTGCGTTCAACGCTAACAAGTTCGTTTGACTGGCGATGTCTTCAATGGTTTCGACGATTGCCCCAATTTGATTGGAACGTTGACCCATATCTTCCACTTTTTGAGCGGATACATTCACTTTGGCTTTGATTTGTTCCATTCCTTGGATCGTTTCTTCTATGGTTTGTGCTCCAGATTGTGCGACAGAAGTCGATTCCAACGAACCTTTTACCATAGTTTGGGCATTTCGGGCGACTTTTTGAACAGTTGTGCTGATCTGGGTGGTTATGGAAGAAGCTTTTGCGACTGCTTGAGCTTGTTCTTGAGCTCCTTGTGCCACCCCATTAATTGCCTGGGAGGATTGCTCGAGGGTGATGGCTGTGTGATTGATTGATTCAGATTGTTGAGTTGTGCCTTTGGCTACTTGTTGCACCGTTGCAGCAATCTGACTGGTGGCTTGTCCGGCTTGGGTAGCAACAGCAGCTAATTGCCTAGAAGCTTCATTCAGCTGAGAAGCACTTTTAGCTAAGTTTCCAATTAATTGTTTCAAGCTGTTGATCATGTAATGGATCGCATTACCCAGGATGTCTTTTTCAGAACGCAATTTTATATCCACTTGCAAGTTACCCTGAGCAACCTCCTGGCTAATAGTGGATATTTCATTGTAAGATTGGGTAAGTTCATTAAAGGCTCTACCTACGTCGCCAAATTCGTCCGAGCGCTCAGCAAGTTTATCCAAGCCTTCAATGCTGGTATCCCCCTCAGAAAGTTTATTGGCAGCATTCTGAAGCACTTTAATTGGTTGGACGACGATAAATCTGATTGCCCACCAGATTCCGAAGATACCCAGACCGATTAGGATGATGCCGATAATTACCATCTGGGTGGTCATCTGGTTTGCGCTGGCAGTAATCGCTTGCATCGGAATCCGTAAATAAACTCCCCATGGAGTTGTTGCCTTTCCGACAGACATTGGGACAACGACTTTGAGGTTTCCTCCATCCTGGAGCAAGTCCGATTGTCCAGCTTGGATTTTGGAGATAAACTCTTCTGCCAGGGGTTCGTAATCACTAAATGGTTTTCCAACCAACGCTTTTTGTCCGGTGAGTCCGGCGATCAACCCTTTATTCGATATGATGGCAACCGTACCAGCACCGTCAAAAATCTTGGCTTGATCTGCATAATGCGTTTGTAAAAATTGTAATCCTATATCTGCCGTAACTATACCGTAATAAACATCATTAAAAATAATCGGTGCCGCCAGGGTGGTCATTAGAACATCTACCCCATTAATTGGATATACAAATGGGTCAATGATACATTCTTGCTTGGTATTTTTAGGACAGGTTGCCCATTCACTGGTTTCATAATCGGTAAGCGGTTCTACTATTGGATTGCCTAAAGTATCCCAATGCCAGTAGGGCAGAAGCCGCCCAGTTTTGTCATACCCCCCGGGAGCATTGACATATAAGGCGTCATTTCCATCAAAGGCATTTGGTTCCCAAAGGGTACAAGTGCCAGCGAGATTGCGATTTTCTAGTAAAACTTGGCGAACCATATAACTGACTTCACTGCGCTCAAGATGGACAGATGCTTGTGGGTCCTTGACGGTTTCAAGCATGTTTGCCAATGTACGCGTGCTATCCATGACAACATCGATTTCGGCTTTGATTTGATTGGCTAAAGATTCGCCTTGGGATAAAGCTTGTTCTTTAGCGTTGTTAATTGCCATATTACGGGTAGTAATTGTTGCATTTGCAACCAGGATTCCACCTGCTATAACTAGAACAATCCCAACCCACATGATCATAGTTGCCTGTATTGACCTGAATTGTTGTAAATTTTTCAGCTTCATTTTCTTTCCTTTATATGAGTTGGTGGGATTAAATTTAATTTCCAAATCTAATTATCGGTTTGAATATTCAACCCTGCAGTAAAAAAGGTGTAAAATAACTTTACAAAAATGATATGGAAGGGAGGAAAGCAGCGTTTATTTTTAATTATTGGAGATGGGTTTTTCGATATAGAATTTAATTTTCATATACTTTTCGAGTAGAAGGAGAAAAAAATGGATTTTCTTTCAAATGTTGAACCTTATCGAATCAAAGTAGTCGAGCCACTTAAAATTACCACTCATGAAGAACGACAACAGGTTTTGAAAAAGGCACATTACAATATTTTCAAGATACCGGCTGAAGAGGTTTTCGTGGATTTGCTCACCGATAGCGGTACTTCAGCAATGAGCCAATATCAATGGGCAGGTATCATGACTGGCGATGAATCCTATGCCGGTTGTCGGAACTGGTTTCATTTGGAAGAAGTGATTCGGGATATTACCGGTTATCCTTACATCTTGCCCACCCATCAAGGGAGACCAGCGGAGAATATCCTAATGGCAATCCATTTGAAACCAGGTATCTCTGCACTGGGAAATATGTTTTTTGATACGACAGAAGCGCATGTTCTCAATAAGGGAGGATTACCAATTGATCTTGTGATCGAGGAGGGCTTGCAAACCGATCAGGACCATCCTTTTAAAGGGAATGTGGATATTGACAAACTGGAACAAACCATCAAACGGCTTGGCAGAGAAAAAATTGGGATAATCCATGTGACGGTTACGTGCAACAATAATGGCGGTCAACCAGTATCCATGGCTAATCTACGGGCAGTTCGAGAAGTGGCAGATCGCTATGGTTTACCATTTTATCTTGATGCAGCCAGATTTGCGGAAAATGCCTATTTTATTCAACAGCGCGAAGCTGGCTATGCCTCGAAGTCTATTAAAGAAATCGCTCAGGAAATGTTCTCCTTAGCGGATGGCTGCACCATGAGCTCGAAGAAGGATGGGTTGGTAAATATTGGCGGGTTTTTAGCCCTGAAGGATGAGCAAAAATATCGGCAAGCCCAGCAATTCTTAATTGCGTTGGAAGGATTTATTACTTATGGCGGGATGGCAGGACGTGACCTAGAAGCTCTATCAATTGGATTACGAGAAGTATTAGATCAGGCTTATATGACCAACCGGGTCCGTCAGGTACGGATTTTTGGAGAACAACTCCTTCAAGCAGGAGTGCCGGCTCTTCAACCGATTGGGGGACATTGTGTGATGCTGGATATGAAAAGGTTTTCGCCTCATATCCCGCAAGAACATTTCCCAGCCGAGGCATTGGCAGCTCAACTCTACCTGGATTCGGGAACCCGTGCGTGCGGATTAGGGCAGCTGGCATTTGGCTCCGAAGATGCCCAAACAGGGCAGGTACACTACTCTCCCTTAGAAGTAGTGCGTTTGGCAGTTCCCCGGCGGGTTTACACCGATAATCATTTAAAACTGGTGGCTGATAGTGTGATCCGAATTTATGAGGAGAGGAACAAACTCCATGGAATGCAAATCGTTTGGGCGCCTCCTGTCCTTCGGCATTTCACTGCCGATTTAGCGCCGCTCCAAGAGTAATGAGATCATATTTCCGTTCCATTGTTTAAATTAAGATTAATTCTTTAAGTAAGTAGAGGCTTGGCGAATGGGCTTTTATCGCCAAGCCGAATAGTTTAAATATACAACTCTAGGAAGATCTAACTTTCT
>DHFN01000154.1:0-2875 GCA_002402275.1 Anaerolineales bacterium UBA4823
TCAAGAAAGCACACGATGACTATTTTGTCAATTCCTTTTTACACCACTATATGAGACATTATCTACTTTTTCTCATCAATGATTCTTTTTACTATCTTGATTATCTTTTTCAATCTTCGATAAACACGATTTTATTAAGCTTGGGATTTTTTGCTATTTTAAGTGTCTGGATAATATTGGGATTAATCCTTATAAATCATCATGGTATAGCGATTAAAATGGAATTAAGTCCAATTCGTGACTTTTTCAGGAACCTGGAGAATTTTTCCATACAGCAAGTGTTTAAAGTCCATATGCCATTATGGGTTATATTAGGATTATCGATATTAGTCAAGTATATTTATATGCATGGAAAAGGGTTATGGTATGATGAACTCCAATCAGTGACCCACGCCAGCTTACCATTTTCCGATATGTTGATATCAATTCGCACATATGACCCTCATCCTTCTTTATATTATATACAATTGCATTATTGGTTAAAGTTAGGGACCAGTGATCTATGGATCAAGTCCAATAGTGTAATTGTATTAATTGTCGCCACTGCTTCCTTATATTTTTTAGCTTACAAATATTTCAATCGCCATACGGCAATCATAGCAGCATTATTATTTGCCATTGCACCATACGCGGTCAATTATGGGACCGAGGCCCGTATGTATTCTTTATGGATGTTGCTGGTTATTTGGATATATGAATTAAACAACCAATTGATTATCAGCCAGCGAAAATTTCTGCCTGTAGTCGGTTTATTCCTTGTGACTGTCGCCTTCCTGTACCTACATGGAATTAGTTTTTTAATTCTTCCTGCCATTTATTTTCATGCGTTAATCTTTGCTTTTAGAAAAAAAATGAAAATAAGCCAGTTGAGAATATGGTTACTTACACAGATATCGATTATCGTGGCTTATATCCCTTGGTTGCAACGTGCCTGGACAATTGGAAGTGTAGCGCATGCTGTTGTACCAGGTTTTAAGGATATCATCACTACTCTCTTCATTCACCTATTAGGGTATTGTAGTAATTGCCCTTTTTGGCTACAGTCTATCATCATTAGTTTATGGCTCGCGGTTTGTATTTACACGGCAGTCCGGTGGCAGTCTACTCAAATTGCAATTTCCGCATATTTGTTCGTGCCCATCTTAACCACAATAGTTATTAGCCACCTTATACGCCCTATTTGGTTATTTCATGGTTTGGGATTAATTGTTCCCTTTCTGTTTTTAACAATAGCAATTTGGCTGGACAAATTACTCAATAATAACCATTGGCAAAAAATTATAGCAAAAATTGTAACTGCACTCACTGTTATTATTTTAAGTCTGGCATTATACAATCAAAATCAGACATTTGTTTATCCATGGGATTTTAAGCATGCTGTCCAATTCGTTAAAGCTAACGTTCAATCAAACGAGGTAATCTATCTTGCCAATGAACGCCTCTTCTGGTGTTGGAATTGGTATTTTCTTGGTCCGGGACAAACTAACCCTATCCGTACGGATTATTCAACCCGAGCAACAGGTAATATTAAAATAATCTCCAAGCCATCCCGGATAGAACCACCCTTGGACAAGGATTTCTGGCAAATATATCGAACTATCGACAAACCACTTATCAATACTACCCAATACAATAAACAGACTTGGGATTTCGAAGGGTTAATTGTTGAATATATTCCAATGCAAACAGCACAATAATTAACACCACCTTTGCAATTTAATTACTAGCCAATTAGTAACAGATTCGACTAATAATAATCCTACCTAAAAATTAAGCTTCATCCAAGCAGGCGAATTCTATGATTATATTGAATTATTTGTCTTCATATCCTTAAATACACCTACCAGTATCTTGATCAATCTTTTGTTCACCTAAAAAATAAATGAGCAAGAAGTATGTATCCAAAATAGAAAGATGGTGTTCACGTCTTGTTCACGTTTTTGTCAATGGTGTAAATTCACCGCATACTTTCTTTAAGGAATGTTTTAAATGTCAATGAACTGGAGCCAGTGTAAATGGTATCATCTCAGCCATTATCAACGGTTGAGGTTCGTACAATTTGCGCATGGACTCCAAACTAAAGTATCGTTTTGTGACTTGCCACTCATCAGCTTGTTCTTGCAGAATAGCTCCTACCAGGTGGATAACAGAGGGTTCATCTGGAAAAACGCCCACAACATTGATTCTACGCTTCACCTCCTTGTTGAGCCGTTCCAGAACGTTATTAGAGTAGATCCGCTTCCAGTGTTCCTGGGGAAATATCATGTAAGCCAAAATGTCATTTTCCGCATCGATCTGCACATCGGCAGCTTTAGGCCAGCGGGTCACCATTGCTTCATAGACAGCTCGCAATTGTCTCCTGGCTGCCTCCTGACTAGGCTGGGCAAAGATCGTCCTCAGAGCGGCTGCCACCATCGCCTGATCGCCACGCGGAATATGACACAACAAGTTTCGCATAAAATGGACCCTCCATCGCTGCCAACTCGCTCCGCTCAATACCTGAGCAATAGCAGCTTTCAAGCCTTCATGGGCATCACTGATCACCAATTGCACCCCAGTCAAACCCCGCTGAACCAAAGATCGCAAGAATTCCAGCCAAAAAGCCTCTGTTTCACTGCCTCCCAGCCCAAAACCCAGCACTTCACGCTCTCCCAACTCGTTGACGCCGATGGCTATCACCAATGCCAGGTTGACAATCCGATGATTTTGACGCACTTTAAGGTAGAGAGCATCCAGCCATATATAGGGGTAACGTCCTTCCAGCGGCCGATTGCGAAATTCCTGCACCACTTCATCCAATCCTTTACAAATTCGAGACACTTGACTCTTATCAATGCCGGTCAAGCCCATGGCTTGCAAAAGATCATCCACTTTT
>DHFN01000154.1:2900-10364 GCA_002402275.1 Anaerolineales bacterium UBA4823
AAAATAGCTCCCAGTTCGCAATTTGGGAATATGCAATGGAATTTCACCAACGCGTGTCTCCCATATGCGCTCCCGGTATCCATTTCGCTGCGTCTTGCGCTCAGGCGTACGCTCGTGTTTGGCTGCTCCTGTTTGCTTCTGTACTTCCAACTCCATCAGCATTTGGCTCATGATCCGTACACTTTCTTGAAGAAAGTCTTTATCTTGATCCACTCCCAGCTTGCGCAGGTATTCTTGAAGTGCTATAGTTACATTGGTCATCGTGTTTTTCCTTTCTTGGTTTGTTTTGTACAACCTTCAAGAAAGCACACGATGACTATTTTGTCAATTCCTTTTTACACCACTATATGAGACATTATCAAGCCGAATTCGACCTGAAGATATAAATCCAAGATTCAGAAAGATTTTAAGTCTTTAAACTAAATATATTTTCTCCAAGTAATCCTTTACTAAAATGATATTTATTGTAATTTTATCAATAATTGCATAATTTCATAGAATTAAAAGGTGGTATAATGCAGCTCAGAATGATGGGGTTCTTAACCACAGACTGCAAAAATGATATGCATAACGTGATTGTAATTTTAAATAACAGACGATAACAAAACCTGATCGAAGTTTTGTTTAATCTTAATCTATTAGGAGAATGATAGAATGAGTATTGATACATATTTATTGGCTATTGTCGTTGGTGTGATTACGGGTGGAGTGACCAGTTTAATCGGGGCTAGTGGGGTGATGGTAATCGTCCCCATATTAACCCTGATTTTTCATGTGGGCACCCATTCTGCCATTGGAACAAGCCTGTTTGTTGACGTAATTGCCTCAATCACAGTATCCTATAATTATTATAAAAATGGAAATATTGATTTGAAGAGGGGTATCTGGATAGCTCTTTCATCCATAATTGGAGCTCAACTTGGTGCAATGTTTTCCAGTCAAATCAAGGAACAATCCTTATCATACTTCTTTGGAATTGCTTTGGTTATCTCCGGAGTTTTGTTATTTGTCCGGAACTCCAAAATGAAATCGGAGGATAAAAAACCCGCCGAGAAGTCAATTCGGTTTACAAAAGGCTGGCAGCAAATTGTTTCCTCCATTATTATCGGCATGGGAATCGGCATTTTCAGCGGAATGTTTGGGGCTGGCGGAGGGGTCATGATCCTTCTAGCCTTAATTATTATCTTATCTTTTCCCATGCACATAGCGATCGGTACATCAACCCTCATCATGGCAATGACCGCCCTCTCATCCACAATTGGGTATGGTGTCAGAGGTTACCTTAATCTCCCCCTCGGATGCGCCTTAGCTATAGGAGCAATTATTGGCGGTACATTGGGGAGTCGCTATGCTAATAATGTCAATGAGCTGACTCTGCAAAAAGTCGTTAGCATTGTGTTTATTTTTTTAGGGGTGGTGATGACTGCAATCGAATTAAATATCGCTTAATGACGGGGTTACTAGTGAAACATAAATCAGTCAGTATTTGAAACTCGACGATATGAGAATGTCTAAAAAGCTGTAAATATCATGGCGAGTGAAGCGAGGAAGCTAAAAGCTGCCATGAAAAGACCCTCGCTTCGCTCGGCTGACAACCCTTCTTTCGGGACAATCTTTCTCTTTGTTAGGGAGACAACCCTCTTTCGGGGCAATCCCAAATGGTAAACAACCTAAAACTAAAAGCGAATATAACGATACTAATACAATCTAATCCCATATTGATGGTTATTCACCAGAATAAAAATTAGATTTAGCTAGTTTCTCCTAACGTTCCTTATCACTCAGGGTTGCATGGGCGATGAAGCGCGGAATGGAATGCAAACCGAAATCAAAGATAATAGACAATCCTGAGTACACAGTGGAGGATAAGGAATTCCAATCTGATATAAGAAGAACCATCTCGCAAAACCAAACCTCTAGAATACCCTCCTGCGATTAGCGTAACTCAAATTAAATAAATATCCGCTTTGAGGTTTATTGAGACAATCTCCCTATCCTGGGGTAAACTACTCACTTCAATTGACCAATTATTGAGAATGAAATGAATCAAGTCATTTTGGTAAGTATAGGATTCCTAATACTTCGTCACAAAAGCATTCATGATCGCATAAGTAATGGGTAGTCTGTATGCTCTATGACCAATCCATTCCTCATTTTGAATATGGTTACAATCTTCATCCGAATTTCATCTCCCTTTTTATATCCTCCCCCATCTACTCCTATTTCTGCACTCCAATTCTGTTCAAATACGACAGTATCCCCTTCAGAAACAGACCGGACCACTTCCATTTTATTCTTTGGAAATAGTTTTAGTCTCATTTCCGCTGCTTTCCTAAATTCTTCATATCCACCTTCCCTTCCATTTGGAGCATTTAAAGTTGGATATTCCCGCCAGATCAATTCTTTTGCATTTAAAAGTTCATATTTTAAATGCGTTTATGAGAGCCCTGCAAAAAGGTCATTAACCACAAAGGAATTAATGTTAACAAAAGTTAGTCTTAATGATGTCTTTCCTTCGTTTCCTTTTGTTACCTTTGTGTTTACTTACTATTTCAAATGCGATCGTTATTTAATTTTCTTTAGCAACCAATTCACCAAACCAAGGTCAACCACCATCTGGGCTAATTGCTCTTGTAATATTAATTCTACCCCTTCATATTTAGGTGCATCAGTCCATTTTTCCTTTGAATTGTGAACTACAAAATAGAACTTTCGGAATTTTCCCTCTGTAAACTGTTCTGCATAGGATTTAAATTCAGCTATGCTTGCATCTGACTTGACTTGTACCTGATATAAATCACCAGTGATAGGCTCTTCTAACTCCATATCCACATACTTCATACTTTCCCCAACAATGCTCATCCGCCGCCAGCCTACGTTACGAAAAATCAAGTCCACCAATAACTCAAAATCTTTCCAGTGAAGCAATGCCAACCCTTCTGCGACTTTTTTTATTAATTCTGCTTTCGCCTGGGAAATATGTTGAAATTCATTACTCGAAAGGTTATTAAGTACTCGGTATAAATCTGTAACCTCGTCTTTATTTAGGCTACATATTGTGCCACTGAATCGTTGTATTTTAGATAACCTACCCGGAATTTGATTGATAATCAATGGGGTGCCTTCGGTATCAACTTTACTCCATAGATCTATTCTCCGGTATTTTGATATACTATCCTCCTCAATTCTATTATAGGATACCCGACACCACCATAAATAGGACTTATGAAAAGCAACCCATACATCTTCAGGGGTAGAATGTACTATTTTTTTAAGTGCACTCAAATCATTCGATACAGCACCTTTGCTTTTAGGTAAATTAGCTTCCTTCCGTGCTTCCTCTATCTTCTCTCTAATTATAGACTCGCGCCAATTGTTTATATCATCCAGGTTCTGATTAATCCACCCAATGCGAATCAATCCATTTTGTATACTGTCATCAGCCCATTCATCGCCTTTACCGAGTTTCACATAGTATGCATTTTTAATCATGATTGATTTAATAGTCTCCTCGATTTGCGTAATCAATGAATTTCCTAATGGTTTGCATTAATGATAGCAGGATTGGTATGTAAAAGTTTCGCCAGTTGAGAAAATTGAAATCTACGAGATAGCTGCAAACTCGCAGAAGCCCCACCCGACAGTTCACTCTTTAGTAGTCTTCTTTTTCTAATCTCAATCGAAGCACGTCTCTTACGCAGGTTTATAAAAACTCTATTTTTGTTTTCCTACACTTTCCTTCATTATAATAAATTATTTGAATATTGTTATATTTTCAACCAAGTGATAAACATTGCCTTTGGCGACAATCACAAAACCAGCAATGGATACATCTAATTCAAACTCCCTTTGCTATATTTTAATAATATCACGATACATAGCACCAGGCTCAGTGATCCGGAAATAATGATTCCAAAAAAACGACTGATTTTGGGGACGTAGTTATGCTACTTCAATGACACATTTATTTTACCTCATCCAGTTCTAATCACACCCAACCAGTTCATCAAATTTTGGCATATTAGTGCAAACGACGTTAGCTTCTATCAAAGCCAGCCTTGGAAAGCCTTAGATTCGTGATGCAACCGTTGCCATAATAACAATCCATACAAGGTATGTAACCACATTGAACCTGTTTGGCCAGCCCATAAGGATATGCGGACCACCAATCTCGCCGGATTTCGGATCTTTGACTCTCGAGATAACAATGGTTCCGAAATAAACCAGCATTCCAATCCAGGTCAAGCCTACTCCGAAAATCATGATGTCTTGATAAGCTGACCATAAGTTGTTGTGGAGTAAACTGGAGACTGCCAGGCTCGCGGCAATTGGAAAGGTCAGGATTACTATCGTTCCGCAGATTTTATGAATGGTGTTTACCAAGCTATGGGTATCACTCGTAATCGGGTCGGTCTTGAAGATCCCAGCGCCAAATAAAGTAATCACAATCAGGCTGAACCACCAGCGACTAATTGCTCCATTGACTTGCAATAAAATAGGCCAGATGGCGATCAGGAGGGCAAGAACACTTGCACCCCAGCAAAAGAATGCCAATCTCATCATCCAACCCAAATGTCCAATCTCATATTCGCTGATCATTCGCCAGGTTGGATCGAGCTCCCGCTTTAGGAAGTGAAGGGCGAATAGAATGCTCAGAAAGAGAAACGCAAAAGTTAAAGATATATACGAAGATACCGTAATTTTCCCATTCCTTTCGAAGCCCACTTAACTGCCGATGCTCACCGATGTCAGCCCACACACTGAAACTGGTGTTAGACGGGCTCTTTACGCCGGCTAATGCTCTTGATTAACCTGATCAAGAGATTGACAATTCCCATTATCCAGCCCACTGGATAAGGCAAAACCAAGATGCCCCACCACATCGAACGCCCGCTGCTGCCTCCGATGCCACCCATTGCGCTTAATGCAACCATGATGCCCATTCCAATTGCGATCAGGGAGAAGACTACAATCCAATAGGTGAGTGTTTTTTTGTTTGTTCGACTAAGGTATGTGCCAACCATCACCAATCCACTCCCAATCAGAACAGCGAAAGATCCTTCGAGTGGGTCTATAGCGCCGATCACCATGGCGATGCCCCCGACGATAACGAGAATTCGAGACCAAAGAGTTCGAGAGTTCATATTTTAGTTATGCCATTTCCTCGTAAACGAAAAAACCCAAGCAAAATAAAAGATGCAAGTAAAGCACCACGATTATGAATACACCCAAATAATTCCACAAATTATCAACAAAAAGAGGGGGAAAGTTCAAGAGAATCAAATATAAAACCAACAAGATAAATGGAATTCCAATCATCGCTGCCCAATGCCATTTTGAAAAACGATGGCTATAGCGATTGAAGCCAGAGATAGACAAGCAGGAAAGAAAATATAGATAAACTAGATTGCCTGCAATCACCAACCAGGAAAAGCGATACATAGGAAAAACGCCAATCAGGCTCAGCCAAATTACAAGTAACTGATAAGGAAACGCCAACAAGAATGACAGCAAGGTGAAAGAGAAATCACCCAATGGGGAAGGGTTTGGCGAGGGAGGTGATTCAGTGATAGGAGAACGTTGAATCATTCCTGCCAGTGTGATCAGAACAAAGATGCCAAACAGGATCATCTTCTTTCGATCGGGTATAATCAAAGACTTAAAGGAGTTCATCCCAACCTCTTAGATACAATACACCGAGCACGTTCCCATTCTACCCACAAACCAGGCAGCTAAGATAATTATTCCAAAGCTCTTCCAAATTCTACTCTCTCAAAAGGGATAGAAGCTTCGGTCTAATTGATATATCCAGAAGCAGCCTATATCTCAGGTCTTTAGACTATGATCCAAAGTTTTTCCAAACCCACTGGTTCCGGAAAAGCAAGTAAGTCTGCTTAGGGCACCATTTATCTCTGTCGCCCATTGCAAATGATGATCTCCGTCTCGACCACTGTATCCTTGCGAAGCCTCCGAGCGAGAATCCCCTTTAACATCCAATCCAGTTGGCTGTGAGGTGTGCTGAGCGTTGCAGGAGCCGGTGAAGGGATGGCGATATTGAACGGTAGAAAAAGGTTTTGCCCGGGTATGAGGTGTGTACTATCGGCAAGCTTGACCGGTATAGAGGTCACATACTCGTTCCCCAAGTCACGAGGTACCCTTTCGTGGCGTACCAGTTCAACCCGGATCTCCGTGACATCGAACTCCTTCTTCGGACTGATCTGCAGCCGACCGGCAATCGTCTCGCCCATCACCCAATCCTTACGGGGTAAAGAGAAAATCAGATCAGCTTCCTCTGGTTCGTTTGAACCGCCGATCTCGACAGGCTGGACCGATGCACCTGATGCCCCGCAGAAGATAGGTAACTCAACTGTGTCTTCAATGTCTCCCGCCATTTTGCGGTCGAGTGTGGCTTTCACGATCCATTTTATATGAACGATTTCTGCTTGCGCAGATGGCGGGGCATTGACTGGGATTGGCAGATCAAATTCGTAGGTTTTTTGGGTGCTCGCCGGAAGGTTTGTCTCGCCCAGAAAAACCTGGCGATTGACCTCCCTCTCGTCAGTTTCCCAGGCGGTGACGACGGTCGTTCCGGAATGCCCGTGGGAATCTGTGGAATGTTTGTGATATTTGTACTGGTATTCTTCTCGGCAGACAAGTGCGATGCGACCTTCTCTAATCTTGATTTCTTTTTCGCTCGCAATGATGACCCCGGCATGCACCGTCTCGCCTAAATAGTACGGGTATACCTGGGTTGTATCCTGACTGACAGGACGATCCAAGGTCAGCTTCACACTGGTCTTGCCACTTTTAAAAATGTCAAACATATATGCACCTCCTGAGTTGGATATTCAGCGCGTTATACGCCAAGGTTTAATTCACTTTGATTGTTGATCTGTTTACAAGGAGTCTCGTTGTAAGCTCATGCATTCCTGGTTTATAAGAGTTACGCTGAGGCTCACATCACGCTTGTGGTTTCCTTTAGCTAAGGTTTCCGTCTTGCCATGCCATTGCCCGCAGTGATCATTCTCTTGCACGTACTTTTCATCGTTGACAATCTCACCTGGTTCTCACAATGCTAGAACAAGTTACGGATCATTTAAACTTATTTTATCTCTTTTTCTAACCAAACACAATCCAGCGAATTGGGTCTTTCTCTTTCCTTTGCTCATTGTGCGCTTGGCTGCGGTAGCTAACAACTTGTGCTCCGGCTAACGCACCCGGCTGTGTAGACTATCTTGGTCAAATTCTCCGGGGAGGCAAGCCAGCTGCATACACTGGTTATGGGGCATCAGTTCAGGTCATCTTCTGGTAATTCCTACATGCCCACAATGGTACGTTCAATTGACCGGGAATTGCATTCTCTGCCCACTACTGACAATGCTTCGATCCCGTACTACGACCAGTTTGCTAGTGGCAGCCAAATGTTACGCGGCGGGATAGCCACCATTCTCGGCTTCGGCGGCA
>DHFN01000009.1 GCA_002402275.1 Anaerolineales bacterium UBA4823
CCCAAAGCCAATCACGGCGCCAAGAAGTTCGATCGCCTGACTTACATCGAAGCCCTCCAGCGCCGCCTGGAAGTGATGGACAGCACCGCCGTCTCCCTCTGCATGGAGAACAAGATGCCCATCCTGGTGCTCAACCTTTGGGATCAGCAGGCGCTCAAGAAAGCCATTCTGGGCGAATCCGTCGGCACATTGGTCACGGATTAAAAAAACTTGACTTTTGGTAAATTTCATTTACAATAAGGATAATAATTATCCATAAGTTTTAAAGACTGCGAAGATCCACAGCCATAAGTTGGTCGCTTGCCCGGGGAACAAGTTGATGTAAAGCGGGGATGGCTTTGGGGAGCAAGTAGCGAAACCGGTCGAGAGGACCGGTTTGCCTGTTTAAAAGGGAGAATGGAGGTGATGAGAGGGAGAAATTTTTTGATTTCCATGCATAAAGAAATGGGATCTCTATTTCTTTAATGCAGCCAACAACCTGGAGAAAAAATATTAACGGAGGTTTCTGATGAAAAAGAAAATTACATTGCTGCTCTCACTGGTATTGATTGCGTTGATGCTCTTCCCGGCCGCGGTTTTCGCGGAAGGCGAGGAGCCGCCAGCGGATGCTCCTGAAGTAAAAGATCCGCCCGCGGATGATCTTGGCGGAGAAACACTTCAAACTGAATCCATGATGATCATGGCGGCAGGTGGCGCGGCAGGCACAACCCTGACGGCTGAAGTAACTGCCGACCCAACCTGGGAGATCGTCTATGCCTGGGAGATCGACAAATCGGTCGATCCCGAATACATGGAGATGTATGTGGGCGACCAGGGCGTAGCCGATTACACCATCGTGTTGACCAAAGACGCGGGCACCGAAAGCGCTTATGTGGAGGGTTACATTGACGTAACCAACGGCGGCGATCGCACAACCGAAAGTTTATACGTGGAAGCCATTCTTCAAGCCAAAGATGCAGGCGAGAAATGGCAGGATGTCCCGGGAGCTAATTATGTGTCCAAATATGAAACCGACACACCCGAATTAGGGCCGGGCGAGACTGGTTCATACTATTACTACATTGTGATTCCTTCCGATTATTGGGTGCCTTTGCTTGAATTACGCATCGACACCATTATCACCATCTTGAACCATTCCGGCAGCCTGGGCACGCCCAAAGGTCCTGAAGAAAAAGCGGACTTCACTATGCCCGCCGCCCCAACCAAGGTCAACGACACTATCCATGTCACCGACACCAATGGCATGTCCTGGACCTTCAGCGAAAGTGGCACGGTCACCTATCAAAAGACTTTCCTGTGCAGGGAAGCGGGTGGATATGAGCATGTTAATGTTGCGACCATTGATGAGACAGGGCAGTGGGATGACGCCAAGGTCACCGTGAACTGTCTGCAGGTTACCGGCAACACCTTCACCATCGGCTTCTGGAAGAACCACGCCGGCCTCGGCAATGGCAACCAGGCGGATTTGATCTCACAATGGCTGCCCATCACCCTGGGAAACTACGTAGTGGACTCCGCGGAAAAGGCTGTCGCCATCCTTAGCAACATGGGCTCTAATGGCATTGACAAGCTCATGGCCCAGATGCTCGCCACCAAGCTCAACATCCTCAACGGCGCACCCGCCACACCCAAACTGACCGCGGCCCTCGCGGCAGCTGATGCATTTCTCATGACCTACGACGCGGATGACTGGTCCTCTCTGTCCAAAGCCGAGCAGAAAGCCGTGCTCAGCTGGATGACCAAGTTCGACGACTTCAATAACGGCTACTAAACAAGATTGATCCAAGTGAAAAGCGGCTGGCATTTGCGCCAGCCGCTTTTTTATTCAAAGCTTCTCTGCCCATCAGCCGTACAGCGTTGACGGGAATCTTGATATATTTTAACTTTCGTCAGATTCGCCGAGATTTGGTATTAAGTCAACGCACCACAAATAATGAACACGTACCCTGAGCCTGTCGAAGGGTGTAGCCCCCGTAGGTGGGTAGCGAAGCACCCCCGTAGGGGGTTGCGAAGCGGGGAGAAGCAATCTCATACTTATTTTGAATAATTAACTTATGGGGGAGTGATGGAAGATCTGTGGCCCGCGTTGACGCAGCTCTCACTCCTCCCCTGTGATTTTCTCACTGCACTTCCCCCAAACCTTGAATTTCCTGTAAAAAATGGGTATACTGAAAATGTTAATATTGTATTAACAAATTTTTTCCAACCGTTGCCGCAAGCATGTATCAAGGGGACAAGGGGGGGAAGAAGGGGTTCGTTCAACAACAATGCCAAGGGTCGTATCAACGCACATCCGAACCGGATGGGGTCACTGGAATAAACGAGGGTACTGTGACCACACATAGCGCCGTTGACTTCTGGTTCGTGTTGCGCGTCAAACCCTTCAAGGAATTTGTCGTTTCCGGGCAGTTGACTGAGGGCGGTTTCCATGCCTTCTGCCCGTGCCGCCAGGTGAATCCTGTCAATCCGCGCGCACGCAGGATGAAACCTTTTTTTCCCGGCTACCTTTTCTTCCAGCCGGCCAAGGAGGGCGTTGACCTCGCGCGGACCCAGTGGCTGCCGGGCGCGCTCGGCGTGGTCGCCTTTGGTAGTGACCCGGCCCGCGTGCCCGACAGCATGGTAAAAGCCATCCGCGACAAGCTCGCGGATCCACAGCCCGCAGCGCCGGCCTTCACCCCCGGCCAGCCCGTCCGCGTCACTGAGGGGCTCTTCGCGGGCTACCAGGGCATCTTTGACGCCCGCCTCAGCGGCGAGCAGCGCTGCCGCGTCCTGCTCCAGCTCCTGCGCGACCACCATAAAGCGGTCATCATGCCGCTGCAGGCCCTCGCACCCGCAAATCGGCGCTAGTCCGGGCCCGGCAAGTCCCGCGCTGGTCGTCCGTGTCATACCTTCAACTTTCGCCCGTCATGTCGGGGGGAGCGGAGCATACCTCAAGAGAGGTATGCGGAGCCGCCTGATAAGAGGTGGCTTCCAGCCACCATCAATTCAGGCGCTGGAGCGTGCTCGTAGGTCATTTCAAGAGAAATGACCGGAGACACCCGAAATTCTATGACATCTCGGAGCGTTTCACAGGAGTGAAATGCGGAGATGCATGAAATGAGGATGTTTCACCGAAGTGATTCGCAAGAGCGAATCAAGCAGGTCCCCGGAACGAATTGGCTTCAAGCCAATGTCGTTTAGGGGAGTATATCCATCATTTCATGCACTGCCATTGAATGAAGGGTGCTCAAGAGTGTCGACTGTAGCCCTCGTAATGAGCTGCAAGAGCAGCGAATGGAGATACACGTTCTATAAGTCGCATCAAGTGACTAAGAACGTGAAGTGGCATTCATGCCGGGGACGGAACATAAAACCCATGAATACTAAAAACCTTATCATTCTTGATCAGATCCTCGCATACATCTCCCTCGCCGCCCTCATCCTCAGCCACCTCGCATTGACTGACATCGCCCACGGCGAGCCCGACACCTGCGCCGAGTGGACCATCCTGCGCGTCACTGCCGTGCTGCTCTTTATCTTCATCAGTCTCACATTGGTCACCACTCGTAGGTGCGCGCGGGGAATGAAAGGTCAAGACAACTCTATCGTATAACCAGTTATGGTAAATAAATTCTTAAGAAATAATAAATCCTTTGAAAGGATTAAAGGATGGTTTCATGATTTTGCGTTTCGAAGTTTGATAAAAAACTCCGTATATATTTTTAGCGGGAATATCTTATCGAGTATATTTTTACTCATATCCACAGGGATCAAAACAAGAGTTCTCGGGATTGAGAAATTTGGTTCATTGGCTTTGGTTATAAGTTTTGTTGCTTTAATTGAGCAATTGACAGCCCTTCGACCTTGGCAAGCATTAATAAAATTTGGTGCGGAATATATTAAAGAAAATAAATATTCAGAAATAGCTGGAATTATTAAGTTTAGTTTTGCTATCGACCTTGTTTGCGGTGTTATTGGATTATTTATTTCACTATTACTCACCAATTTTGTGGGTAAGTGGTTAGGATGGAGTTCAGATATATTATTTTTCATCAATTTGTTTAGTATCAGTTTACTGTTCAATTTTTCAGGAACTTCGATTGGTATATTAAGGTTATTCAACCGCTTTGAACTCCAAGCACTTAAGGAAGTATTATCAGGGGTACTTACTCTTTTGGGTTCGATTGTTGTTCTTTGGTCTGGAGCAGGTATTTATGGCTTTATTATTGCCGCTTTATTAATGAGTATAGTTATTAATATTGCTTTTCTAATTATGGCTTTGTCAGTTTTGCAGCAGAATAAATTAGGTTATTGGTGGAGGCAACCAATTAGCGACTGGAAGCCTTTCCTGAGATTTTCATCATGGGCATACCTTTCATCAATTCTTGATATACCAGTTCAAAAGCTAGACATAATTATTGTCTCAACTGTAATTTCTCTAGAAGCCACAGGAATTTATAAAATCATTAAACAAGTGATGAATGTTCTTGCAATGATGGCTAATCCAATTTATCAATCCATTTATCCTCAATTTACATCAATGATAGCTAATAATGAGAAGAAGAGATCGATCAATTATGCAGCAAGAATTAGTTCTTTACTTCTGTTTGTGGTTGGAGTTCCAATAGTTTTACTAACTTCCACATCCTCCTTGTGGATGGGAATTCTTTTTGGAAGAGAATTTTCTGAGGGCAGCAGCGAATTAAATATTTTCCTTTTCATATCATTTTTTTCACTTTCACTAATTTCAATACACCCGTTATTCACAGCATTAGGTTATGTAAAACAAACAACTATCATTACGCTAATTTCTAATTTCTTCTACCTGGTGTTTGCCTGGTTTCTTGGCCAAAAATTTGGTTTGTTTGGGGTAGCAATTGCTTACTTCGCTCAGATATGTATTGTTCTGCTTATGAAAATTTTTCTGATCTCTAAATCAGAAATTTTAATAAAGAAACAAGTCTAATTTTTCAAATGACTTCAATAATAAAATGATCCCCAAAATAATCCATTATTGTTGGTTTGGTAAAAGAGATTTTCCGAAGCTGGTGAAAAAATGTATGAGATCGTGGGATAAGTTCTGTCCAGATTATGAAATCGTTAGATGGGATGAAACCAATTTCTCGATTGATTTATTCTCTTATACACGGGAAGCTTATGATGTAGAAAAATTCGCATTTGTTGCAGATGTGGCTCGATTATATGCTTTGTATCATCATGGGGGCATTTATTTAGATACTGATATGGAATTAATTAAACCAATAGATAACCTCCTGACTAATCATGGATTTTCTGGATTTGAATCTAATGATTTTATTTCTGCCGGAATTATTGGTGCTGAGAAAGGCATTTTTTGGATAGAGGATTTATTAATGTCATATGAAGACGATCACTTTAAAAAGGATGTGAATACACTTGATTTAACCACGATCGTGCATCGAATTACAGAAATAAGCAAAAATAAATACGGGGCACTTCTTAATGGAGCAAAGCAAAAAATTAAATATGATGTGGAATTATTTCCCGTGGATTTTTTCTATCCAAAGAATTTTCGAACAAAGAAAACCCATATAACAGAGAATACTTATGCGATTCACCATTTTTCAATGTCATGGAAAACGAGTCAGCAGAAAATCAAGGACAATTTATTATGGATGTTAAAAAATAATATTGGTGAAAAAAACTTTCTAAATATCAAAAAAATAATAAAGCATTTGGTGTTTTAGATAGATTACTCTTAAATTCGTGCCTGGAAAATATAATAAAACAATTTAATTCAAAAATAACTTTAAATTGAATGATCAATAAACAGAGATTTGAACAAAAAAATAATAAAAAAATTCGAAGGCTGTTTTTAGTGAATATTGGTTATCTCTTATTAAGACATCTTACTTCAAGCAATAATTTTTGGATTACCACGCCTTCTTCCGTTCCAATAATTCCCGCATTATTTAGATTGGTTCCTGAAATTATTTCTTACGTTTTAATGATTTTTTGTCTATTCCAAAAAGGAAGAAAAGTCTTAAAATCCGTGGGGTTATTTCTTTTCTTTTTTTTATTTTCAAATACGATCAGTAGCGTTATTTCATTGTCTGGATCAAATTCTATAGATTTTGTAAGATTTATTTCATCAATTAGATCATTATTGATTTGGCTTGCACCTTTCTTAATTGGTTTAACCTTATTCAAAATTGATGATATTAAATATTTCTGGATAGTGTCGGTAATGATTTCAATAGCTCAAGTACCTTTTGTATTTATTCAATCCGGAATGGCTCCAACCGCAGATTATGTAACTGGATTAATGGGAGAATGGGGATCCGGATATCTTGCCATTTTCCAAACATTAAATTCTTTATATCTGTTAGATTATATTCTTAAGGGAAAAGTCCACTTGATTGTTGGGATAATATTAGTGGGGGTAATAATAATACCTGTAATTTTGGCCAACGCTGTTGTCATTTTTGTTTTGGTTCCTTTATCATGGCTGATTTATTTTATTTTTTCCCACAAAAACCCTAAAAAATTCCTTTATTTTATTATTTTGTTATTTTTTCTGCTTAGCTCGTTATTTATTATGGTTTACATTTTTTCACAAGGAAGAAGTAATTCTTTAAGTGGATCTGTAGAATTTCTTTCTGAAAAATTCTCACGAGCCTTGGAGAATAGTCCTGTTTCTTATAGTGGTCCAACAAGAACCTATTTTTTATTAAAATCTATTGAATACGTATTGAAAACACCCATTTCATCATTATTTGGGTATGGGTTAGGCTCCGCTTCATCTTCTAGATTAAGCCCATTTAATATAAATGAAAATATATTACAGGGTTCAACTGGTGTAGGAAGTCTATTTATTTATACGTTAATAGAAAGTGGTATTTTTGGAACCATATCAATTTTAATTTTTTTAATGACAATTTATAGAAATAACTATCAAAAGAATACTAAGAATAAAAAAATTTATAAATATGAATTTTCTGATATCGCTTTAACAACAACCATTATTATCGGTATATTAATTTTTTACAATCGATCCTTTGCTTCGCCATCCTTTGCATGGATATTAATGCCACAATTAGGTATTTATTGCCAAAAAGGGGAAATGATTTGAAAAAGAATTTATTTATCAATGTGGTTGTAGTAACACGAAACAGATCAAAATATCTAATTAACTGTATAAATTCGATAATCAATCAATCCTATCATGACTACGACATCACTATTATTGACAACGACTCAGACGATGATACTAAAAAAATCCTTAATGAAAGGTTCCCTAATCTAAAGAAAATTTATTTAAATAGTAACATTGGTTGTCCCAGTGCAAGAAATATAGGAATTGAAAATACATCTGGCGACGTGCTCTTTTTTGTTGATGATGATGGAGAGCTGGAAAGTAATGTCTTAAAAATTGTTAACAAGACTATGATTGACAATCCAAACTGTGCTTCAGTTGTATGTGCAATTAAAGAAAATGGCAAATGGTTAATTCGTGATAAAGAATCTGAAATCAAGAAAATTGTCTATTTAGACAAATTCAAAGGGCAATGTGCGATTCGAAGAAAAGTAATATCAGAGATTGGCTTGTATCCCGAAGATTTTTTTTATGGTGGGGAAGAATTAGACATGTCAATAAGAATTCTCGCCAACAATTATAGAATAATCTTTAACCCAAATGCAGTAACTTACCACTATCGTGCTAATCAAGCCCGATTAGTTAATGAGAAAATCCTTCGAGAGAAAAATCTTCTTGCAGTTTATATAAAATACGCCCCTTTTCCACTAGTGGTGGTTTTCTTTATCGATAAATTTATCGATTATATAGTTACCTGTATTAAAATCTTTAAGTTAAAGAGTTTAATTTCCGAATTACTAAATTTACCTAATTTTATTAAAAATACATTTAGTCAGCGTAAATATGTTAATTGGAGAATTTTTTCAACACAATTCCTATTAGAAACCAATTCGATTTCACTTGAGCAAGATTATGAATTAATTAAGAATAAAATTTCTTGTGTTTCCGAATATTTATTCTTAAGATTTCTATATAAATTCAAAAAAATATCGAAAAAATGAATATTTTTTCTAGACTAAATTTACCCTAAAATGGATAGGGATCCATCTTTTAGTTGGATTTTATTGTTTCAAGGAAATATATTTATAAGGATGCTTAAGATCAATCATATAAATACTTGAAAAAATCAATAAATATTTGCTTTTTTCTAAGTTTGAATTTTTATTCATTATTTTAAGTCTCTTAAAAAATTTAATCTTTTCATTGTGGATTAAAAATGGAAAAAATAAATGTTCTAATTAATTATCATTATTTTCCGCATTATCGCATTCCCATAATGAGAAGCCTATCAAATAGCACCAAGCTGAATGTTAAGTTCATTTCAGGTGATGTCACTGATGTTCAAATAAAAATAATTGATCACAAGATTGTTACAGAAAATAAATTTAATTGGGCCAAAGTAAAAAACATATGGTTTTTAGGAAAAAAATTTTTATGGCAAAAAGGCATATTAAAAATTTTTCTTTTTGAAAATTATGATTGTGCAATTGTTTTGGCTAATCCTTACATAATTTCATCTTGGGTAACTATTTTTATTGCAAAGATAAGAAAAAAGAAGGTGTTGTTATGGGGTCATTTTATTTTAAATAAAGACTTTAAATTACCAATTAAATTGATGTACTATCGGTTAGCTGACTGTTTGTTGTCATATGGGGAATGGGCAAAACAAGAATTAATTAAAAGAAATTTCTGTCAAGAAAAAATATTTGTAATCTTTAATTCTTTGGATACAGATTATCAGTATTACGTAAGGGAAAAAATAAAAGCCGAAGATTTAATAATTAGAAAAAACCAGTTATTTAAGGATGCAACACTTCCGGTTATTATTTTTGTTGGAAGATTAACTATAAGGAAAAAATTAGATCTATTAATTCATTCATTAGCATATTTGCAAAAAAGAGGAACAAGAGCAAATTTACTTATTGTTGGTGCTGGTACAGCAAGGGAAAGTATTGATAGATTAATTGATTTTTATAATTTACATGATAATGTGATGTTTATCGGTGAGATATATGATGAAACTTGCTTAGCTGAATTATTAGCACTTTCAGATGTATGTGTCTCTCCGGGAGACGTGGGTTTGCTTGCAATGCATTCCTTAGTATATGGGACTCCGGTGATTTCTCATGATAATCCTTATAAACAAATGCCTGAGTTTGAATCAATTATTCCGCAAAAAACTGGTGACTTTTATCAAGCTAACTCAATAGAGAGTTTGGCTAATACTATTGAAAATTGGCTAGATAAAAAGAAAAAAAACCCAAAAATTCAATCATATTGTAAAAAAATAATTGATGAGCGCTATACACCCAAAAACCAGTTGAGAATAATTATTAAAGCAATAGATTCTATATTGAATTAGATGAAATACACTGATTTCATAAAAATTATTCCAGATAGAGTAAATAATGATGTATTAAATTTATGTAAACAGCAATTAAGTGAAAGAAGTTTTAAAAATATTTTGAGATTAATAATCAACACCTATTTGCAACTAAGGTTTAAATTCTTGTATTTAGGTGAAGGTTTTCGTGGTTCAATCGGAAAAGGCTGGTTTGTCAAAAGAAGATCATTGAAAATCGGTAATTTTGTCTCGATTGCTAATAACTTTTACGTTGTTCACCCTCTTGTTATAGGCGACCTAACCATGATTGCTAGAAATGTCAGTTTTGTAGGGAATGATCATTCATACGATCATGTTGGTTTGCCAATGAGAATTTCTCAGCCAAAAGAAAAGGAAATTTCAGTAATTGATTCTGAAGTTTGGATTGGTCAAAACTCGATAATATTTGATGGTGTACATATTGGTAGGGGATCAATAATTGCTGCTGGAAGTGTTGTATTAGACAATATTCCACCTTATGTAATTGCCGGAGGGGTTCCCGCAAAAATTATCAAAAGAAGATTCAGTAATATTAATGATGAAAAAGAACATATTAAGAATCTGTATTCCTAAAAAACATTCAATAATTTGAGTTTCTCTAGCAAATGAATCAAAGTATACAAGTAATAATTAATAAATTTGAAAAATTATTCACAATATTAATTAACCCCTTTCTTATTTTTCCTTTATTTAAAGGTGTTGCTGCTGGAACAGAGCATATTGCTCAATTAAGAAATTTAAAGGTATCTTTTTTCGTTGATATTGGTGCGAATAGGGGGCAGTTTGCGCTGGTTGCAAGAAAATGTTTTCCCAATGCAAAGATATTCTCGTTTGAGCCGCTGCCTGGTCCGGCTGGCATTTTTAGAAAAGTATTTAAGGATGATCGGCTTACTCATCTTGAGCAGGTAGCGATAGGTCCGGTTGAAGACAAGATGATTCTTCATGAAACTATGAATGATGATTCATCTTCTTTACTTAAAGGGCATCTTCAAAATCAGATTTTTCCGGGGACGCAAGAGGTCGGGGCGTTTTCTGTAAGCGTAAAGCCACTATCTGCATTATTGACAGAAGCAGATATAGTTTCTCCGGCATTACTGAAAATTGATGTTCAAGGGTATGAGTTAGAGGTACTAAAAGGATGCGGAAGCCTATTAAAAACTTTTGAATACATCTTTGTTGAATGTTCATTCTTGGAGTTATATCAAAAGCAGGCATTGGCTCATGAAGTGATCACCTTTTTAGCAAAACAAGGTTTTAATTTAAAAGGTATATACAATATGAGCTATGATAAATTTGGCGTGGCTGTCCAGGGGGATTTTCTCTTTGAAGCTCAATAAATTGTATTAATGAAAATTCTCATCATCGGGATGAATTACTTCCCCGAACCCATCAGCACCGGTAAATATACCGGCGAGCTGGTGGAATACCTGGCCGGTCAGGGTCATCAGGTCCGTGTGATCACCGCGCCTCCCTATTACCCGCAGTGGAAGGTTTCCCCGGAGTATAAAGGTAGGCTTTATTGTCGCGAGGATCTTCGCGGTGTTCGTGTTTTCCGCTGCCCCTTGTGGGTCCCTCGCCAGCCGAATGGCTTAAAGCGCTTGGTTCATTTGGCTTTTTTTGCGCTGTCCAGTTTTCCCGTGGTGCTTTTTCAGGCTTTCTGGAGACCTCATTGGGTGTTTTGTGTGGCTCCTACGATATTAAATGCGCCGGGCGCGCTCCTCGCGGCTCGCTTGTGCGGGGCAAAGTCCCGGCTGCATGTGCAGGATTTTGAGCTGGACGCGGCTTTGGAGCTGGGTCTTGTCTCTAAAGTGCCTTTGTTCTCCCGCCTGGCCGGTTTTTTTGAGAAGCGCTGGCTGTCGAGGTTTGACCAGGTGTCGACCATTTCCAAACGCATGGTGGACAAGTTAAAGGAAAAAGGCGTCGATCCCGGTAAGATATTTCTTTTGCCCAACTGGGTGGATACGGGATCGATTTACCCCTTGCCTGGCGTAAACCCGCTCCGGGCGGAGTTGGGGATTCCTGCTGCTGCCCATGTCGTTCTTTACTCGGGCAATCTGGGGTTTAAGCAAGGGCTCGAAGTATTGGTGGAAGCAGCGCGTTTGCTGCAAACATCAGAAAATGTTCTTTTTGTGATTTGCGGCGATGGCGCTGCCAGGGCTGAGATCGTCGATCACTCGAAAGGCCTTTCCAATGTGATGTTTCTGCCTGTCCAGCCGCTGGAGCGTTTGAATCTTCTGCTCAATCTGGCCGATGTCCATGTCCTCCCCCAAAAAGCCGATGTGGCTGACCTGGTCATGCCTTCCAAGCTGGGCGGCATGCTGGCCAGCGGCAAGGCGGTGATTGCCACCGCGTTTCCGGGAACAGGTGTCGCTGAGGTGGTTGGCAGCGTGGGCGTTCTGGTTGATCCCGGGGATGCGGATGCGCTGGCGGCTGCGATTCTGGAGCTGGTGAACTCTCCCGAAAAGCGTGTGGCTTTCGGGAAAAAAGGTCGTGAGTTTGCGTTGAGGAATTTATCTTCGGAAACGATTTTGGATGCGTTGAGTGATCAATTAATGATTTTATAAGTAAAGTTAAGTGAAGGGGAAGGTGGGAAGAATGGAAGGAATCAAAGGGCGGAGTTCAGATCGGTCGGCAGGTTCAGCCGCGGGGGCAGCAGCGTTGGGGGCGGCGCTGCCCCGCATGAATTTCGCCATGTGTCACGCTCGCCAGTTTATGTTCTTGATTCTCATGTTCAGTGATATCTTCAGTCTCATGCTCTCCTATGCCATAGGAGAATGGGCTCGCACCTACCTGTTCCATGACGGGGTTTTTCGCCTGCACTGGTGGGCACTGCCTTTCACCGTTCTCTTCCTTGGTATCTATGCCCTCTATGGTCTCTACTCGCCGGTGGGCCTCAGCCCGGTCGAGGAGCTGCGCAAGCTCTTCTTCGCCACCACGATTGGGTTTCTCCTGGTGACTGCTTTTACCTTTGGCGAGCCCGACTCCACCCGCTACTCCCGCCTCATGCTGCTGGTGGCCTGGCTGGTGGCCCTGGTTGCAGTGCAGCTCAATCGCTGGCTGGCGCGCGTGTTCGCCAGGCGGCGTGGCGTGTGGGGCGACCCGGTGGTTGTTATTGGTAATGGCCCGCAGGGGCGCCGCATCGCGGAATTTTTGAAACAGCGCATCCGTCTGGGCTTGCTGCCGGTCATGATGGTGAACGGATTTTCAGAGTATGACGCATCCCCCCTGCCTTCCATCAACTGTACCAAAATTCGTACCGCGGTCCTGGTGATTCCCGAGGTTTCCAAAGAGATGCAGCGCCGCTTCATGGAAGAGCAGCGCTTTGGGTTCCATCATGATCATCGTCAGGGATGCATCGACCGGGTGATTTTGATCTCTTCAATCGGTATATGGGGGAGCGTGGGCATCACGCCGGTCGACCTGGACGGCATCATTGGGCTTTCCATTACCAATACGTTGATGCGGCCGCTGCCCAATCTGGTGAAGCGCTGTTTGGATCTGTCCATCGCGGTTTTGGGTGGGGTGCTGCTCCTTCCCCTTTTTCTGTTGATCGCGCTGGCGATCAGGCTCGACAGTCCCGGCGGTATTTTTTACCGCCAAAAAAGGATCGGCAAGGATGGGCAGGATCTGTTGGTTTGGAAATTTCGCACCATGCTTAAAGACGCCGACCAGGTATTAACAGATTTGCTGGCTTCTGATCCAGCCATGAGACAGGAATGGGAAAAAGATCAAAAATTGCGTAATGATCCGCGTGTCACCCGCGTCGGCCGTTTCCTGCGCAAGTTCAGTGTGGATGAATTTCCTCAGCTCATCAATGTACTTAAAGGTGAAATGAGTCTGGTCGGGCCGCGCCCGATCGTTGTGAGTGAAACGCACCATTATGAAGAAATTTTTGAGAAATACAAGAAGGTTAGGCCCGGTATGACTGGCATGTGGCAGGTCTCCGGCAGAAATGATACCGGTTACGGTTCCCGGGTGGCGCTGGATGAGTATTATATTAATAACTGGTCGCCTTGGCTGGATATCTACATTATGATTCGCACGGCCCGTGAAGTGATTTTCCATAAAGGGGCGTACTAATGGGCCTATGTTATATTATCTTTCGGCTGTAAATAAGGAAGAAATTTTTGTTCATCAGCGAGGAATTGCATGGAAGAAGAAACCATTGATCTGAAGAAATATTTTCGCCTGCTCAAGCGCTGGCTCTGGCTGCTCATCCTGGGGCTGCTGCTCGGCGGCGCGGCCGCTTATGGCGGCAGCCGGCTCCAGACGCCCGTCTATCAGGCCGTCACCAAGCTCATGGTCACGCGCGGCGCCTCGGCTGACCAGTCCCTCGATATCATCTCCTACTACAACACCACCCAGCTCTCCCAGACCTATCTCCAGCTCCTCCAGACCGAGACGGTGCTCAATGCCGCCGCCCAGCGCCTGGCGGTCGATCTGGACCAGTTCGATGTGGAGGTCTCTGTCGTCCGCGATACCTCCATTCTTGAGGTCGCCGTTGAGCATACCGATCCCGCCCTGGCCGCCACCTTCGCCAATACCCTGGTCGAGGTGCTCATCCAGAAGAACGAGGAGATCCAGTCCGTCCGTTATGTGCAGATGGAGGCCAGTCTCCAGGCCCAGAAAACCCAGCTGGAATCCCAGATCACCTCCCTCCAGGAGCAGATCGATCAGGCCTCCCAGCGCACGCTGGCCGAACAGGAGCAGTGGCTTTTGGATCAGATCGCCTCGCTCGAAACTGAACTGTCTGACCTGACGGCCGAGATTGCTTCCCTGGGCGCGCCCGTCGATCCGGTCCTGCGTGACTCGCTCGAACAGAAGCAGACCCGCCTCGCCCAGGTCAACCAGCTCCTGCCGCTCTATCGCAAGAGTTATAACGACCTGGTGGTCTACGGCACCCAGGCGAATGCCGCCGACACCGCCGGCGCAGCCCAGCTCTCCCTGCTCAACACCACCCTNNAACCTCGAGTCGGTCCGGTTGGCCAGTTTGGAGAACACTCCCAGTGTCGTGCCCATCGAGGTGGCTGCCGTGCCGGATGAGCCCATCCGCCCGCGCACACTCCTCAACACTGCCCTGGGCGGCCTCACCGGTTTCATGCTCGTCATCGGCGTGCTCGTCCTGAATGAATATCTGGATGCCACAATCAAGACCGCTGAGGAGGTGGAGGAACTGCTCGGCTTGAATGTCATCGGCCTCATCGCGCAGTCGCGCAAGAATCAGGACCAGTCCATGGGCATCTATGTCTCCCGCGAGCCGCGTTCGCCCTTTGCCGAGGCCTACCGTTCGCTGCGCACCAATATCGAGTTCTCGGGCGTCGACCGCCCCATCAAGACCATCCTCGTCACCAGCCCCGACCCCAGTTCGGGCAAGACCACCGTCAGCGCCAACCTGGCCGCCATCTTTTCCCAGAAGAACAGCCGCGTCCTGCTCATTGATGCCGACCTGCGCCGTCCAGGTGTCCATCTGGCCCTCGAGATGACCAACCGCCTGGGCCTCACCGATATCCTGCGCGGCGCCCGCGAGATTACCGATGTGA
>DHFN01000018.1 GCA_002402275.1 Anaerolineales bacterium UBA4823
CAGTGAATAGTCAAAGTCGTGTATCGATTTTTTTATTGGTCTTGATGTTGTGCCTTTTCGTGAGGCAAACTGCCTTTCCCAAACTTGCTTCCCGTTAAAATCGACAACATTGGTAACGGAAAAAAACGATGTTTCTTAGCGTCCTGTTTTAGTTCAACTTCTAGATGAAATAATTCCGTTCTCTACGCGCATCACACCTGTTAATTGCCACTCACCCGCTCGTAGTTTACTGCAACCATGCCTTTCGAGCTGACATGGCTTTCTGTCACCTTGAACGCCGCCGGGAGCGTACCATCGGCAAACAAGCGCTTACCAGCCCCCACTGTGAGCGGATAGACCATCAACCAGAGCGCATCCACCCAATCATGCTTGAACAGCGTCTGCAACCGATTGCTGCTTCCCCAAATGTGCAAAGCTGATCCGGGCTGCGTCTTGATTTCGGCAACCTTTTCCGCAACATCTCCGTTCAAAAACTGCAAGCTTCCATTCACTATCCACTTGAGTATTCGAGGCAACGTACCTGGTTGCCGTGTTGACGCCCTGCCATGCATCCCCATGGTGCTGCCAGTACGGCGTCCATATATCATAGGTTTTACTCCCTAACAACAAATCGACCGGCAAGTTCATCTGCCTTCTTATGAGCGTGCCCGGAATCCCATCGGCAAATGGTGCCATCCACCCGCCATATAGGAAACCGCTGCTGTGGTGTCTTCGCCGGGTCCGCCCGGGAGCCTGGATGACACCGTCCAGGGTGAAATGTTCAAGCACAACAACTTTTCTTATCGCTGAGTCCCTTATCTTACGAGCCGCGCAAAATCTTCTCCATCTGCCGTGCAACTGAGTGGAATCGCGAACCAACCCACTGGGCTGTAGCGCTGGGGTGGGCGAGGATTGCATCATTTTTACGTCGTATCTGGCAAGACGACTCCGAATCGAATGGCAAAGCCACTGTCCGACTGGAACCGGTGTTGGGCAGAATTATTTCATCAATTTAAGCTACTTGGTGGATGAGGATTAATATCCACCCGATAAATTTTGACTAAACCTGCTGAAGTAGGGATACGTAAAGGTAAATCTTTCTTCTTGTCGGGTTTTAAGGAATCAAAAATCAGTAAGGAACCTTCTTGCCGTTTTTCTGTTTTCATGTATTGTTCGAGTTGGCTTAATCCCGTGAAATCATCTGTTAATACCTTTATTTCCACCAAGTGAAGAGTTGACGAAAAAATTATTCCAACATCAACAAACCCTATGCCAGATTGAAATTCTCTCAATACGATACCGGGACGATTTAGTAAAGCTCCTTTGGTGAAAAGAGAGAATAAGGATTGTGCAATCTTTTCCGGCCTATGCTGCAAAGTGCCCTGTTTTCGTGATACCCAAAAGGCATCTATTGCTCTTGCTTCTGTTGCATCACTAAATTCATTTAGCAAAATATCAATTGTTAATTTGGGGAGGCGTAGAAGTTTTTCCCTCTCCAGCTCAGTTCCGCCTGGAAAATGTGAGTTATTCGAACCTAGTTTTCTTTTATACTTATTATCCAAACGGCGGATTAAAGACTGCTCAAATTCTTTTCGATTTTCAATACTATTGTTCAAAAATAACACTGTTTTAATATGCCCAACCTTACTAAAAAATAGTGCATCCTCGGTGTTTGAGCGATAATAATAATACAGATTTGCTAGACGAATGGCGTAACCATCGGAATCAACCATATTCCGCTTACTGAGATATTCTTCCAGGTATGTCTGAATAGTGAACAACATATAGTGTCAGTTAGAACTCTTACTTGTTAGGTAAACCATCTTTGCTAAGGTCGTATTCTTTTTGAAGAAGACTCGAAATCCTAATTGTTTGGTCAATGGGTTTTTTACACCAGTAAGTTTCTCCTCCCTCATTTTCGGACACTTCCAATAAACCCTCTTGTTGAAGAGATGTTAACTCCCTGCTCACATTGGATGATTTCATATTCAATAATTCAGCAATGTTTTGAACAGACCTTTCTCCATTTGCGGCTAGATATACCTGAACACGCCGTTTACTATTCCCAAATATAATCCTTACTGAATCAAAGTGACGTTCTGCCTCTGCACGAAGAGCAAAAGCCGTTGTTTGCTCTAAAGAGTCAATTTTGTGTTCTATATTTGCTAATCGGCGTAGAATTTGTTGGTCTCGGTCTTCTTTTGGATAGCTTTTGTTCTCAGTCATATATCCTCGCAGTCGTAATTCTCAAACTCATTCTTCGCTTTTCGCAATCTCATTAATTGATATACCATAAAGCGATAAGTCAAACAACTTTCGGCGGCGACCACGGACACTGGCATTTGAATCTGTTTCAACAATGCCTAGTTTTTCCCATTCCTGCCCCCACTCTGAGATAAATCGAGCATTTACTCCAGTTAGTTCATGAATAGCGGCTACGGTTTTTTCGCCGTCCATATTATTGTACACTAACCTTTTCTCACAGGTATTCAATGCTTTTTCAAGAACATCCTTTATTACAGGTTGTGATACAACGCGAAAAATTTTAGTAATCTCTTGGAGTGAAATAGAAATATTTTCTAGGAGCTTAACTTGTTGTTCTTGTGCTTCCATATTATCTCTCCATTTCCTTTTACTTCTGAATCAATTTTATCAAATCGTATTTGTCACGATAAATAATTTTGTCAGCTTTATCAACTTGCTCGATGAGGTCATTTTCAATTAACAATTTCACAAATTGGCTAACGGCTGGTTGGCTGATACCAACAACTTTCGCAATTTCTCCTTGCGATAGTTGCTTTTGGTCAAAGAGCAATGGGAAAATCTTTTTGCGAACATCAGTGAGCATTGCTTCGAATGCTTTTACTTTCTCTCCGTATTTTCGCTTTTGGATTTCTAAATATTCATCCTCAAAGCAAGCATAAATACGATTAAGGGTATCTCGTATTTCCACTAAAACTTCAAGAACTTCACCTTTTGGCTCATCCATATTTTCCTCCATTCAAGAATACTTATTGTTCGGATATTCTGCCCAACGGCAGGCGTTACCGGCAAGGGCGGGAATTGGCGGGAGTAGCCGCCAGACGCCGAATCCGCCTTTTGGGGTTGAATCCCGAAAGTGTGGGCAGCGCCCGCACTTGTCCGGTGCAAGCGGTGTTTGGTGAAGGCCGCCAGATTACCTGATTATCCATACTTCTAGCGCATAAATTATTAGCACTATTAATACCATTATAGCAATACCTAACCCTAAAACAAGATCAACACTAACTAAACCCGTTATATGTGAGGGTACTAAAACTGAGCGGAGTGGAAGAACCGAAAACATTAACGCTGATGTTTCAAGGAAAATATTTCTGATTAATTTTTCTTTGTTTTTTTGATTGGCAAAATTTGAATGTGCAAAAACACAACTCAGCAAAATAGGTAAAAATGCCATTGCATAGATATAGTACTTAGTAATGTTATCTCTAACAATAAGCATTTCCACAAGAAAATAAGGGATATTGTTATTTGTCTCAGCACGTTTAACCATTATATTAAAATCCCCAATCTGAATAGTTGAAGAAATATACATGTTGATAGGAATAATTCCACCAAACCCTGAATCGCCATTTCGAAGGGAAATTGCGTTTGGTAAGTTTATGTAAAATAAATTTGCCGCGTGATACCAATCCCCGGGATATGCGCTCGATTCCCCTGAAAGATTTAATGAAAAAGGGACAGATACCTTGCTCTCAGACGAATCTATAAAGAATTTATATAACGGGATTTTAATTTCAGATTCTGAGTTTGGCAAATAAGAATAAGAAGTGATTAGCGATATTGCATAATCCCTATACTCATTTTTTTAGAATCAAGTTAGTAGGGTTTTGGGTATCTGGTATAGCTATATAATCTGAATTTCCCCAAAGTCTTTACTTAACGTTATTTGGAATATCAATATGAATAAAACCAATTAATTGGCGTTTCATTGGGGAAAAATGTTGGAGTTCCAATGTTAGGGAAGCACAATTTGGGCAACCTTCTAAAATAACTGATTCTGGAGCAGAAACACCAATTATTTTTTGGGGCTTGATTATCACTATGTTATCTTGAAAATCATACTCGGGATGGAGACCAGATGCTCTGTCGCCTAACCCAATTAGCGATAAAAAAAACCAACCCACACCCACTTAAGACGAGAACTATTACAAATAACCTATTCCATAAATTATGAGGTGTTTTTATAGACTTGAATCCCTTGATGATTTTCTTTTTGGTAATCACTCTAAGCCTCACGAAATATACTTATTTTCAAGCGGAGATCACTCGGAATATTCCACCTAACGGTTTGCCTTACCTGCGCCGGGATGGGGGCGGCGAAGCCGTCCAACCAGAAAAATGAAAAGGCGCAGGAAACTGCTTGGGATTTGCGCAGAATCCCCAGCGTCAGATGCACGCTTTATCGGCATGCTTATTACATTTCAATAACTCTCTTTTTTACCTACATCCACTACTGCCATCTGCTCTATACCCGTAGCCCGCAACTGGACACCAGCGAAACCCACCATTAGTGCTCACTGATGTTATTTTGTATGTGCCAGCAGAAATTTGATATAGGACACCATCACAAGAATTTTTGACGGATTTATTATCAACTGACAAAATACATGCGAATATTTCACCAAGGACGTTTGTAGTAATTATCGCAGTATAGCCACTTCGTATTTTTTGCAAAGGCTCTCCCGCAGGTTGCCAAATATCTTCTATGTCATCACCAGAACCTGTCCAAATCATTGTTCGAGCATTGTCATCATATGTCCAACATTGTCCATAGCAATAAGTTAAAGAGGATGGTGCAATTTGTAAAGGAGTGGTAGATTGTTATGGGAAATTTTGTGTTTCAAATATTGGCAATCCGATTGCTGGAATTTCAAATGGCAGAATTGCGGTTGGCGGGGTTGAAGTCGTCCCAGAGGGAACAAGATAAAGTGCGATGCCCGTAATTAGCAATACAAAACCGATAAACCCCGCAAAAGACTGATTTGTTGTCTCAAAGCCTACTTCTTTTGAACTTAATTTCTTGATAAAAGGAAAAAGCATAAAAATGAACCCACCAATAACCAACACAATCGGTAAAGGAGTATCTTTGAGCGTCTTCAGTATTTCAAGCATAACAAATTCTCCTTTCGTCTTTACTTGTTCATTGCAAGGGGTGTAGGGTTCGGGTCAATGTCCCTGTAGCGCACAGCGGAGTGGGGTCGCGAATTAGCCTTGTGGGTTGTAGCGCTGGGATAGCAAAATATGATTGTTTAAAAAATCGTTCCTTATGACTGCCTCATCTGCGTTCCGAAGATGAGTAGTATAGACGCGTTTGGTGGCTTATTTGTCAGCCAATCTATAGACTATTTTATTCCTGCGGATTCTAGAATTCTTTCCCAATCACTATGAAATAACAATATCCTGGATATATCATCTTTTGACAGTGGAACACAGTGGGCAAGATTGTTCCTCGCCATATATACCTCGTCCATTTTCACCTTGAACCACTCAATATCCTTGATAATCCCCTGAAAATCAACTCTGTTGGATGGCTCAATTATTATTTTCTTCAAATCATCAAAATTAGCGTAGTATAGAGGATCATTACTGCGTTGGGATCGGTATGTGTACCTTTTTTCTTTGTTCATCGTACGTTGCACATTCGATTGAACATCTTGGGGAACTCGCTTTATCCACCAATCATTCCCAGATTTTGAAAGCACTCTTTCTATCAGTAATCTTATTGAGTTCTCAAGTTGAAACATTAGCGGATAAACCTCTGCTCCCATAACAATTGCTTGTCGATTTGCAGAAATTGAAATTAATGGATATGGTTTAATAGTCGAAACCTTAGAATTCTTCTTTGAATTTGATACCTCTTGCCTCGCCGAGCGGATTGATGTATCCCGCTGAAGTATAGAACGAACTCGATCAATTGTGACGGGAGGAAGGTACTTGGATATATCAAGACCCTCTTTGTGAGCGATTACATAGATCGCCTCTTCTGTTGACATTGGTCCATAAGCTAATTTTAACCGCTTAGCCCGGTAGCTCAACGCTTGGCGGGTTATCTTAAGTTTATCAAGAAGATCGACACGAAGTTGACGGTTAACCATTTATTATTTGCTTTTACTTGCTTGAGTTCTCTTTTTAGCTTCAGCAAGCCGAGTACCTACAGCATTTGCGGTGCTATCGCAAACTTCGGCAATCTCATTTGCGGTAAGGCCCATTTTTTTAACAATGGGGCTGCTTCAGCAACTGTTTTTCCTTGCACTATTTGATAGGCGAGAAGGTTAATTATTATTGAGAGTTTGCTGTCTATTGACTTGATTGATTCTATCTCATTAGCGGGCATGGCATTTATTCCTTATTAGTGGAGGATATATTTGCGCGATTACCAATTAGCTTGGCTTTTTTTGAAAGCATGCGAGCATTTCGCACAGAACCTTCTACAACACCACAGACTGTGGCGATTTGTGCAGATGAAAAATTAAAACGATCAAGAATGGCAACTTGTTCTGGCAAACCCGCCAGGTCTTTGATACAAAGGTAAGCCAGCAATAGAGTGTTGCGCGCTTCTTCAGAGGTTTTTTCCATATTTTTCATTTTTACTCCCATGGATTTGATTTGTTCCCATAATATTAATTACCACAAAAGAGGTTTCACCCCAATACGCCACTTAATGGTGTTTTCGAGTCTCTTGTAGTCAAGAGGAAAACACGCCCTAATCATATGCTGGTCCAGGCAAGAATAGGAAATTGTCTAATAATCGCATCTCCCTATGGTTATCCCGTTGATCGGGTGCAAAGTGTCATTTATTTCACATTCGAATTAGGCACCTGTTACTTTTCACCAAGCTTTACTTCATAAATGGTGAGTTGTTTAATTTTGTCCATAATCTGAATTGAGGTTCTTAATTTTCTGAGTTTTCCGTTTTGTTCGAAATGCTCCTCGGATAGATTTTCAAATAACTCACTATCATTCGAAATTATATCAATTCTCGCGGATAGATAACCAATAATATCAGCGTATGCAATCCCAACCGTTTCAAAATTAGACGCAACTTGTACCACATCTTCATATAGAGTATAGCCCCTTTGATTAATTGCAGGGCGAATAGAAGCCCTTATTTCTCGAACAGAAATATCACTTCTATAATCACAAAAAACGGATACCAAATCTTTACCTTGACCTTTTATGGGTTTAGGAAGCACTTTGTAAAGTAATGGGGGTAAATATCTCAAATACTCTGTTTTACCATCCGTCGAATTCGATTTTAAGTAAGCAAATTTCATACGGGCATTTTTGTTAGCGATATTAAGATCAATTATTTCTTCAGCCATTTCAACACGTTTTTCAACAGGGATATCAATGCATCCTTTTGATGCTGAGAACAAATAGGAACCTTTAAACTCAATTGTGGGATTCCAGCCACCTTTGATAAGAATCTGTTGAAAACCGACCTTAATTTGCCGATAATAATTATGCTTTACAACTGCACAGGATAGTCCAAGATAATCCTTGAATTTAGTATCGCTAGTTTCATCAATAAATACAAGGATCATTTTCTTCTCCTTTTACTTGTAAGGGTGAACTAATAGTTAATTATACGAATTTCGAATAATATGACATTATGTCACACATAACAAAAACCGCCCTCCGATTGGAGAGCGGTTAATAATATGGCCAAAATGCTTACCTCAGTACCGGTCTGAATTTATACCCACTGGCACCCCCAGAGGGT
>DHFN01000240.1 GCA_002402275.1 Anaerolineales bacterium UBA4823
CCAGGATGGTTTTCATCAGGCTGGATTTTCCACAGCCGCTCTCCCCCACGACGGCGACCGCTTCCCCGGAAGCTAGGTCAAAATTGACCCCATCCACAGCGCGAACATATCCTGCATTTGCTAATCCCCAACGGCGCAGTTCGAACCATACATGTAAATCACGAATAGATAGCAATGCATGATCATTCCCTTGAATTGTTGGCTCGCCTACCATTGCACCTTCACTTTGAAAGCTCATCCTTTTCTCCTATATTCAAGAAAATAACCAGCATTTAATCTTTCTCCCCCCAACATCAGCAGTCGGGGGATCTTGATCACACTTATCAAACCGAGAAGGGCAGCGGGGAGCAAATCGGCATCCCGAAGACAATGAAATGAGGCTGGGCGGCTGCCCGGTGATAAAGATTGGATCAGCATCTGCACGCAGACGCGGAACGCTTGCCATGAGTAATTTCGAATAAGGATGCAGCGGTTCTGTAAAGAACCGCATAGCATCGCTCGTTTCGATTATCTGACCGGCATACATAATGGCTACATTATCTGCCAGTTCCGAGGAAGTGGCAATATCATGGGTGATCAAGATATAGCTGGTGCCAAGCTCTTGCTTAATGCGTTTTAACACATTGAAGATATTAGCTTGGGTTAACAAATCCAAAGCCGATGTTGGTTCATCCAAAATAATCAAGCTGGGTAAAGTTACCAATGCCATAGCGATAGCGACGCGCTGGCGCATACCGCCACTTAATTCAAATGGATATCTTGATAGAAAATCTTCCGGAACTCCTACGCGCTGGAACATTTCCTTTGCCATGCGCATGGCTTCGTCCTTTTTTACCCCCAGATGGATAATGGCTGGCTCCGCAACTTGATCCCCCACTTTAATAACAGGGTTTAAAGCGTTCATAGCGGCTTGAGGCACCATCGACAACATCACCCAGCGTACATCCTGGCGAAAAGTTTCATCACTTAAAAGCATAATATCGGTATCCCCCAAGTAAATTTTGCCTGAATATTTGGCAATGTTACGGGGCAACAAACGCAATATGGCTTTTGCCAGAGAGCTTTTCCCGCAGCCCGATTCCCCTAAAATGACCACGGCTTTGTTGTAATCCAGACTGAATTCTACCCCATCAACGGCTTGAACTGCACCATGCGTTGTGCTGAAATGGAGCACTAAATCCTCTATGCGTAACAGTTTTTCTTTTTCCATGATTTTTTACATCTCTCTTAATCGAGGATTGAATATGCGGTCAAGGGAAAAACCCAGCATAGCAAATGCCAATCCGGTTAACATCAATAATATCGAGGGTTCAATAACCCAATAATACCAACCCTGGAATAAAGCACCATTCGCTCGGGCTTCATCGATGACCTTCCCCCAGGTTGGCAAAGTGGGGTCACCTAAACCCAGAACGGCTAAAGAAGCCTCCAGGAATACATACGAGGGGATCAAAATAATAAATTGGGGGATCAGCATGGGGAGGATGCGAGGCACCATGTAAGAAAAAATAATTCGGGTATTACTCGCTCCATAGGCGCGGGCTGCCTCGATGTAGGGTGTTTCTTTCGTTTGCATGAATACCGCTCGAAACGTTTTGATGCCGGTTCCGAATATATTCAAAATGATTACTGCGGTTAAAATCACCCAGATACTGCGTGAATAGAATGTACCGATCATGATTAGAATAGGGAGAAAAGGCAATACCAGGTTTATTTCAGTAATCCGTTGGATTAAAATATCCACCCATCCTCCAAACCAGGTGCCAAACGCGGCAATGATCATCTGAGTTAATGTGGTGCCAACTGCAGCTAAGAGTCCAAAAGCCAGAGCAATCGGAGCACCCCATAACAGGGCTACGATCAGATCGCGCCTGAGATGGTCAGTGCCTCCCAAACCGGCGACTTTACCATAGGCAATAAACTCGGCATCGAAATCAGAGTCTTTTTCGAACGTTGCCCCTTCGATCTTCAATGTGTATTTTCCCTTTTCGATCGTTTTGGGGTCATTTTTGTAATCGGTAAACAAACCAACTTCTATCTTATTTCCACCCAATTTTTTTTGAAGATCCTTATCCTGTGAAACGCGGTAATCTTGTTTAGGTGAAATCGATAAATTCTTAATCCGGATTTTCTCTCCATCCGGTCGTATCCAGGAGACCGATATAAACGGCGCTTTTTCTTGAAAATTACTCGTAAAGCGGATCATCAAGTCAACCGGTAATATCTCATAATTGTATTCGAATGGTATTTCGATCGTGATGATCGCAGAACCATCCTCATTGGTCTCGACTGTTTTATACTCCGGATGGTCTATTGTAGATAAGGCAATCGATTCGGGTAATTTATCCTTCCTAAAATAATTAACCCATTTCGGTAAAGCATATTTGGGGTTCCGATACCATTGGTCTTCTCCACCACGCCAAAGAATTATGGCTTCGTTATAAGGTATAGTGACCATGGCATATATTGAAATAGCGACGAGCACTAATACCAATATCAGCCCCACGACTGCTGATGGGTATTTTAATAATTCCTGGAAATTTTTCTCTAATGATTTCATATGCTGCTCGATTCGCCACCAATTTTGACGCGTGGATCTACAATGGCATAGATGATATCTAACAGAAAGACAGTAACCGCTAAGAGGTAGGAAAAGATTACCGCCTCTCCAATAATAACCGGGGTGTCAAATTGACCAATCGCCTGATAGAAGGTTCGACCTAAACCCGGCCAGTTAAAGATCGTTTCCAGGATAGGACCTCCTGTCCAAATCCCAATAATAAGCAAAGCGAAACTGGTGATGATCGTTGGTAATGTAGGGCGTAAAATGTAGCGGCGTTCGATATCTCGCGAGGTTAACCCCTTTGCTTTTGCCATATCCACATAATCTTCGCTGGAATAGATCAGGAAAAACGTTCTCCATGAAAACACCTGAATGAATATTTGGCTAATAGCTAAAGACAAAACCGGTAATATCATATGTTTCATCAAACTCAAAAAATATAAAAATGGCGTTTTGGGTGGAGGGGCATCTACCATACCTCCAAAAGGCAGTACTTTTAACATGGAAGCAAATATGAGGATTAGAAAAATGCCATAGAACCAGCCAGGTGCGGATGATAATGGTGTCAGGGTAATTAATACTTTATCGAAGAAACTACCATACTGTCGTGATAATGCTAGTGCAAAAAATAGGGAAATAAAAAACAGAATGATATCTGCTGTAGCAAATAGCAATAAAGTGGGGGGTAGCCGCTCTAAAAGGATATTCCGCACTAGTTTAGAACCAGAGTTGCTATTCATTTTCAATGCATATCCTAAATTCAACTGGATAGCATTACCGAGGTACCTGGCACTGCGCGTAATAAACGGTTGATCCATCCCATAGCGCTTCTCTTCGATGGCGACCATTTCGGCAATTTTTTGCCGTTTCACTTCTGCAGGTAGGTTCCTCATGGTTGGATTACCAGCGACCCTTGCACCTACATCTTCCCGAATTTGAGCCCGACGGATTTCGTCGACATATCCGCCCATATTCGCTATTAATATCGTGAGATATATCCCTATGATTACGGTAATGCCTAGGGTAATAATACGCAAGCCGGTGTATTTTGCAACTCTTACTAAAGTATTATTGGAATCTATTTTAGATTTTTTCTTGACCTCTTCCACGCCACCGCCGAGCGGTATACTAGGGTTCGCTTGCGCCATAGCATTCCCTTCACTTTCTAAAATAACATTTTGGTTTTTTTAAGTTTAAACACCTAAAGGTTTGATAATTATTCATCATTTACTAATTTAAAAAATACCGGTAATAATCAGTAAAACGATATTTCGCGGCAATGAAAATTCGAGATAAAGATAGGGGTGGTTTATCCACCCCTATCTCTTTACGTTGGGTATCAATTATTGAGAGACAAACTCGAAAGTTGCGAATGCGGGGATGCTAACGACCTTGGACGCAACGGCAACGGACAACATGTTCGCGCCAGATGAAAGTTTCGAGGTCACATCGGCAGGAAGCGTGACGGTATAAGCACCATCTTCGACAGCCACTGCGTCACCCTGAGCTATCAGCGCGCCGGTTGCATCAGTGACCCAGTAGGTCACGCTTGACAAGTCTTCGATGAGATAAGGTTCGTCACCAAAGGTGATTGCCACATCAAAGACGGCTTCTTCGCCTGCTTTGACAATCGCCGGACCATCCAAGCTTGCGGTGACCATCTTGGGTATACCAAAGCTAGCCCATCTGTCTGCCATATCGGGGAAGTCCGCAAAGTGCTTCAATGTTACTGTGCCCTCAACCGGGAAGACCTGGTCAACATAATAAGGACCTGTACCAACCCACAAGTGGCCCTTACTTCCATACCAATCCAGCAAACCAGTATAGCGGGCATCGGCTTCTTCTTTGGTTACATATTCGCTCATAGTTGGGCTGTAAGGAATATAGCTTTCAGCAGCCGCTTGATCAAGATATTTCTTCTGAATTTCCAGGCTGGGGCCGGCGATAAAGCTGGTGTATTCCACTTCTTTATCCAATGACTTAGCTTCTGAGAAAGCCAGCTCGCCATTTTCTTCAGCTAACATCGCAGGAACCATTCCTTGCCAAGGAGCTATACCGTAACCATAGACAGCGACATACCCTAGGTCGCTAGGATACCAGGTTGAACCACCGGCAATTTGCTCGGCATCCAAATAATACAAATCATCGTAGGTTTCAATGACGAGCGGGTCTGTTGAAGTTATCTTGACGCCTTTGAAATGGCTCATGAAAGTTTCTAGCTGCGGGACATAGTTTTCGTCATAAATCTTACTTTCTGGTTTACCGATATCGAAATTCAAAATCATATGCAAAATGAAATCGCCCATCGATATAGTATTACCATCATGCCATTTGGTTTCCCACAGGCTAGAAGGATAATAGACAATGGTTTTCGTTTTCGCGGTCACTCCATCCGGGAACTTTTCTGCAGCCGTGATGAATTTTTGATTGACTGCATCCCAATCAACCCAGGCATCTTCGGGGACGGTGATCTCAGGTTCGAATTTCAAATCAACCCAATCGAGTGACTTGACAATCGGCAAACCTTCCTGAGCGATTACTTCCGCTTTTTCGATACGTTGTGGTAAGTATAACCCGGTGTAAGGATCAGAGACTGAGCCAGAATCGGCCGTTGCCCGTTGGATCATCGCGTCATCGGTCCAGTTGCTGCCGGCGATTGGGTTCCAAGGTTGAACCAGGATACCGGATTGAGCAATCTTTACCGTACCGCCTTCTTTCCCATCCCAGCGCATGGTGAGCGGCCAGAAAGCAGTGCCGGCAACCGCGGCTGCCAAGTCAGATGCTACTACAAGATCCTTATTCATTGGTGAGAAAGCTGCTGTGTCGTTGATCATCAAACCATGCCATGATTCTTCCATGCTCATTGGAAGTGCTTTGGCAAATAACTCGTCGCGTTCTTCCATGCTGTTGAAATCATTGTTCTGCAGTTTTGTTAGCACTTCATCATATTCGGGTGATGGTTTATATTCCAGGAATAGAGGGACATCCTGGATTCTGCCGGTATTATATTGGGCAAACATGTTGCCTTCATCACGCGCAATAGCAGTGGAAATCCAGCCAGCGGTGTAGTATGTGAATTCGCATTTATAGGGGTCGCCCTGCCAAATGGGGGCTGCTTCAGAGCGGACTTTGAATTGGCGATCAACAGTGAAGCCAAGCTTCTCGAGCTGGTTGGCAAAGTAATCGCCTTGCTCTTTACGTTTGTCCTCACTACGGATTAAGCCAATGATCGTAACCGGTTTACCCTGGTACTGCCATTTGCCATCGGCACCCATTTCTGCGCCCATCGCCACCATTTCTGCATCGACCACTTCTTTGGCTTTATCAAAATTGTATTTATATTTGTTGATCAACTGACCAATGATAGGAGCGTATCGGGCATAGTCTGGGAATGTGGTGGTCAATAGCGTGTAACGAGGGTTGGATGCGCCACCCATTATTTCCTGAGAGATATACTCACGATCAACCGCCCAGTTCATCGCCTCACGGATTTTTTGATTGGAGAAAGGATTCAAAACGGATGTATCTTTGCATTCAACCGTGTTGAACATCAATTGGTTAAAGCTACCATAAGATTCAACGTACTTTAAGTTGGGGTCATTTTTCACCGTCTCCAATAGTTCGGGATCATCAACGGTTACGGGATAGATATCGATCGCGCCAGCTTGAATTTGGCTGACAGCCGGTTCCGCATCCGCAATGGCGGTGAAAACAATCTCATCCAGCCAGCCGCCCTTACGAGTTGTCGGGGCAACGGTAGGTTCTTCTGTGGGTTCTTCGGTCGCTACAACTTCTTCAGTTGCTACCGGAGCTTCAGTTTCCACAGGGGCTTCAGTAGCCACTACTTCTTCCGTAGTTTCAGGGGCTGCTGTCTCAACCGGAGTGGTTGGTGCACAGGCACTCAGCACAAAAGAAAAGATCATGATGATGCTGATTACAGCCAATACTTTTCTAGTTTTCATTTGTTTTCTCCTCCTAAAGAAGAAAATTTTTTAGATTTTTAATAAACATTCTTAGCAATTGGTGAATTTACTAAACTTGACTTGGTTCGTATTCTCCAATCACCTCCTTCTAAGGTTTTCAATCTCTTCATAATTAGAAAATCACTCGCTGCAAATTTATCTCATCCATTATTTTGTATGAGAACGCAACGAGTGGCTTTCACTACATGAAATTTGCTCCACGTGAGTAAAAAATATACCACAAAACCACAAAAGGTCAACCCATGGTATATGATCATTTGACAATAATCATTTTGTGTGGTTACCAATTAATTACCAATTCTGAAATAATTACTTAATAAGTATATCTCAAGTTAAAAAACGTAAAGAGGTCATGGTCATGTGCCATGCCCATAATTGCGTCTGCCCACGTACATCGGTTCGTCCGCTGAGAAATTGTCGATAAGGCACCGGAGCGGCAATCCCATCATTCATTTCGTTTTGACGTGAAGAACTATTAAAAAGCTTCAAATGAAAAGGAGATGCAGCATGTAATAATTTCGAGCGTACTGCCTTAGGTGGATGTTGCTCGGCAGCCCAGTTTTTCAAACATTGCTGCAAATAATAATCCGCTGTGTCATTCGTAATGAAATATTCAACTTTGTTCATAATTAAAATCACGCAACATTTCTTTTTGTAAACCAAGGTTTTTCTTTAATGCATGACGCCCATAATGTAGGCGGGATTTAACGGTGCCCACCGGCACTTCCAAGATTTCCGCTATCTCTTGAATCGAAAGATCATTTAGATAATAAAGGACCACAACAATGCGTTGGGGTAAGGGTAAATCCAATACCGCCTGCTGTACAAGATGCCAATCGTCTTGTGATTCTACCTGGGATAAAGGAACATTACTTTCGCCACCCACTAGCCAATCCGCCAGGTCTTCCAATGGCTGAAACCAGTGCCGATTTCGCTTGACCCAGGTATACGATAAATTGGCAGTCATACGATAAAGCCAGGGTTCTAAAGGCCTTTTCGAATCGATATGATCTGCAAAACGATATAACCTAAGAAATACATCTTGTAATAAATCGTTAGCAGCCTCACTATCGCCTGTGATAGCTATTGCTGTACGATAAACCATATGCTGATATCGGTCGTATAACAAACCCAAAGCTTCCAGGCTGCCAGAACGCAATTCTTCTACCAACTGATTTTCAGTATGGTTCAACATATATCCTTTGTATCCAATTATCCTACTTTAATTATACTAAAAGCCACCTATTAAGGTTCAAATTTAATCCATTTATTCATTATGTTTAATTTAAACGCTAACTTTGCACTTTATTTAAAATTGGATCTCCAGCCATTCGAGCAGGCGTATTCTGTGATCATATTGGAGAACTTGTCTGGCATGTCCATACCCTAGACCCTAATGGTTTTCTCACCCTTCCAAGATGCTTTTTTACGCAGTTTCTTTGCTAAAATTAAAGATAATTCGCAATGGAAACCTTTAGGTTCTCCTTTTTTTAATGTGAAAGTGCAAAGATAGAAATTTAAAAACAAAATTAAAAATATGAAAAAATCATAGATTTCTCTGAAATTGACAGAATACCTGTAAGATATTGGTCTAATCGGAAGCTGAATAATAAGCTTCGACTATATACCCAATAAATGCCACTTTGATCGGTGACGATCACTATATGAATCGCCTACTTATCCACAATCGATGGAGTTAATCATAGAACAATCCGAATAAGTACGAATCACCCGCTCTCGCCTATCTCAAATCAAGGTTGGGGCGGCAAGATGCTTTCCGGCGTTGGCGTTTCTTCGAAACCCTCTGGAGTAGGTGTGCTGGTTGTATAGTAACTCGATTCCCAAGGATATAACTTGCCCGGCAATCCATAAAAATAAAGCTCGATAACACGGCGAAACATAGGCGCGGCGTAATCGGACCCTTCTCCAGCGTTTTCGGCGATTACCGCAACAGCAATATCCGGTTTATTGGGTTTTTCCTCAAAGGTGTAGCCCGCAAACCAGGCATGTGGCTTTCCAGAACCGGATTCGGCTGTGCCAGTTTTTCCCGCCACCTTGATGTCCAATCCAGTAAACCGGTGCCAGGCAGTGCCAAATGGTTTTGTGCTGGCAACCACACCATACATGGCTTCCTGCAAGGTCGTTAAAGTTTCTTGACTGATTGGTAAAGTACCATCTTTTATTGGGGTAAATAAATGGGATTCTTCCCCTTCTGGCGAGCTGATCTTTTCGATAAGTTGTGGTTTGTATAAAGTTCCCCCGTTTCCTACTGCTGCCACAAATCGCGCTACTTGTAAAGGAGTCACCAACAATGACCCCTGTCCAATCGCCAAATTGGTTGCATCGAGCTGACTGGCTGGTACCGGTACTTGCCCAGATTCTTCGTCAATGCCCTCTATACCGGTGACCGCACCTAAACCATATCCTTTTGCCATATCCGATATGGCAGTGGTATACCCATTATTAAATAAGGTCAAACCAATATGCCAAAACCAAGGATCACAAGACCGGATCAAGCCCTCAGGTAGAGTGAGCAAACCACTGGGAATGGTTTTACCATCCTGCAAATAATGATCATAAGTCCAATCAGTCAAAGTGACCCCGGGTAATTCTTCAAAGAAATAACCGCACTGATAGGTTGATTGAGGGGTAAATTGCTTCGTTTCCAAAGCGGCGGATAAGGTAATGATTTTAAAGACTGAGCCTAAGGGATACAACCCTTGCGATGCCCGGTTGATCCACGGCTGGTCGGGGTCGTTGAATATCTCGGTCAATTGGGTACTGCTGTTGAAGTTGCTGGGCTCGAAGGCATTGGGGTCGAATTTGGGGGAGGATGCCATTGCCAGAATCCTGCCCGTATCGCGTTCCATCACCACAATTGCACCGCGGAAACCAGAAATTGATTTTTGAACACCTTCTTGCAAATCTTTATCTAATGTCGTGTAGATCGAGTGCGCTGGTTCAGGCTGTACTTCTGCGAGACGGGTAACCGGCTGCCCCTGAGAATCGAACACATACAGAGCACCGCCCCGTTTCCCCGATAAATATTC
>DHFN01000065.1 GCA_002402275.1 Anaerolineales bacterium UBA4823
ACATTATATTTATTGAGATAATATTGAAGAGTTTCTGCTTCAATTTGGACTCGACTGTCATCCCCCGCTGAGCGCAAGTGCAGAGTGAACTGAGTGTCATTTGCCATTAAAAAGGTCAACATCAATGCATCCTGGGGGGTGACAATGAGACTGACGAAATTTGGGATTTCTGTGGCTGTTGGTGTAACTTCCGCCGCTGGTGGTTGTTGGACATTTTCAGTACCGGTTTGGGCAGCCGGGGTTTGATCTTGCCCAGCCAAACCAGACGCATAACTTCCAACGCCAAGTACGGCAACGTTCTGGAGGACTACCTGGGCGACCATGCGCGGGCGTTGGGATTCTGCTGGTAAGACTAGAATAGGCTGTCCTAAGCCAGGAATCGTCTCAACCCTGCCAGCAGAACCACTGGTGTTTTCGGGAATGTTCCCAGGTCCAGCCGTTAAATAACTAGCTGGTTCTCTGACACCCGGTGCTAAAATATCAGCACCGATGTTGGGCAACTTGGATTGAAAATCGGTGTCCAGATCTACAACTGAATGAACCACCGCAATATTGACATGATCCCCAGCTTGAACTGGATAACTGGCTTTGGTTAATTTTTCGATAGGAATCGCTATGGCAACACTTCCCCGTGGAATCACCAAAGCGGTATCTGAACCATATTGAGACAATTGATCAGNNAGATAATACTTTCTGGTTCCCACAGAACCATATTGAGACAATTGATCAGCACTGCTGGTTAATACGCTATCTAACAAAATAAAACCAGCTGGCAAGTCTATCTTGGTCAATTTCCCTTCCACATCCTTTAAATCCGTCAACATTCCTTGTAGAAAAAGCTGGCGTTGAATCGGTACCAAACTCACCTGGTCACGGGTCACCGCATTACCGCGATTGATTTTTTGGGTGGTCACAAAAACATTCACGATATCCACCGTTTGGTTAGCGGTCGCCGATTCACCGGGGGTTGTCTGAGCGGGGCGGAGGAACCTTTGGTAAACCAGGACAACTGCCACAAGTCCAATTAATACAATCACAGCTAATAAGAAAAAAATTCTTCCTCGTCGCATTCTGCCCTCCAGGATAAATAAATCAAATCATAAAATCAAGAGAAAATGCATTTGGTATATATTATAAATTCGAATAGATTTTCTATGTGTGCTTATCCCCAACAGATTTGTAAGTATGCTGGAAATCCATTCCAATTGTACCTCCATCCAATCCATTTCTATATAGTTTACTTGAATTCCGGTTTATTTACCAATCATTTTTCAGATCTTTTTAAAATGGAGATATTGCAAATAAAATGCCAGAGCCCTGAAGCATCAGGGCTCTGTGCATAAAAATAAATCTAATTTTGACAAGTGAATAAATAAATTTAGATGTTAGTCATGATATTGCTGAATACGTTACCAATAGCTGGTCCAAGAAGTGCTAAAACTGCGATCACCACAATAGCAACCAGAACGAGGATTAATGCGTATTCTACTAAACCTTGCCCTTTTTCCTTTGGTGCAAACAACATGATCTTTTTCTCCTTTCTATCTAAACTCTGGAACTATCATACCCTATACTATTATAGAGAATCTTTATTAATTTTGCAATATGCAATTTGTGAAATTTCCCTTGCATTTTTGTTAAGTCGGCATTTCCATTAACGGCAGAGAAAACTCTACTCGACTTCCCTTTCCAACTTGAGAATTGATCTTGAAGTCTCCACCCAGTAAATCTACTCGATCATGGATGACTTTCAATCCCATGGTAGAATTTTTTTGGAGCACATCCGGGTCAAACCCTTGCCCATTATCCACAACCTGAACCTGGATTTCATTATCAGTTAAATTAATTTGAATTTGAATTTGAGTGGCTTGACTATAATGCAAAGCGTTATTGAGTAATTCTTGCACCGCTCTAAATATCATGACTTCAAGATAAGGCTCAAGTCGGCGTTCCATTCCATTGATAGATAATTTTATCTCCACAGCTGGGTTTGTTTGCATCGCATCTACGTATCGTTTTAGTGTAGGAATTAAACCTAAATCATCTAACATCATCGGGCGTAATTCAAAGATAAAATCGCGCACTTTCTGAAAGGTTTGAGTCGCTGAATTCTTCAAGCTTTCCAATTCTTGTTTGGCTTTTTGTGGATCTATCTCAAATAGACGCATTGCTATTTCAGTTTGCAATATAAAATTTGAAAGCGATTGAGCTGGACCATCATGCATTTGGCGCGATAATCGTTGTCGCTCGGCTTCCTGAGCCTGGATAATCATTTCTACCCCTTCAACTGGATCGAAGTTAGATCGCGAGGCTTCAATATCATTTATACCTTTCTTTAGTTCGTCTTTTATTTCACCCAGCATCTTCTGCTGTTCTTTTAAATGATTTAAATCACTGTGCAATTTTTCCACATTCCCATGCATGAGAAACAATCTTTGCTGCGCTTCTAAGGCAGATTCGTAGGCTGTGGGAAGATTACCTTGAGGTAAACTCTTTGTCTGAAATTTTTGTAATTCAGCCGTCACCGAAGCATTTTTTTTGGTTAACTTCTCCAATTCCATTTGAGATTGATTGAGCAATGTTTCGGCTTCGGAGATCTCTTTATCTTTTTGTTCGATCAGTGTCTCTAAATAACTTTCAATCTTACCGACGATCACAAGCGGGGTTGGTTCTCTGCGGGTATTCATGATTTATTCCTCATCCAATGTACGATCTATTTGTATCCAATTGTGATTGAGCGCAAATAAAGCTGCTTGAGTACGGTCGCCTACCCCCATTTTCCGCATTAGCGAAGTTACATGATTCTTAACAGTCTGATGACTGATTCCCAAAGTTTGGGCAATCTCTTTATTGGTTCTTCCTTCAGCCAGATAGGCTAGTACTTGCTTTTCACGCAGTGACAGTTGTTTAAAGTATTTATCTATCCCGTCTTCAACTATTATATTTCCTTCTTTTTGGAGCTGCAACCAATTCTGTAATTCTAAATCGGTCATTTTTTGTCCCTCTACAAAATAATATCCTTCCACAACTCCATAAATGATTTCAATCAATTCCTCGGGGGGAATATCTTTTGTACAATAAGCACAGACTCCCACTTGCATTGCAGATAAAATCAATTCAGGGCGAGTATCAGCGGTCAGGATAATCAATTTCGTTTTTATTTTTTCCGATGTCACTTCCTTAGCCAATTCCAATCCATCCATACCCGGTAAATTTTCATCCACAATTGCAACTCGGGGTTGGATTTGGCGAATCACTTTTAGTCCTTCCAAACCATCACTTGCGTATGCTTTGACCTCAAAATCCTTTTCCAAAGTTAATATATCCCCCACCCCCTGCCGAAAGATAGGATGGTCGTCAATTATAATCAGGCTGATGGTTGAATTTTCCCTAACCAAGGTATTTTCATCCTCGATCTCAGTATAGCACGAATATGCTCCTTTTACAATTTAAGGGGATAAGATTTTATCTGATGACCAATGATACACTGTCAGCGGACCTAAGCCACTCTCTTGACCAAAACGATTATACCCTTGATATAGAATGGGTCGATGGGCGGTCAAGAGTGGATACCATCCCGGAAAACATACTAAAACTTCTATCTCTTCTTGACTTAAGTATTCACCTAAGCGTTCTTCATCCCGGATAAATGGAATGACAGAGGGATTAATCAACCCCGCCAAATCAACCATGTCGCGTTCACCATAATAACCCATTGCCCCAATATCATGCACGGCAATTTCAGTAGTTGAAGGGACGTTCGCCTTGACCCATAATGCTGTATCAACCATCTGACTCTCAATAAAGGCAACATCTTTCGCATAAGCAACTGCACCAAGGCAATAAAAAATCATCCCAACTAAGACAATGGAGCTTTTCCAGGCTGAATTCACGATCCAAGCCCATTTTGAAGGCTTTGAAAACACTCCCCAGCAGAGAACCGCTCCTTTTAAACCAATCAGATAAAAAACAGCCATGGCTGGCTGGACATATCTTCCATGTTGATAGGTCACTGGTAAATTCATCGCATAAATCCCAATATAAAAAAAATACCAAAATGCAAATGCCAGAGTAACCCAATCAGAAGTTCGCAACGCTTGATATATTCCAACCAAAAAACCGGGGAGTAAAATCGCCCCTACACCAACCCAGCTCAAGCTCAGTAAATTGAAATATCTTATCCAATACGGGATCGTCCGTAAAGACGCATACTCAGCTTGTTTAGCATAAAAAGTGGTGGTCAGCCAGCTTCCACTGGTAGTTCGATTAAACCAGAAATAACTTAACCCTAATAAACTCAAAATAAACATTAAGCCCAAACCCTTTTTGATAATGGGTAAAAGAGAATGCTTCTGAAGTCCCTTCCAGCCCTTTGATAAGAAGAGTTTACCGGCTATCGGAATGATCAGAGTGATTAAATCGGGGCGCACCCAGACACAAATTCCTAAAAATAATCCCCATTGCCACCCCCTATCACCCTCTGTTTCCAACCAGAAAAAAAGGAAAGTAACCAGGGCAATGCTCAACATCGTTTCCATCCCGCTCAAGGCTGCCCAAACATAATGCCATTCAAAAAGAAATAAAAGAGCTAACCCATTAGATAAACCTGGTGGACAATATTTGAGGAGGTAGCTGCGCATCACCAGAATACATCCCATCAGCAGTAAACCTCCAATGAAAGTATTCCAAATTAAGGGAGCGATATGGAAAAGATAACCAAGGGTGATCAACATTGTCCATAATGGAGAAGTTGATCCCCCTGAGGTTTTACCAGGCATAAATGTCCATCCTAATCCCTGGGCAATATTGCGCGCATACGTCTGATGAATCCAGGCATCATCGAGGGGAAAACCCACCCGATAATATAGACTACTCACGGATAAATAGACCCCTAGAGAGACTATTCCGCCGATTAAATAGAATAATCCATATTTCTTATCGAATAAACTGATAAATCTTCCAGGTTTGTTCATTTTCTAGCAGATGAAATCCATCAAAATCTTGCGGGAAAAAATAATATTGATCTATCTCAGGTGGGTGATTTTCTTCCAGGATCAACCACTCCGCACCATATTTCTGAGCGACCTGTTTTACAGCGTTGACCCCTCCGACTGGTATCGCTAATGCATTCTTCTTACACACTAAATAAAATCCTACTGGATTATTGACCAGAACTGCTTTATTTTCAGTATTATTTGAAAAATCTACCTTAGAGCAGAGTTGAGAATAGAACCGTTGGGATTCATTCCAGAGTGGTTTTTCCCAGCTATTTCCAATCACTCTTTGAGTGGTTACAAGCATGGTAAAAGAGAATGCCAATATTATGCCAGCCCAATAAAAAATTCGTCGGGATTGGGCTTTATTCCAATGCCGCACCAGGTTTCCCCAATCCAAAAATCGTTCGAAACCGACCCCAGAAAATATCCAGAAAAAGGGTTGAAATGCAGCTGATGCATGAAAAAAACCACCTCGATAACCCGCATAAGGAAATATTAGACTCATTAGGAAGAATAAAGCCAGCCAGGGTATCCAAATCAACTTGCTGATAATTTTAGAACGGTACCCCCAAGCTCCGATCAGGATCAAAGCACTCAGAAATATTTCTCCTTCAACTGCAATAAAGGTCAGTAAGTTTTGCCCTGAAGAATATAAACGGTCCTTGAGGTTAAGGATTAAACCATTTTGCCACCAGTACGAAAAATTAAGTCGTTCGGGTGGATAAGAAAATAGATCATTATAATTTCGCAGCCATAAAGTGCGTTGATTTCCAGGAGGAAAAAAAGCTTGAAATAATTCCCAGTTTCGATAATACCACCCCCCCATGATAATCAGATATCCACCAAGAGGGAGAATAATCCATTGAAGATACCGTGAGATTGGGGCATGGGCTCGGTAACATTCCCACAATCCAAATCCACTACATAAAACTAACCATACCAAACCATCTGCTCGGGAAAAGTGCAATAAACCACTGAACATTCCCGCTAGAAATATCCAAATTCCACTTTTCTGAAGGGCTTTTTGGGTAATCAGAATCCAGCCACATCCTAGGAACATCGAAAGAGCGAAAGTGTCAGTGGTTGCTAAATACGCGGTGTAAAAACCCGGAAACAAAGCCATCATCCCAGCAAAGAGTGAGGTAGTGTGTTTCTGGGTCAGCTTCCAGCTAAGAGAATAGGTCCATGGAGAAATCAATGAGGCAAGCAGGATAAACGGCATTCTTCCCCAAAGCCAAGTGCTGCTCTTGCCAACTAGCATTCCTAAATAAGCTAATAATGAAGTCAATGGCATCCAATAAAGGTGGGAAGGCGCGGGGATTGGGGAAGGATTATTGAGATAATTCCAAATGAAAGGTTCAACAAAACCTTTTCCAGCAAAGATCTCTTGAGCAGTTACGTAATAATACTCGGAATCCATGTATCCTGGGCTGGTCTGAAACTTGGCTATTCCCAGATAAATCAGCAGACCTCCCAACCAAAGCAGGAAAACTTCTTTTTGTTTCATTCTGGAATCTGGTAAAGACTATACGAAGAGCCAATTCGATCAATTAATTTCAACGAATTCAGGGTTTGATCCAACAATTCCCATTGCTTTGGAGTGTAACGTGGATCGTCTTGTTTGACAAATTTTACACCATCCGCATAAATCATGAGATAACCATACCCCTGATTTTTAAGATCATTCACAATGGTTTCATACCTTACAAGATTTGTGCCATCCGAATAACTACGGGAATACCATTCATCCAATATTTCATCAGAATCACAATAAGGCAAGCAATAGTAATCGCGTGGTTCAAACAATAACAAAACCGGTTTGGAAGGTTCAAGATCCCGGATATGTTCCATCGCTACAGCATACCAACCAAGATTGTTCTCTAAATATTCTTCTTTGGAAATCATTCCCAGGACATATTGCGGACTTTTACGCTGGAGAGTCATTGTAAGTATTTGAAAAGAGGTTAATCCAAAAACAATCAAGATCACACTATTGAGGACAAAAATTAAGTTAATTGGCTTCTTTTCCAAAGTTGAAATATTTTCATAACCGAGGACTGCCAGGACAACCAAAGCCGGAAATAAACTCCAATAAAAACGGGTTTGAATCAATAAACCAGATATTCGGGAACCGATGCCCCACACTATCCAAAGAAACAAACCGATTAGACTCATCAATTGAATGATCTCTTTCTTTTCCTTTGATTGAGAACGATAATTCAGCCAGGCAAATGGCGATAATAATAAGAAAAGTGGACCAATGGAAGAAGAGAATCCAGCTTTTCCTTCCACTCCCAGCACCGTAGCTGTCCAAGGGAGGAAAAGACTCAGCCAGCCATTTCCCCAAACAGGTTGTTTGGTATAAAAATGCAGGCGAATCGCATTCATTGTACCGGCTGGGAATAGAAGCGGGTAAAATGGCTGCCCGGTTGCAAAAATGTTCTTGAGCCACCACGGAAGGGTTGTGACAAAAACAGTGATCCCAAATATCAAAATATGAGATAAAAGAACCCTGTATTGATTTGGGATTGGATAGTTATCTGGCAATTGTTCTTGTGGATTTCTGAATATTTTTTTGCACCAGTTCCAGATCAATCCTATAAAAAACGCAAGGGAGAGAATACCAGCAGTATATTTTGTCCCAAGAGCAAAACCACAATAGATTCCTCCTTCAATCAACCGAGCTTGGTTTCCTTCCCGAATATACTCCAACAGAACTTGTAATGCCAAAACCCCCCATAAATAAGTTAGCCAATCAACATAACCCCAACCGAGCGAATCCAAAAAACCGATCCCCGCTAACGGAACTAATATCCCTAACCATATGAAAGAACTATTTTTCCATTCCGGGAATACTTCGACGGTTGCAAACAGAGCCAACCATCCCAAAACCCAACCCAGCAGAGTTGCGGCACTCTCCCCTGCGATTGTCATCATCAAGGTATAAAGCATTTCACCGATTTGTGGCATCCCCCATCGCTCGTTAGGATAGACAAAGAAAAACTTACCTTTTATTTGATACCATTCCGGCAATTCAAGATGATAAAGTAATGCATCATATTTTACTGGCGGAGAGGCAGCCATAAACCAGGTCAATATCACATCCAATAGAATCAAACAAAAAATACCTATTTGCCAGCTTTGGGTCGGTTTTAATTGGGCGAATGAGTTTGATAATTGCCGTAACCACATCCACCCCTGGTGATAAACCAATAGTAAAAGCACAAATACGAAACCAACCGAAATCCAAAAATTAACCAAATAGACAGCACTGATCCCCAAATAAATCATGCTTACTAAACCTATCCCTAAACCAGCCTGACGGCTCAAGCTGGGAGTACTCGCTGGAAAAAAGCGTTGATAGATCTTTTTTCCTAACCCAGCTCCCAGGATCAGAACCAAAATCGCAATCAGCGTTTGCAGGATTGCCCTTCCCAACACCAATATCTGAATCGGGGTGAAAGGTTTATGAAGTATA
>DHFN01000263.1 GCA_002402275.1 Anaerolineales bacterium UBA4823
TTGATCTGGATTACCGGTGCCGATCCAATTCAAGCATACTCGGCAATGATCAAGGGAGCTTTTGGGGGGAAGCGGCAAATCACCGCCACATTATTAAAAACCTGCCCTATCCTCCTCATTGGTTTAGGGATGACAATAGCCTTCCGAGCCCGGGTATGGAATATTGGCGGAGAAGGACAATATTATATAGGGGCATTGTTGGGTGGGTTGGTCGCTTTAAACCTATTCAAATTACCTCAACCTATTTTGTGGATTTGTCTCTTATTAGCGGGAATTTTAGGTGGCATGTTTTGGGCATTAATCCCCGCGATCTTTAAAATTCGTTTCGGAATGAACGAAATCATCTCAACCCTGATGTTGAATTACATCGCGGTACTATTTGTGACTTATCTGGCCCGCGGACCCCTTCAAGAACCAGGGGGTGTGCTACCCAACAGTGCCAAATTCGACCCTAATACCCAGCTGCCTGTCTTCCCGGATACAAATATTCATCTAGGAGTATTCCTGGCATTTCTGATTGTCCCCCTGGTTTATGTGCTGTTGTGGAAAACACCTCTAGGGTTTAAATTACGAGCGGTTGGTTCTCGTGCGTCAGTAGCGGAGTACGCCGGGATAAGTGTAAACAAAACTATTTTAACCGCGATGCTCATCAGTGGTGGGCTAGCAGGACTATCAGGCATCACCGAAGTGTTAATGATTCACACCCGCTTGAAAAGCACTATTTCAGGCGGTTATGGTTTCAGTGCGGTTTTGGTGGCATTGTTGGGTCGTATGAATCCATTTGGTGTCGTATTAGCTTCGTTCTTCTTCGCCGCTCTGATCATTGGTGCTCAAACAATGAATGTTCTCCATGGGCTTCCTCCAGAATTAGCCGATGCAATTCAAGCAGTGATTGTCCTATCAGTATTAGGAATAGATGCCTGGTCACGATTAAGGAGCGAATAATGGATTGGAGCACAGTTCTGCAGTGGAGTTTTCTAATCGCTGTTCTGACCGCTGGCATTCGCCTGGCTATACCCGTCTTGTTAGCAGTGTTAGGTGAAATTATCACCGAAAGAGCAGGAGTCCTCAACCTCGGGCTGGAAGGTATTATGGCAGCAGGCGGTTTTGCGGGATTCGCGACCGCCTATTTCGTGGAGAATAAATTCCTGCTGGGGGCTGGTGGTGAGCTGTCAGCATGGTTTGGACTTCTGGCAGGTATTTTGGCTGGAGCCTTGATGGGGCTACTGATGGCATTTTTAAGTATCACCTTACGAGCCGATCAAGTGATCAGCGGCATTACTTTGGTATCCTTTGGGGTGGGGATCACGGATTATTTATATCGAGAAACATTTTCCAGCATGACTGTTCGAGTTTCTGGAATGCAAATTTACCAGGTCCCTTTGTTAAGTGATATTCCGGTAGTTGGGGATATCCTGTTCAAAAACACACCCCCCGTTTATTTGGCAATCATCCTGGTTGTTGTAGTCTGGTGGTTTTTATTCAAAACAGTATGGGGGTTGAACATTCGTTCGGTCGGTGAGAATCCAGCGGCTGCGGATACCTCGGGCGTAAGTGTAACCTCCACTCGCTACCTCGCCACCGTGATTGGTGGAGCGCTGGTTGGTCTTGGTGGAGCCGTTTTAACCGTTGTCCAGCTCAAACTATACCGTGAAGGGATTATCTCTGGGCGGGGATGGATTGCTGTGGCACTGGTCATTTTCTCAAGATGGCAACCAAATCTTGCATTAGTTGGCTCGCTTCTATTCGGAGTAGCTGATTCTCTCCAATATCGCGTCCAGGCACTGGATCAGGTTGGGCGAGGTAAAGGCACAATACCCTATGAATTCCTGTTAATGCTTCCTTATGTGTTAACTATCTTGGCTCTATTGGTTCGCACTCGCCGCGATGTAACCCCATCGGTATTAGGTCGTCCATACGTTAAAGGGTCAAGATAAAGCCATTTGATTTATAGAGGGATTGATTCTTTTAATGACACAGAATACTAACATGGTGAAGGCGGGAAAATAAGGATCATCCGGGTACCTTTCCCCGCTTCGCTCTCCACCTGGATATCAGCTTTGTGCCGGTCAGCAATCGCTTTTACTATCGCTAATCCTAACCCGCTCCCGCGTGTGAAACCATAACGCGGGCGGGTCGCCTCAGCTCGGTAAAAACGCTCAAACACATGGGGTAGGAGGTTAGCTGGAATACCAAAGCCTGTATCTGCCACCGTCAATATTAATCGCTTAGTATCTGGTTCAGTTTTAAGGGAAACAGTCACTTGCCCGCCGGGGTGATTGTACTTGATGGCATTGTCTATTAAATTATAGAGCAAACGGCGTAATTGATCCTCTGTGCCAATCATTTTTGGCAAATTATCTTCAATATTCCGCATGATTGAGATTTCGGCTTGTTTAGCACGCATTTCAAATGCTGCACAAATTTCTTGGGTGATGTCCGATAAATCCACTTGGGTGGTTGCATCCTCTTCCATCCTGGATTCAATATGGGACAAATCCAATAGATCGCTGACCATTTTGCTAAGTGAATCGACTTCCGATTCGATTTCTTGTAAGAATTTACCTGATACAGAAGGATCCTGAATGGCTCCATCCCGTAAAGCTTCAACTCGCAGCTTGATCGTCGTCAAAGGTGTCCGCAGCTCATGGCTTGCATTTGCCACAAATTGTTGCAATTCATCCACTCTTTGATCGGTTCTATCCAGTAAGATATTAATTGAATTTCGAATTTCCTGAAGCTCAAGTGGTTCTGCCTCTATGTTTTGCCAATGATAATCCTGATCATAAGTTATGGAATGGATTTCATCTTTCATTTTATGTACCGGCTCGCTTATTTTATTTGAAAAAAGATCATTTAGGAAAAAATTAAGCAGGATGACTAAAGAGAGATACACAAGGACAACCAGAACCCACCTCGGAATAATGAAAATAAGATAGATTGCCAATCCCCCTAAAACAAGATTTAAGAGTGCGAAAATCCAATAAATCTTTTGGGTCCGTTTTTTCAACGTATCCGCAACCGATTCTTTCATTCCATCTCTTCATCCCCAATAAAACGGTAACCATAACCCCGTACTGTTTGTAAATAGACTGGTAGAGCGGGGTCATCCTCGATTTTCAATCTCAGCCAGCGAACATGGACATCCAAAGTGCGCTCATCGCCGACCCATTCTTCTCCCCAGACTTGTTTTAATAAGTGATCTCGGCTTAATGCCCGACCATTATTTTGCATCAAGTAAGCTAATAGATCATACTCCCGGGTTGTTAAGGGAATTTCTTGATTGTTTTTCATTAATCGGTGAGCGATGAAATCTAGGTACAGATTCCCAATTACAATTAGCTCAAACGGTTGGCTTTGATGGTCCAGCTCGATCCGTCTCAAGGTTGCCTTAATTCTAGCAAGTAATTCTCGGAAGGAAAAAGGCTTAGCGAGATAATCATCTGCCCCAATTTCCAACCCTAGGATGCGGTCCATTTCTTCACTCCGGGCGGTTAGCATAATCACTGGAATTGTGCTTTTCGCTCGGATCTGTTTACAGACTTCCATCCCATTCATGCCAGGCAAAAGGACATCCAAAACAACCAGATCGGGCTGGTAGCTTTCGATGACGTCGAGCGCCATTAACCCATCTCCCACTCCCTTGACCTCAAAACCTTCCCGTTCTAAGCTGTACATCAAGGAATCAACAATTAAAGGCTCATCGTCTACAATCAAGATTTTTTCTGGCATTGATTTTCCTCATCCAGGCAAAAGGTTTGGTATTTGCATTTTACTCTAAAAAACCTTAAGGACACCCATTAATTTTTTCAGCAATACTGAATATTGAATTAGCTTTTTCCTAATCCTCTCCGGGCTCTCTGAGAAGCCCAATCGCTCAGTTTCAATGCCCATTCATGGTCAGCTAACCAGCAAAAGAATTTTCTACCTAAACCGCGGATACCGGTTAAAGGGCTTGGCAATGGAATCGCATCGGAGAAATCTACCCATTTTCCATTAACCAAAAATGTATATCTTCCTTTTCTCTGAATATTCGCTTTATTAGTCAAAAATGTTTTTACAAATTGACGCTCTTCAGGTGTGAACCATTCCGGAATATCGGAGGTGGCACGGAAATTACAGATTAAAGCTAAATCTTGTAAATATTCTCTTTGTTCAGCATTTAAGTCATTCCCTTTAGGACTGAAATAAACCACATCTGGATCGACCTGAACAAGCGGGTTTAACCACAAACGATGTAATGTGGTGCGGATTGCATTGCGGGCTCCAGGGATTGCTGGATTTGTGAGTATCACCGAATCTCGATAGTTTTCCCACTTTCCGCTGACGTCCGGACCAATCCGCAAAGCATCGCAAAGCCCTAAAGATGGGAAAATCGGAGCCCCACAGGCTAATAAATATAGATCTTCTCCTAATGCTTCACGGATGGTTTTCATCCCCTGCCGGTATGCCATTTCGCGTGGCATTTCTTCATAGTGCTTACCAGGTAAAGCAGCCGCATAAAGAAAATCTAATTTGACATAGTCATAACCCCACTTCCGGACTTGTTTCATTAATTTTTTCAGCCATTCTAAAACTTCAGGGTGAGTAGTATCCAGTGCATAAAGCCGCTCTCCAAAATTATGTCCCGCCGAAACCCAATTCCCATGCTGATCTTTAAGAAACCAATGCGGATGCTGATGAAATAGTTTTGAAGATTGCACAGCTAGGAGCGGGGCTAACCATAATCCGGCTCGCTTCGCTTTTGAGTGAATATTATCAGCCAGTGCTTGCATCCCGGAGGAAAATCGTGGATTAGCTTGCCAATCCCCCACTTTTTGCTCCCAACCGTCATCCACTTGAATAACATCAAAGGGATATTCAGCTAATTGTTCAAGCAGGCGATTCAGGGTGACTTCGTTTATGTTATTATAAAAACTATACCAAGAACACCACACTCGCGGAGATGGTTTGCGTTCAATCATGCCAAAGCGGTCTTGCAGTAATTGGCGATATACATCAAATACTTCGTTTTCCTCTCCACAAGCCACCAGCCAATCTTTCATTCCAGATTCGGAAAACCCTTCTAGAAAATCTCGATCTAAGCGCACATGGGTTTCCATTCCCAATGATCCAAGCAAAAATACGTTTTGATCCATCAATTCCACTGCTCCAAACCAAGAACCATGTGGTTTTGATTCATTCACATAAAGCGGGTCAGTTTGCATAGGATGGAGGTTCTTTGGTTGTGGAATTGGAATTGAAGATAGATCGTGCCAGGTGGTTAGTGACCAGGATTGCCAGCCATTCCAATAGTAAGCCTGGGCAGGCTGGGGAAGTTTTATATAAGGGTGATCCGAATGAATGATTTGATAATCCGTCGAGGTACCCTCCCTAAATCCGACTTATTCTTGAGGGCCAGAGGAGGCAGGTAAATTTTCTTCGGCTATCCGGGTTGGATCCGCAACCGCGTCTACGCCTACTGCAACTTTTTCTTCCATGCGGATCTGTCCTCGTAAGAACGCACCTTCTTCAGTGGCAAACGCGGCAGTTACGACATCCCCCCAAACCCTCCCGCTAGAACGGATTTCGACCTTTTCAGCAGTGATATTTCCTTTCACCATGCCTGCAATGATTACTGTGTTAGCACGCAAATTTTCACATGTCACCCGGCCGGTCTCAGCAATCACTAAAATGCCATGCAAAGTAATATCACCCTCAAAAGCCCCCTCAATCCGAATACCACCAGATCCGCTCAAATTGCCTTTCCAAGTGATACCAGTGCCCAAAACCGAGTTTATCAAGGTCTGAGGTGTTTGGGGTTGCAATGAAGCCAGAGATGGCTCTTCTCGCTTGCGAAACATAGTCTAATCTACTTCTTCGACAATCCCTAATATACTGTATCCGGCGTCCACAAAAAGTACTTGTCCGGTTGTCTTAGCAGCTAAATCGGAACATAAGAAAATGGCTGCATTTCCAACATCTTCACTGGTAACATTCGTCCGCAAAGGAGCTATCTCAGCATACTTTTGGTACATATTCTTAAACCCCGAAACTCCAGCAGCCGCTAATGTCCGAATTGGACCTGCAGATATAGCATTAACTCGCACGTTTTGACTGCCAAAATCGTTTGCCAAATACCGTACTGAAGCCTCTAATGCTGCTTTGGCAACCCCCATCACATTATAATTGGGCGCTACTTTATCAGATCCATAATAAGTCAAGGTCAATAAAGCTCCCCCCGGACGGAGGATAGGTTGAAATGCACGCGCTAATGCAGTGAAAGAATAGACACTGATATCCATCGCTAAATGAAATCCAGACCGAGAGGTATTGTAATAGGCTCCTTGCAATTCATCCCGATTAGCAAAAGCAATTGCGTGCACCAAAATATCTATATTACCAAAATGTTCAGCTGTTCTCTGCGCTACACGCGTGATTTGTTGATCATCAGCGACATCGCATGGTTCAATGAATGTACAATTGACTTGTTCAGCCAATGGCTTGACTCGTCTTTCCAACATTTCACCGGCGTAACTCAAACCGATTTGAGCACCCTGTTGATAAAATGCTTTGGTAATCCCCCAGGCAATCGAACGCTCGTTTGCCACTCCAAAAACCATTGCTACTTTTCCATCCAATAAACCCATCTTTGCCTCCTCGCATAGATTTGTATGCTGTTTGTGCTAAGTCTCCTATAATGACCTACTCATTCCAATAAACCGCCAAGGAATGCTGCGCCATGGTTCTGGCACATTATTTAAACCCACTCGAGGTGTATTGGTCACGCCTAATTCTTGAATTGGGTTTCCATCATCCAAACTCTCCACAAATAATACTGCCCCGGGTTGACATAAGTCATATCCATTCAATGCTCCATCAATGTTCAATGCCTGGCAGAGTTTAGCAGGACCATTGGTCCAAAGATTGGAAGGTTGATGATTTCTTCTTTGAGCAATCAGGTCAACTCCTTCTTCTACTAATAAAGCCCGAATCAGGACTGCAGCTGGGAATCCTTCTTCCTCGGTAACAAAATTGAGCATCCAATGCATACCGTAGGTAAAATAGACATAGGCGTGCCCAGGTTCCCCATACATAATTTTAGTGCGCTGAGTTAAACCCGCTTTGGCATGGCAGCCTAAATCTTCTTCACCTCGATAGGCTTCTGCCTCTACAATAACACCGCTTATTCTTCGTCCATTATCTAATCGCACCAATCGCATCCCAATTAAATCATGCGCCACATCCGGTGTTAACCGATTAAAAAACGCTCGCTCTAGTCTACGTATTGAACTCATACTGATGGAAAATCAACTATTTGTTCGTAAAGCTGGTTCACGCTTATAAAGTGGGTCACGCTCTAATGTCATCCGCAATCCCTCTATGAGCGAAACTCGGGGTTGGTGATTTAACTTCTCTTTTGCCAGATTGATATCGGCACACATCCGCGAAACCCCCGGGTCAGTACGCTGATTATAGATAAGCTCTGCATCCGATTCGGTTATTTCCAAAACCAAACGGACCAATTCGCGCACACTTGTCTCCCTACCGCTGCCGACATTGATAACCAGATGATTAATATTCGACGCAGTAGAAGCAGCAACCATAGCCCGAACTACATCCTCTAAATAGACATAATCCCGCGTTTGAGTGCCCTGCCCGTGGATTACTAAACTGCCATTCCGGACAGCTTGGCGCAAAAAGTAGGGAATCACCGGTGGATGGGAAGCCGGTAAACGCTGACCGGGTCCATAAGCATTAAAAACTCTTAAACTAACCGTCTCAATTCCCCACAAATCCCCAATCGTACGCAAATAGTATTCGGCGGCTAACTTCGAAACAGCATACGGAGAACGCGGATGTGGTTCAGCACTTTCTAGCAAGGGTTGTTTTTGTTGATCTCCATAAACTGCACCGGACGAAATCAAAACCACCCGTCTGACTCCTACATCCCGCATGGCTTCCATTAGACTTACTGTTCCACCTACATTTACCGCATTATATTCACGGGGGTAAAGCACGGATTCCGGCACCGAAACCCGGGCGGCTAGATGATATACACAATCCACATCCTGAAGTAAAGTCCATAATTTAGGCCGATCATTGACATCACCACGCGAAAAATGTACATCGGGAGATAATGTGGAAGGATCACCGGTTGAGAGATCATCCAAACCACGCACCTGATGCCCCTCGCGGGCTAATTGATTAGCCAAGGCTGAACCGAGAAAACCAGCAGCACCAGTAATTAAATAGTTCATCGTAGCAATGATTATAGCATAAAGTGGGTTGACAGATGCTGGTGCGTGGAGCTATTTGTGACATAGCAGTATCTATTCCAAACGAGGAGATT
>DHFN01000090.1 GCA_002402275.1 Anaerolineales bacterium UBA4823
ATCGTGCCGCGCATCTGCGGGGTATGTTCCACCGCCCACCACGTGGCGGCAGTGAAGGCACTGGAGGATGCCTACGGGGTCACCCCCTCGCCGCTGGGTCGGCGCATCCGCTCACTACTGCTGCTGGGTCAGATGATCCAGAACCAAGCCACCTCTTTATTTATCTTTACCATGCCCGACCGCTTGGGCGTGGACAGCCTATTCCACGTCAGCGAGGAGGAAGCCAGCCGCGATACCCAGTTCAACATCGCCCGCCGCGCCCTGCAGATCCGCCAACTGGGCACCAACCTGATCACCCTGGCCGGCGGGCAGTTCATCCACCCGGTCAAGGCGGTGGTCGGCGGCGTTTCGAGTGGCATCCTACCTGAGGCGGCCGAAAAAATGGCGAAGAAACTGAAACAGCTATTGCCAGCCGCCTGCGAACTCTTTGATTTTTACTGGCAGATGTCCACAAAGATGAAAGAACGCATTGGCACCTGGGGAGATGACACCCCCGCCCATTACATCACCTCCACCGCAGCCGAAAACCCGGACTATGACAGCGACGAGATCCGCCTGCTGGCGCCCACAGGTGTGTGCTGCCAGACTTTCTCGCCGCGCCATTTCCGCCAGCACCTGGAATTTGAAGAAACGGATTATTCCTTTGCCGGGCGCACCTCCTACCAGGGCGAGGTGATGCGCGCCAATTCGCTGGCGCGGGCCAACATGACCCGCCGCATGGGCACCCCGCGCGCGGATGAATACCTGCAGCAGGTCTTTGACAGTTTTGGCCGCCCCGCCCACCCCATCCTGCTGTTTGACCTGTGCCGCGGGGTGGATCTGGTCTATTCCATTGAGCGCGCCATCGAGATGTTGGCCAAGCCGCTGCACAACGAGGACCCCTCCCTGCCTTATACCCCGCGCGATGGTGAGGGCTTTGGAATAGTAGAAGCCCCGCGCGGCCCGCTCATCCACCATTATGTCATTGAAGGCGGCAAGATCGCCAAAGGCGAGTTCATCATCCCCACCGTGCACAACATGCTGGCCATCGAGCGCGCCCTGCGTGTGGCGGCGGAAAGGTACGTCACTACGGACAGCGTCAACCTGGAGCTGGAACGCGCCGTCGGGCGGGTGGTGCGCGCCTTTGACCCCTGCATTGCCTGCGCGACACATTAATTGTATTAAAGGAATCAATTATGTCAGAAAGCAAATATTTACAAATTGATGTAGAACAAGAAATAAATGGAATTATTGCTGCGTATAATTCACTGGTTTTTGGGATAAATAATAAAGCCATGAAAGATGAAAATGGAGCATATGGTGGAATCATTAGAGCTGGAAAAGGTGAATTAGTAGAGAATATCGCAAAACACCTTATAGAATTATCTTGGTATTCTTTGGGTGGTAATCTTTTGAGGTTAGAAATAAATTCCATGAAAATTCCTATTCCAATAAATGTTGAATATGTCAAGAAAATTGCTGATTCAGAAATTAGAGAATACATATTAAAAAATATCGACGAGTATTCATATGGAATAAGCGTAGATAAGCAAGTATTTATTGACTCTAAATTCATTTTAGGAATGGAATGTAAGGCATATACAGAAAATGCGATGATGAAAAGAATATTATTTGATTTCCACTTAATTAAAACAAGATATCCAAATATTTCTTGTTTTTTATTGCAACTCGAAAGTCAATTAGGCGGGGATTTTTCGGAACTGAATGAAAAAACATATGGGAGCCAATCAACACATACTTTGATGTCTTTTATGCCAGAAGTAGATTTAAAAATTATTACTTTGCTAAAGGGCGAAAGAAAGGTTGATGAACCAATTCATCAAGTTGAGTTCAGAAAACAAATAGAGAAAAAAAGTATATATTTTGCCATAAGTGAGATTTCAAAAGGTTTAGAAAAGTACTTATGATATTAAAGTAGAATTTCTTCTAGACGTTTTTCAGCGATTTTACAATAATCTTCAGATATATCAATTCCAAGAAATCTTCGTTGATTCTTTTTTGCTACGAGTGAAGTTGTTCCAACGCCATTAAATGGGTCTAGAATTATGTCATCTTGATAGCTAAATAATTTGATTACCCTACGAGCTAACTCTTCAGGGAACATCGCAGGGTGATGGTATTGTTTCATATTTCTTTCTGGTGCAATCGACCATTTTGCAAAGACCCAATTTTTAAATTCGTCAGGTGTAATATCAATATTTTCTTTTAAGCCTTGTTTTCTTAGGTTTCCTTTCGCAAAAATTTCGAGAAATTCCCAAGTATATTTTAAATAGGGCGATGATGGGCTCTTATAACTTCCCCATGCTGTATATTTACAATTGTAATTATTTTTTTCCCAAAGAATTTCACCTTTCCAAATCAATTTATTCTTAATAAAATAATTACTGATAATATGGTGTGAAGGTATGTAATCTGAAAATAATGGCTGAACATTTACTATTATTCTTCCAGAATATTTCAATACCCTTATACATTCAGAAAATACATTAAATAATTTAATAAAATATTCTTCCCAATGCGATTCATCATTTTGTTTATCATAACTCAATCCAAAATTATATGGTGGTGAAGTAAATATAAGGTCTATGCAATTATCAGGTAATAAAGATAAAACCTCTTGGCTATCCCCACAAATAATTTTATTTACAAATTTTTCTGGCAAAATATTATTTATTTCAGAAAATTGGTTATCTTTTGTATAGAAATACCTAGTTCGCTTTTCTTCTTTGCTTTTTCTATCAAGAACTTTTCGCTCTTTATTAAATCCAACAAACAACCTCTTTCCATCTTTAAGACCATAACTGCCTATCTTTTGAATTTCATCAATTATTTGATCCATCAGTTGAAATTGAGATTCTTTTTTTATTTCATTTAATTCATTTATGTCAACTGTGTGTAAGTATAATTTTAATTTGTCTGCATTTTTAGTAATGAATAAATCGCTTCGCTTCAATTGGTGAAATGTCTTCAATATTGATTCAAATTCAGAATTTTTTACAATTGACCCACATTGAATATCTATCTCTTTATATTTATCTTGAATATTTGAGACCGAAGCAACTGTCATTTAATATCCTCTTGTAGAACTTAAATTCTATTATACAATATTGAATTATTTATATTCCATTTTATAATAAGAATGGTTAAATGTAATACAATATTATCATTTTATAAGGAGCAATCAATGGACTATTCATACCCATACGACATTTCCCCTGAACTGATTTTCATCCCGCTTTTCTTTTCCCTGGCGATTTCCGCCTTTTACGTGTTCTGCATGTGGAAGTTGTTTGTCAAGGCCGGCAAACCCGGCTGGGCGGCGCTTATCCCCATCTATAACACCCTGGTCATGCTGGAAATCCTCGGGCGGGAGTGGTTCTGGATCCTGCTAATGCTCATCCCGGGCGTCAACCTGGTTATTGCGGTGGTGATGATGCTCGACTTGGCCAAGGTATTCGGCAAGGACACCGCCTTCGGCTGCCTGCTCTTCCTCTTCCCGTGGATTATGCTGCCCATCCTCGCTTTGGGAGATGCCAAATACTTGGGGCCCATCGCCGCGCAGCCGCCAGCCACTACACCCGCACCACCGGCACCGACCAAATAATCATTTGTTTTCATTCTGCAAAAAGCCAGGTTTTCGACCACCTGGCTTTTTCTTTTTAATTTTGCAAAAGTGATTGTTTTTTTCAGTCCCCGATGATCTTCACCAGCACATGTTTGCGCCGGTTCCCGTCAAA
>DHFN01000012.1 GCA_002402275.1 Anaerolineales bacterium UBA4823
AAACTCACGAAAATTGATAACCGAGATTGTTTGGTAAACACCAAGAAAGCGATTGAAACAGCGAGTGGAATCACGATAAACAAGACCGGCAGGCTCATTATTCGGTCACCTGAACCTCTCTTATGACAAAGTAGGACCCAACAACACCTAGCGCTATGTTAATCCCGGATAAAAGTCCGTTCACAAGCAGAGAAGTCTCCAGAGAACAATAGATCGTACTGAAACCGCAATAAAGGACCAATATGCCAAGGATCACTTTCAATGGAAAACCCGAAATCCCTAATTCCAGAATGCCGCAAAAAGTAACCAACAATCCTGCGAGAATGACATCGATTGGAAAATTCAAGAAATTTGCTGCTTTTATACTCACCAATACAGCAATTAAAGAAAACAATAAAAATCCTAAAAGTCTGAATAATAAGCCACTGCGGGGATATCGAGGAAAGGTTACTTTTTTACCCGACAGTGATATAAAAATCATTAGAAGTGTCGCTAACCCAGTCACGAGTCGAATTAAAGTCGACCAGGTAGAGTTGAACTGCACCGAAATAATAAACACACAAATATAAATCATTCCCATACTGATCAATACCAGTTTAGGTTTGCTCACAGTCAGAATTATCAAGCAACCAATGAAAATTAAAAGAAGAGGTAAGACGTTGATCCAATCGGTCATGAGGTTATTCTATAGGTGACAATAATCGAAGTAATCAAAATCAGGAATACCAATGCCCAAAGCAATCCGCCTTCCCCTTCAAGCATTCGAATGGTACTTGTGACAAACCACTCAACAACTCCATTGAGCGCTTTGAAAATATTTGCCAGCCATTTTAAATTCAGAAAATTATTTATGAGTGTCAGAAGGACATGAAATTCAGGACTTAGTTTTTTCCTTACCCTTCCTGCACTTTGTGAAATATTGAACCACCATTTCCAGAAAAACAACCTTATCAGCATTATCACAATAAGTATGCCAGGAATTATCATCCCTAATGGGGTTCCAGTTAAGGACTTATTCCAAGGCAGGAAAATCCAAGGAGCGACCATTAAAATGATTGGGCTCATGCTATTTGAGACATCTACCCACTTCTCGTTTGATAAATTCCGGCTTATTGTTTTCATAAATTCGATGGTTACCCCAAGGATAACCAGAAAAAGGGCTAAATTATAGAAGAATACCCGGAACCCAAATTCCAAACCGGTGGATTTTATCCATAATCCGTTTGATGGTGTGAATGGTAATCCAATCATTCCAAGCATTAATAAAACAAGGACAATATTTGTCCGTCTCGATTTAGTTTCTGTCACAGAAATTGCACCACCAATAGAGATCATAATAATTCCAAGCGGGAGGATCGCGTTGGTCTGTTCCAGTAGGAACAATCCGATACCCAAAGCGCTGAGGACATCAAACCATGCTTTTTGATCACCCGTGTTTCGGAAGATAAACCTAATCGCTTTGACCAGCGCGATGCCGATCAAAATGAAAAATGATATTTTAAAGAATGGTCCATCCTGAATTGGTATTGACAATCGGCTGATAAAGGCGATCATTGTCACCGGAACAACCATTTGAACTAGAACTTGCAGGTTCCTGCGTATTGGGTATCCGTCCGTAGACCTTTCACTGGATTGAATTACACCCATTCTTAATATGAGACCTACTAGAAAAAAGGGTAACACTCCACCAGGTATTTCAGTTTGCAAATTCAGCAAATCGAGATTGTTATCTCCGAAGGTCGTTACAAGGACAAAGGTACCTGCAACTCTCAAAGAGAATTCAACAATGGCTTTTTTCACCTGGCTGGATTGTTGATTGGCGACCAGGCCTACAATTAACAAGGATATGTCTAAAAACGTGGATGCAAGAATGAATGCCACGAATGATACAGACATACAAGCAAGAATTCCAGCTGCTGTAATCACCATTGCGCCAGACCAGGCAACCAGGTTATTTTTACCTGAGAGACGGCTCGAGTCAGCCAACAAGATGGCACCCAGCAAAGTTAGCAGTAAAAACCCAAATACCCAGGTTACCGAGTTGAAATGAAAGGATAACGGAATTCCATTAAACATCCCTTGATCTAAATAATTAATTGTCACTGCTCGTGGGTCAAAAATTCGTAAAATACTAAATAGTATCCAGATAATATTAGCTGTGACAATTGCGAAGATCCATGATTGGGCGATGCTAAACCGGATTCTGCCTAAAACCTGGATAGCAATTGCCGCAATTATCAGAAATAGAACCAGGAGTAACAATAACATCGGTTAAACCTGCACCGTAAATTGTTGACGTGGCAGGTATCGACCTTGACCAGGTTTTCCAAACCACTCACCTTCTCGCATGATTAGGTTGCCACGTGAAAAAACCAGGATTGGAAAACCTGTAAGTCTTCGTCCTTCATACAGATTATAGTCCGTACGTTGTTGCGAATATTCAGTTCCGTACTTGATCTTCTTATTTGGATCCCAAAGCACTATATCAGCATCAGATCCCACAGTGAGGGTTCCCTTTTGCGGATACAACCCGAATATTTTTGCAGGGTTTGAGCAATTGAGTTTTACAAACTCATTTAGCGAAAACTGGCCACTGCTGACCATCTCAGTGTAAAGGACTGGTAGGCGGTCCCCAACTCCCGGGAGACCGTTCGGAATCCTGGTGAAATCTCCCTTCCCCAGTTCCTTGCCTGGAATGGCAACACTGACCCCTTCATACAGAATTGCTTCGCGACCATTGTAAAAGAATGGACAGTGATCTGTGGCTATTGTTTGGATGATTCCATTCTGTAAACCTTGCCACAATCTCTGTTGATCCTCGCGCTTGCGCAATGGCGGCGAGCAGACCCATTTGGCGGCATCCTTCTCCTCA
>DHFN01000207.1 GCA_002402275.1 Anaerolineales bacterium UBA4823
CTGATAAGGGGGTTAGGGGGTTAATCGTACTCCGGATTATTGTCCGGGCGTTTGTCCTTCCCGGCCCTATCCGGTCTTGCCTGCCACCAAAGCGCCCGACCATTTCCCGCAGCGGTCGCCCCAGCGAGCGATAATACATCCTTCTTCCTTGATCTCTACTACCTCGCACATGTTTGGGACAACCCTCATATTCAAAACTACCGGCCCGAAAGTCGATTTTAGTATGGACAAAACCGGCAAAGGTTATGCTTTCTACATCCTTACCAGCAAAGTCAGGCAGCCATGGGCATTCTTTTCAAGTTCCAAGATCTGTTCCAGTTGCAGCGTAATGGTATCCAGGTAATTATTTACTTTGCCCCCGCTGTTCGCTTCATCAATAGCCCGCATACAGATGTTGATGGTATGGATAGCAATTAGTACCCCATTTCCTGTGCCACAATCTTTCTGTGATACGCTCCTCCGCCATACATAAGCTGTAGAGATTTGGCCTGCTTGTAATAAAAATGGAGATCGTACTCTTCTGTAAATCCCATCGCGCCATGCACCTGAAGGGCAAGTGCGGTCACCCTCTGATATGCCTCACCAGACCATGCCTTGGCCATTGAAACTTCTTTTTTGCAGGGAATGTTCTCGCTTGTTTTCCATGCTGCTTGATATGTTATGAACTTTGATGTCTCGACATCGACAGCCATTTCAGCACAGTAATGTTGTATGGCTTGAAAACTCCCTATGGGCACACCAAACTGTTCTCTGTCTTTCACCCATTGCACGGTTATTTCCAAGACTTTTTGAAGACCACCCACTATCTCCATACATTTACTCACAACAAGCCTTGGCAGCATCTTCTCAATCACATCCCATCCACTGCCAACCTTACCGATAACGTTTTCTTCTAAAATCGTTACCCCGTCGAAAACAACTTTACTGTATCTGTCTATCGAAAACGTGGGAATAGGAATGCACTCAACCCCTTTAGCCCTGGTATCCACGAGAAAAAGTGTTGTGCCATTACCGGATGCGGATTCGTCCTTGGCACAGCAAATGATATAGTCACTCACATGAGCAAAGGGTACAAACATCTTTGTTCCTTTTAGGACATAGTTGCCACCATTTTTTTCGGCTTTGGTTGCAATCGTATCTTTGGACCAGTTATCGCCCGTCTCACCCACCGCCAGTGTAACAACGACATCCCCACCGGCGATCGGAGCCAACAGCTTTTCTTTCATTTCTTCGCTGGCTGCCTCTGACAGGATCGATGCCCCCATGATGGCGCTTGCCAAAAACGGGCTCGGAAATAACGCACGGCCCATCTCCTCCAGGATGGGGCATAAATCCATGAAACTACACCCGATACCCCCGTAACGTTCGTCAATGAGCATTCCCATCCAACCCAGATCCGCTATCTTTTTCCAGTGGTCGACGGAATAACCCTTTTCATCTTTAATGACCTTCCTGAGCAATTCAATTGACCATTCCTTTGACATGAATGTCTCTGCCGTATCCTTAAACATCTTCTGTTCTTCACTTAGACTGAAATCCATGATTTATACCTCCATTTTGCTGTTTTATGCTTTGCGCTTCGTAAATATCAGATCAAGGCCCCGGGTAGCAATAACTGTCTTGAGTATCTCACTGGTACCTCCTTGTATGGTATAGGAAGGGCTCCACAAATAAGAGTCTGCCACATCCCCATTTAGCGGTGTTTCTGGATAACCTGGCATTACCTGCCCGAACTGGCCCAGAAGCTCAGTGACAAAATCTCCGAGCTTTTGCTCAAACCGGGTACAAAAATGCTTACTTATGGCAGCTTCACGGTTAGGGATCCTACCCTGATCAGTCACCCATGCCACGTGGTAAACAAGCAGTCTGCCCAGCTCTAACTCAATGTCAAGCGCAGCCATTTTATCCCTGACAACCGGATCCGATTTCAAAGAGACGTTTTTCCTGATAATATCCTTTGCACCCTCATATAGGGGATAATTTTGCATCAGCCGTTCAAAGCCCCCTCTTTCATAATCCACCTGGGAGAGCACTTGATGAAACCCCTTGTTCTTTTCCCCTACGAGGTGTTTTTTATGTACTTTGACATCCTCAAAGAATACTTCATTAAAACAATGTACTCCAATCATGTTGTAAAGCGGTCGTACCGTAATACCAGGCAACTTGAGATCGACGATGATTTCACTCATGTTCCTGTATTTCGGTCCTCCAGGATTTGTCACAACCACCAACCAGATATAGTCCGCATTGTGCGCATTTGTAGTCCATATTTTCTGTCCGTTAATAATAAAATAATCGCCCTCTTCTTTGGCCACTGTCGAGATAGCAGCTACATCTGAACCGGCGCCGGGCTCGCTTATGCCAAGGCAAAAGGAAATCTCGGCANNGCATTTATAATCTTCGTCAAGAATTCCCTTTTCTGCTCGTCACTGCCATAATGAATCAGAGCTGGTCCTATCTGCCGCTCTCCAAAAAAATGATACATAAGAGGCGGCTGATAATTCAATATCTCCTCCATAAAGATAGCCCTGTCCATATATGAGCGGTTGCCCCCTCCATATTCTTTGGGCCAGGTCATCCCCAACCATCCTCTCGCCGCCAGCTTGCGTGAAAATTCGGGCGACGATTTTTCCAAATAATAGTTGCTCTTTTTTTCAAAAGTACCGCTTCTCATTTCATCCTCAAGAAACTGGCGAACTTCCATGCGAAACTGTTCCTGCTCTTTTGTAAAAGAAAAATCCATAACAAACCTCCTCGTACAATTCGTAATTCTCTTTCGTTTTAGCCATTAACGATATATTGTTGATGTCCCACCTATCACCCCCCCCTCGTTACTCACCTTGACCATGTCCTTGCTTATATTCTCAGGCTTTACACTGGTGATATCCAACACACCGCCGGGTATCAGGTAATTACTGGTATCATGAATCCCGTAAGCCAGATGTTCAGCTAAAAACACCCTGTAAATGCATAAGTTATGATTTTAGGGTGAATGCAACAATCAAATTTCTCTACAGAAGGTCCGGCTAACTAATACTCATAAGCAACTCCTATCCGCTAAAGAGACAACGCCCATGCCGGGCTGTGTAAAACTTCAGCCAGGCCTATCAAAAAGCCTGGCTGAATTAAATCTTAAAGATAGACTACTTCTCCAGCTTAAATACCCGCATTGCATTGTCACGAAGAACTGCCTTCTTTGTTGCATCCCTGATAGGTAATTCCAGCACCTCTTTTTTGCATCTTGTAAATCCAAGCCCGTTGGTAGCCCAAAAGACCTTTTCTCTACCTGGCCCATCCATAAAACGAACCAATGCCGGATCAAGGGAAGAAGGCATGTAAGCACCAATATTGCCATAAACATTGGGATGACGCCAGACCATGGATATCCATTCAGTAACCCAGGGCCAGCCGGTGTGTGTAAGAACAAGAGTAAGATGGGGGAAATTCATAGCAATTTCATCAGCATACATGGGACGCATCTGTTCACTCGGGAGAGGTTCTGCCGACTGCCCGGTCTGCATGCAAACCGGTATTCCCAATTCCAGACACTTGGTATATAAAGGATAGTATCTCCTGTCGTTAGCCGTTAAACCAAAACCACCGGTATGAATCCAAACATACTTGAAACCGTACTCCTTAACTGCCCTTTCTACATCTTTAAGGCTCTCTTCAATCCTGAGCGGATTATAGCCGACTCCTCCAACTATTTTTCCTCCGGATTCTTTATTCCACTGGGCAATCTGTTCAATTGTTGCGTCGCCGCCACAAGATTCTCCATCATGGTGTATAGACCTACAATACATCTGATCGACGCACGCATAATCCACACCGACTTCATCCATCTCTGCCAGCGCTTCTTTCATCGAACCCTTAACTCCCATGCCAAGCATAGCCTTCCATCCATCTTTTAAATTCTCTATCCCCACTTTCTTCAACACACCACCAAACGTAGAGGCAAGCATAATCTGAAACTCGTATTTCCCAAACATGGACTTAAGGTACTCCACATCGAAATAAAATGGTCTGCACATCGTGTCGACGGCCTTTATTTCCTTCATTTCCTCCGGCGTAATCTCCTTCTTTGCCTGCTTCACTTCCGACATGTTATTCCACCTTTCTTAAAAATTTAATTTTATTGCCCGGTCACTTGAAAGATTTTCAAACGACCCTTATCCTATAGGTAATTATAATTTGGTAAAGGATCAATGTCAATAATTTTTAGCGCATAAATTACATACCCCAGTCCTTAGCAGATAAGGTTTATGGCGATTTTTGATGCATCAGCACTGTTTTTATCAGCGATACTATCGATTAAAAGTAGGTCGTTCCCGGTGATTTCCAATGCAACTCAACCAGGTTTCCATTACGTTTGGCACAGCGTACATTGACGAAGCGCATAAAGGCAGGCTGGTAAAAAGACTTGTTTGTTTTGCTGGAGGCGTAACACAATCTGCCGGTTGAATTCCGCTACGCGTAGCCTCTGGTAAGGAAGCAACTTAGGGTGGACTGAGTGATTTTCCCTTCCAGCATTATTTTGACTAACACTTCTTGGGCGTACCACCCAATCATCTGGAGGCTTAGAAGAACAACGGATAATTAAACCGGCTACTACCAGGAAGGCCAGCTTCCAGGTGTGAACGCCCCGGAGTTTAAAAATCACTCTTTGGGTCAACAAAAAGGTTGAGTCGAAGCGCTCCTATAAAGCCAGTAGAACATAAATACCCCCGCAAGAGCTTGACTTTC
>DHFN01000078.1:0-144 GCA_002402275.1 Anaerolineales bacterium UBA4823
TCAGCCCTGGCATCTTGAGGTATTGAGTGCCACCTGGTACACCCGCCCTGACGCAGTACCAACCAGTCTTGTAAGGGCGGGTTTGTCATATATAACCGTCAAGATTGCTCCCGATCAGACCTGGCATCTTGAGGTATTGGTAAC
>DHFN01000078.1:224-6074 GCA_002402275.1 Anaerolineales bacterium UBA4823
AGTACCAGCCAGTCTTGTAAGGGCGTGTTTGACATATAAAACCATCAAGATTGATTGCTATCAACCCTGGCATCTTGAGATATTGGTGCCAGCTGTCAAACCCACCCTTACATTGGAACCGCGAACATTAGCCTTGAGCTGTACTCTATGCTTTCGTTTGACACTTACTCAAATATCTCATCTGGTTAAACTGTAAAGGGCTTATAATTAAAATGAGCTATGAGAACCAATTGGATGTTATGGGTTGTGGGTGTGCTGGTGATGGGATTAGTCAGTCTGGCAGGGTGTAGTTCTCAACCACCAAATCTACTAAATACTACAACTGTAGAGGCAACCCAGCCCCCCCTTCCGACACTAACGCCAACGCCTACCCCTCAGGTTGTCAATGGGACGGTGACAATTTGGCATTCCTGGAATGAAACCCAGCGCTCAGTGCTATATCGCCTCATTTCTGCCTTTCAATCGAAATATCCTGAGGTGCAGTTCGACGTCTGGTATGTCTCTCCGCTTGACTTGCAAGCTAGTTTTGAAGAAGCGATGAGCCAAGGTGGAGGACCGAGTATTTTGATCGCACCGGCTGAATGGGGACCGCGTTTGAGTGACCTTGGATATATTCAAGAACTAACGGATATCGCGTCAACTAAATTAACGGACAGCCTAAATCAAGCTGCTTTAGAAGAAGGGGTCTATAATTATCGTCAGATTGGTTTGCCAATTGCTCTTAAAGGAGTCGTGTTATTCCGCAACAAAAGCATCATCCCTTCCCAGCCCAAGACGTTCGATCAATTTGTAGCCTTCACCACGACTGCCACTGGAAAAGGAATTGTGGGTGCTGATCTAGAACGCAGCTTTTATTATTCAGGAGGGCATTTGATGGGACTAGGGGGATTATTGATGGATGCTGATGGACAACCAGCTTTCCAACAAGATGATTTTTCCATTGCCCAAAAATGGTTGTTCTTGGTAAAAGAATTTGAAAAAGCAGGGATGACCGAGTTTAACTCTGAGAATGATGTTCGTCTTTTCAAAGCAAACCGGCTTGGAATGATCATTGATGGCACCTGGAATATGTACGACCTGGCGGGAGAAGTGGGGCCCTTGAATTTAGCGATTGATCCTTGGCTAACTTACGATGATGGACATCTTTCTGGTTTTGTTCAAGCCGACAATCTGTTTCTCACTTCACGGGCTAAAGAAGAATCAAACCAGGTTTCCTGGCTTTTTATGCAATCTTTCTACACCCTAGAGGCACAGTTGAGTTTAGCGGATGTGGGGATTATTCCCCCCATTCATATATCGAAGGTTACTCGAGATGATGGCACAATTCAGGTGAATGACCCATTTATTGGACAAGCAATGTTGGCTTTAGAAGGCGGTTGTGCTTATCCAATCCGCCCGGAAATGAATTTATACCTGACCCAGATGGATGTAACCTTGGAATCGTATTTATCCCAAGGGTTGAACAGCAAGTTAGCCCTCCAAAAAGCCTATCAGACCCTGAAAACCTTGATCACTCAGGAGAAGGCGCGCATCACTCCCACACCCTAAAATAAGTATCGGGAAAGGGTTTTCAAGAAGGAGGATTATTAAAGGAAATTTATTCTCAGTAATTATGACAGTTAGCACTACCATATGATTAGACGAAATGAGATTATAATTGTCGTAAAACCATTAACTTATTTGAGGAGGTTAAAATGCCCGTAAAGGGATGGATTGAAGTCAATGAGAACTATTGCAAGGGTTGTGAGTTATGCATAAGTGAATGCCCGCAAGATGTACTTGCCTTAGACCTGAATCGTCTAACTCCCAAAGGATACCATCCAGTCATGTTGAAAATGGATGGTTGTACTGGCTGTGGAATTTGTGGGATTATGTGCCCGGAAGCAGCATTAACAATCTACCGGGAGATCCCTCAAAAGACCGCTCAACCCGTCCAGTCTTGAAAAGGAGGAAATACAATGTCGAAGGAATTACTCAAAGGGAATATTGCTATGGCAGAAGCAGCAGTACGAGCTGGGGTAGAGGCTTATTTTGGTTATCCTATCACCCCGCAGACGGAGTTGTTAGAGTGGATGTCGGAACGCCTGCCCGCTCTAGGTAGAACTTTCCTGCAAGCGGAGAGTGAGGTGGCTGCCATTAATATGCTATATGGGGCAGCTTGTACCGGGGCAAGGGTTATGATCTCATCATCCAGCCCCGGTATTTCATTAATGATGGAAGGCTTATCATATATTGCTGGGACTGAGGTTCCGGTGGTTTTAATTGATGTCATGCGGGGTGGACCTGGTTTAGGGAATATCGCTCCCTCGCAAGGCGATTATAACCAAATCGTACACGGCGGTGGCCACGGAGATTATCATCCCATTGTCCTGGCTCCCTCCAGTGTACAGGAGGCGATTGACTTAACCGTATTAGCCTTCGATCTCGCGGAAAAATACCGTTCTATCGTATTTGTCGTTGCCGATGGAAATATTGGTCAAATGATGGAACCTGCCGAACTGCCTCCTATGCGTCCAGTGCGGACTGAATATCCTGATTGGGCTGTGCGTGGTTCAATGGGACAAGCGCGTCATTTTCTTAGCTCCATTTATATTGAACCTAAGGATGAAGAAGTGGCAAACTACCGGATGATGCAAGTATGGAAACGCGTGCAAGAGAACGAGATCCGTTATCAGGAATACTATTTAGATGATGCGGAAATTACCGTTGTGGGATTTGGGACAGCTGGTCGAATTGCATTATCGGCGGTTAGAAATGCCCGTTTGCAAGGGGTTAAAGCCGGTTTGTTCCGCCCTATATCTCTCAATCCATTTCCAATTGATGAGCTCGAGAAAATAAGCCAGCACACGAAAAAGCTCCTGGTTGTTGAAATGAACACTGGTCAAATGCTCAACGATGTCCAAAGGGCGGTAAAGGGGAAAATTCCGATTGATTTTTACGCACGGTTAGGTGGAATTGTGCCTTTCCCAGACGAGATATTAGCTGAGATTCTTCGGATAAATCAAGAAGAAATCCCGCTCGAAGGGGATCCACGTCAGCGCTGGATGAAACGGTTTGCTCCAGTTATTAATTGGAAGAATTGAGGAGAGATATGGTGACAACAGCAACTCCAGTTCAAGTAGTCTATAAACGTCCAACATCGTTGAGTGATATTCCTACCCATTATTGCCCAGGTTGTACCCATGGTATTGCTCATCGTTTGATTGCTGAAGTAATGGATGAGATGAATATTCGCGATAAGACGATTGGTGTGGCACCCGTAGGGTGCTCTGTTTTTGCCTATAACTATTTCACTTGCGATTTTGTCGAAGCAGCCCATGGTCGTGCCCCAGCTATGGCGACGGGAATCAAGCGAGTTCTCCCCGATCGAGTCGTTTTTACCTATCAAGGTGATGGAGATATGGCTTCGATTGGAATGAGCGAGATCATCCATGCCGCTGGTCGGGGTGAGAATCTCACCGTCATCTTTATCAATAACGCCATCTATGGGATGACTGGCGGTCAGATGGCACCAACCACATTACCTGGTCAAAAAACTACTTCGTCCCCGAATGGCCGCGATGTGGAAACAATGGGTTTCCCAATGAAAATGGCAGAATTGCTCTCTCAACTAGATGGCGCTGGTTATGTCGTACGGCGCAGCTTACATGATCCGAAGAACATCCGTATGGCAAAAAAAGCTATCCGTCTAGCTTTTGAAACCCAAGTACATGGATTAGGTTTTTCCATGGTTGAATTGCTCTCAACTTGTAATACCAATTGGGGAATCTCGGTTCTGGAATCTATCCAATGGTTAGAGGATCACATGATCCCTGCCTACCCAATCGGGGATTATAAAGTTTCACCGGCTGTCGCAAATCTTAAGGTCTAAAGAGAGGAGAAAACCATGCAAACAGAAATAATCATTGCTGGATTTGGCGGACAAGGAGCCCTATTTGCCGGGCAGGTTCTGGCTTACGCCGCCATGGATAGCGGACATCAGGTGACCTGGATCCCTTCTTATGGGCCGGAAATGCGGGGCGGGACTGCCAATTGTACTGTGATCATTGCTGATGAAGAGATTGGCTCACCCTTGGTATTAAATCCCAAAGCCGCCATTGTGTTGAATTTACCGTCACTTGATAAATATGAACCCTTGGTCGTACCGGGGGGAGTTTTGGTGGTTAATACCTCGTTGGTCAACCGTACCGCTCAACGGACAGATATCGAAAATGTTTTCATCCCGGTCAACGAGATTGCAGAAGAGTTGGGAAACCGGCGGCTGCTGAATATGGTGGCATTAGGTGCATTACTTGCAAAGTTACCTGTGCTTTCTCTCGACGAGGTTGAAAAAGGGCTGGTGGATCATCTGCCAGAAAGGCATAAACGATTATTGGAAGTCAATAAATTAGCGTTGCACCGCGGCGCAGAGTATGCCTTGCAGGCAGTTACCTAAGGAAGAAAGAGACGTTGAATAAATAGACCTAAAAATTAATTGGCAGTTGATTGGTCGTTGAATTTTCAACCACACGGTATCCCTGCTAATCCCGGAACATTTGGTAAGGACGACCCATCTAGTCTGGTTCTTACCCCGCTGGACAAAGAATTTGTTCCTAATGCAGCGATTGACAAAAGGTGATGGGTCGCCCTTAGTATGAAATCATCTATCCTATTGGAGAAAAAAAAGAAGCAGGGAACCCTTTTCGAATTTATGAGGATTTGATAAGATCTATTAGGGATGCGGGTAGTGTAATAGGAAGTCTTGTATAATTGTTCCATCGAAATATGAGGAGCTGAATATGAAATACAAAACCTTTTCGTTATTCTTGATTTTAGGGATGATGTTATTGAGCGGCTGCAGCACCGTTTTACCGCAGCCAACACCCACGCCCACCCTGACTCCTTTACCCACGGCTACTCCTATCCCAACCGATACACCAACCCCCTTGCCAACGGACACTCCCACAGCAATACCAACCAATACACCTTTTCCAACTTTACCTCCTTTGCCCACCCAACCACCGGCTTCACCTACCATGGCGGGTGGAAAACCAATCTACATTTACTTCATCCAGAAGAAGGGTGGAGGGAATGTGGCTTGTGGGGATAGTTTGGTTTATTATCTAACCGGGAAAAATCGCACCACTGATGTGGAAGCGGATATCAAAACAGCATTACAAAATTTGTTTGCATATAAAACTGCTGAATTCGGCGATTCCTACAACCCACTTTATAAGTCAAAGCTTCAGGTCGTCAGTGTAGAATTAATGGATGGCTCTGTCAGCATAGAATTAAGCGGTGAGATTGTTTTGTCTGAGGATAAATGCGATGGTAGTCGTATTTTGGCAATGTTGCAGGCAACCGTCCGCCAGTTTTCGGGAGTGGGTACTCCAAAATTTTCCCTCAATGGGGATGGGATCAAGAACTATTTACAATAAATTCTCTCTAAAAAAACATCCCAAAGGCAAACAACCTTTGGGATGTTTTATTTTAAGGGGATGGATTATTTATCTTCTGCAACCTGAACGCCGGAATGGATCAAAGCTGCGTGGGCAGCAGCTAATCGAGCGATTGGGACACGGAAAGGCGAGCAGGAGACATAATTATTCCCGACCAGGTGGCAATATTCGATGGAAGCAGGATCACCGCCATGCTCACCGCAGATGCCTACCTCTAGCGATGGACGGGTGGAGCGACCTTCATTTATTGACATTTTCATCAAGCGACCGACCCCTTCACGATCCAAGGTCTGGAAGGGATTCTTTGGTAAAATTCCCTGGGCGATATAGAGCACCAGAAAATTGCGTTCTGCATCATCGCGGCTGTAGCCAAAGGTCATTTGAGTAAGGTCATTGGTGCCAAACGAGAAGA
>DHFN01000213.1 GCA_002402275.1 Anaerolineales bacterium UBA4823
AGCAAATACGTGGAGATAAGCGCCTCTTAAGTTTTGATCCTCATGCATACTATGATTATGATGATCATGCTCATGTACAGTCTGCTCATCGTGAACATGTGCGCCATGCCCATGATCGTGAACATGAGCATCATTATGATTGTGATCGTGGGTGTGCCCATGTTCACCCAAAATCAACATTGATATACCATTTACTATCAGACCAACAACTGCGACTAATATTGCCATGTTATAGTGAATCTCAACAGGTTTAAAAAACCTTTGGATGCTTTCCCATCCCATTATGATGACAAAGAAAAATAGAAACAAAGCGCTCGTAAAGCCAGCAAGCGAATTTATTTTTCCTGTACCAAAGCTAAAACGTTCATCATTGGCGTATTTACGGGCTAATATATAGGCAATTAGAGCGATTAGCAGTCCAACCATATGCGAGCCCATATGTATTCCATCTGCTAAAAGGGCCATAGAGCCATAAAATATTCCTACCAGAATCTCAACGACCATCATAATACCGGTGATAATAACGACTAACAATGTACGACGTTCACCAGCTTGTATTTGATCCTGTCCAAAGATATGGGTATGTTGCCACTTTGCTATCGAGTTTGTATGCATAATATCTCCTCGCTATACCAAAAATAATATTCTAATAATTTATAAAGTAAAATTTGTATTTATTATATAAATATTCTATAACATATTAAGATATTCGTCAATAGATTAATTTATACCGTTTTATCAAGGGGTATTTTGAACATCTTATCAAAAGGGTAAACAACCTCAGGTATCGGTTTCTTTTCCTTAATCAATTGGTCAAAACGGTTTGGATGGAACGGATCTATCGCTACTTCCGGTTTCTCCCCAAGAACAAGATTAGCGATGGTTTTACCAACCATTGGTCCAGTACAGAAGCCTTCTCCATGAAAGGCGGCTGCCACATAAAAACCGTTTATCCCTGATACCGCCCCAATATAAGGGTAGCCATCTGGTGTATATTCAGTGATTGCTGCACACATACGGATTATTGCAACATCATTTAGCCAGGGGAAAAATGAACTCCAATATTCCGACTGAATTTTCACTATTTGCCAATCAATATGGCGACTGAAAATATCATTTTGCACACCCCCTGTTCCTAAAACAAGATTTTTTGAGGATGTTGGTCTCATATATCCATAACCACGTACACTAACCCACAAATTAATTGAATTATGTGATAACCGTTCAGTGATCATCAATTGACTTCTACCAGGGAATATCGGCATTGTACACCCAACCTGCTCACTGAATTGAGCTGCCCATGGTCCAGCAGCATTAACTACAATATCCGATTCAATTTCTTCCGAATCTGTTTGAACTCCGCATACTTTTAAACCTTGTATAAGCAATGAGGTTACTTTTGAATTGAGTTTAAATTTAACTCCCAACCTTCTACCAGCTTTTGCAAATGCTGGAGAAACTAACATTGGATTGGCTACCCCATCAGTGGAGCAAATTTTTCCAGCCACTGCCAGGTTAGTTAATCCAGGTACTATTACATGACATTCCTTAGCACTTAACATCCTTACGTCATTCAACCCATGATCTTTTTCCCAGGTGACTTCATTTTCGAGGGCATTTTCTGTCTCCTTATCGATTGCAATGTTGATATTTCCAGTTTGGACATATTCCAAATCGCTTTCGAGTTCTTTTGCAAGTTCTTCCCATATTCGGACGCTTTCTATAGCAATAGGTAACATCGCTTTACGTCCATTCTGACGGACTCCGCCACCATTGCATCCGGAGGCTTCCAAACCAACACCCGCATTTTTCTCCACAACAATTACATGCACACCTCGCTTTGCAAGGTAATAAGCTGTTGCACAACCTACTATCCCACCTCCAATGATTACAACATCAGTTTTCATAGTATGTTCCCTTCAATTCTTAACAGGTTGAAAACTTCTTTGGGATATTTTCTTCAAATAATCATAAAAAATCAAATCGAGATAGAGCTTGCATGCTCTTGCCATATATTCTAGAAAGTTCTATATTTACCTCGATCCAGAGGCAAGAATCCTTAGTGGAAGTGGTTGGATGGGTGGACGAACCGTGAAGGGTAATAAATCTAATAGTGGCTCGCCGGTAACTTCAGCAATTAAAGGAGCGACTAAAGGACTGCAGAATCTACCTTGACAATATCCCATACCCGTACGTGTCGCTAATTTAACTTGATGTAGGTCTTTCATACCTTGCTTAATAGCCTCTTTTGCTTGTCCGACAGTAACCTCTTCACATCTGCAGATTAGGGTTTCATCAGTCGCCAGATTCAATAAACCAGGTCGAAAAGAATAAATTTGTTGTAATGCATTTGTGAGTCGGTCTAGACGGTTATGCAACATTAGTAATGGGATAAGTTTTTCTTTATAGGCTTCGTCATTGATGTATTTAAGCTGGAAAGCTGCTGTAAGCCCTGCAATTTGTCCTTCCAACAACGCCACCTTAGATCCCCCAATATTTGTTACATCCCCTGCCACAAAAATCCCTAATTGAGAGGTTTCCATCATGCTATTATGTTCAGGCACCCACCATCCTAAACATGGGTTATAGTGCAATTTACAACCAAATGCAGACATGAGCTGAATAGACGGGAGTAGTCCATAACCCAGGCAAATTGCATCTACATCATATTGTTTCACAGGATCAGGGATGAGCCTTCCTGAATTATCTACTTTGGCGACTCGTGCTTGTTGCACCTGATCTTTCCCGTCTGCATGGATAATTGCATGATTATATAGAATTGGTACCTTATTCTTTCTCAGTGTATAAAGATAGCCTAATGCCTCTTGCATCCGGTCAGGATGTTCGATAATATGGAATAATTGTTTCCAGTTTTTATAGGGATTAGCAGCTTCCACAACACAAACTACTTTGGCACCTAAATGAACAAGGGCATCAGCTAAGGCAAGTTGAAGGGGCCCTAAACCGGCTAGCAAGATCCGTTTCCCGGGAAACACCCACTGTGTTTTTATCATTCTAAGGGTGGCTCCGGCACCTAAAATACCAGGTAAAGTCCATCCTGGAAATGCAAATGGACGATCATAGGCTCCAGTGGCCAAAATGACCCGATCGGTGGGGAGTTCATAACTTCTTTCCTGATCAGCTAAAGCTAATTTATGTTTATCGAAAACTCCCCATACCGATGTATTATATATTGCATGGATTTTCTGATGAGCCAATTTATTAAGGATAGCATTGGCATCTTTCCGACCTGAAAAGGCATCATTCGGATTTTCAAACTGGAATTCTGAGGGAGATTTACGGTAATATTGTCCTCCTGGAAAAGGGTTATCATCAATAATTGTGACATCCACACCTAATTCAGCAGCTGTGTAAGCAGCCATTATGCCGGCTGGTCCCGCGCCTACAACAGTTAATGGAGTTGATACCAATTTGGACATTAGATTTGCCTTTCAACCACATCTCCTGGTTGTGCATAAGTGATGCACGAACGCACGTTTGGCTTCCCATTAAGAGTAACCAAACAATCAAAACAATAGCCCATACCACAAAATAAACCCCGGGGTGTGCCAGTCAGAAGTGTACGACGGAATGCTTGAAAGCCTTCAACAATAAGGACAGTAGCAATCGTCTCACCAGGGTATGCGTTCACTAATCTCCCATCAACCTGTATTTGAAAGGCAACCCCACGATTGATCCTCTTTTTAATTCTTAAATTATCCATCAAAACATTCTCACTACAGAACTTTGTTATAAGCAAAAATTAACAAAACCTGGGAGTATCATT
>DHFN01000091.1 GCA_002402275.1 Anaerolineales bacterium UBA4823
CCGAATCTCGACATGACATTTCTGACTAATTTGACAATCTCCCGCGAAGATAGGGTCGGTTTAAAGTGAACTTGTAGATCACGTTTGTAACGTGATCTTATAAATGAATGATGATTTTGTGGCTTGAGATCCAATGATTAGTCTTCATATCAAATCAAACCCTTCTTTTACCAAAAAAGGAAAAAGTTTCAAATATCATTTGCTGTTATTGATATCCAAAAAAATATAATTTCGGAAGGAAACGATTTTCCTAATTTGATCTCCTCCACACGAAATTTTATCGAAAAATCCTCAGAGTGATTTTTAGGAAAATTGTAGTTTTAAAAAATAGACCTGATTCTCGATCCGATTTTATTAATAGTGATCTTAGGCTTGGAATTTCCTATCCCTTCATAATAACCGCGTCTTGTAAAATCTACTGTAATATTATTTTGCTCAAATAGTTGCTTAACCGCAACCCGGTTCCACTTTCCTTTTATGATACCAGTAGAATAATAAGGGATTAATGAGGTTTTATTTAACAAATCGAAATAATTGTAAATCTCTTCTTGGCTCCGCCATGCCCTTTTCGTTCCATATCTTTCGAATTGGGCTGCATTTTCATGAACCCGAAGATATTTTTTTAGGAGCGATTTCTGCCATAGCGCAGCTTGAAGGGATATTTTATATTCCGCATTCCGAGCAAATTTCATCAAATTGGGATATTGGGTTAAATAAAATGGTCCTTTGGATGCATACGGGGATAAATGAATACAATCTATTTTTTCTTTTACCATCAAGTCTACGTAAAATTGAATTTTCTGCTGGTGAACAAAATCATTGAGAAAATAATCATCCTGCAAATATAGGATGATTTCCTCTTCGATAAAATTTAAAGCAAATCTCAGGCACTCACTCCAGGTTTTATGAATGAGCTTATTTTGGATTGAGCTGATTTTTAATTCTGGAGTTCCAAATTGTTTTGTCTCTGTATTGAGATAAATGTTTCCTTCAAATTGTGACCAATATTTTTTGAAAAGTTTGAAAAATGGCTCCCAGCAATCCTCATATTGGTCAGTGGTATTGACCAAGATAGAAAAGCGGGAAGGTTCATTCATAACCATTGGGGTTTTGGGATTGCCAACGCCACGCGTCGGTGCACATGTCATCCAACCCGCGTGATGCTCGCCAATTCAACTCCTGATGGGCAAGTGAAGGATCAGCATAGGAAATCGCCGCATCTCCGGGACGACGTCCAACAATTTGATAAGGAACAGTTTTACCACAAGCTTGTTCAAATGCATGCAGCACTTCTAAAACGCTATAGCCTTGTCCAGTCCCCAAATTATATGTATATATCCCCGGTTTAGATAGCTTTTCTAAAGCGCACAAATGGCCTAAAGCCAGATCTACCACATGGATATAATCCCGAATACCAGTCCCATCGGGAGTAGGATAATCATTCCCGAATACCCGCAGGTAAGGCAGTTTCCCTACCGCAACTTGAGTGATGAAAGGAAAAAGGTTATTGGGGATGCCATTNNATTTGCCAGTTCGGATCGGCGATAGAGACATCTCGTAAAATTTGCTCGATCATTGCCTTGGATTGACCATAGGGATTGAGTGGAGAAATGGGAAAATTTTCCCGAATCGGCATGGTTTCGGGTGAGCCGTAAACTGTCGCAGATGAGCTAAAGATCAGTTTATGCACCTGGTATTTTTGCATCACCTGAAACAAGACCATGGAACCATAGACATTGTTCTCATAATATTCTAAAGGCAATTGAACCGATTCACCCACAGCTTTTAACCCAGCAAAATGGAAGACCGCGTCGAACGAAAACTGCTCGAAAATTTTTTCTAATCCATCCCGGTCGCGCAAATCGAGCTGGAAAAAATCTAACTTTCTCCCGCTGATTTCCTCCACTCTTCGCAAAGCCATCACTTTGCTGTTGCGCAAATTATCCACTACCACAACCTCAAATCGAGCATTGAGCAGCTCGACACAGGTATGGCTGCCTATATAGCCAGCTCCTCCAGTTACCAAAACTCTCATGACCAACCTCTCAACCTGAAGTAAATAAACATACCCGTTAAAACCAGGAAAAAGCCACCCACCCCAAGTGTGGTTAGAAAAACTTGACGGGTATCCCGCTGATCTTCAATAGTTAAATTCGGATAAATCCCATCCACTTTAAGCAAAGGTCCTGCAAACCAGGCAAAAAGAGTCCCGCCAATTAAACCACCCACATGCCCCCAATTGTCAATCCCCGGAGAAAGACCAATGATCAAGTTTATTCCAGCGATGACCAGCACGTTGATCAAAACCCGGGTCGCCCTGCTCCCCAACAACTTCTTATTTTGATAGGAAAAGACCATCTCTGCCCCAAGTAACCCAAAAATGGCGGTGGATGAACCCAACGAATTGGCAGTTGAAAAAATAAAAGATGCTACATTTCCGGCAAACCCGCCCATGAGATACAAGATCAAAAACCGGAGATGACCATAACGACCCTCTAGAGAAGGGCCAAAAAGATATAAGGCGTACATATTGAACCCAATATGCAAGATTGAGCCGTGTAAAAAAACCGGGGTGAATAACCGCCAAAGCTGACCTTGCAGGATGGCAGTATTCGCCTTCATACCCAAATAAGCGATGAGATCATCGCCTAAAAATATTTGTCCTGCATACTGCAGAAGATAAATAAATATTGTTATGCCCATGATTACGTATGTAGCTGTTGGTTTAACCTGCGGATAGTCTATATGGGCAATTACAGGTTGAGCGGGTTCTCCCCTTTCAGGCGGGGTCGCTGGTGTATCAAAAGGGGGTTGTGGTTCAAAGCTCATGAAATTCCTTTCTGGCGGCTGACATGGTGATGTTCTGCTCGAATGATCGCAATCACAATGTCCACAGTGTGTTCTAATTCGCCGCGCCGATTTACTACCCAATAATCGAAAGACTTCAGTTGGCTTAACTCTAAAGCCGCGGTTTGTAACCGTAACCGGAGTGCTTCTCGCGCCTCAGTGGATCGGTTTTCTAGCCGCTCAGCAGTATCATTTGAATCTTCAGCGCTGATGAAAATCAATACCGCTTGGGGAAATTGTTTCCGTAGAGTTAATGCCCCTTGCACATCCACGCGTAGAATGACATCCTGACCACTCTCCAGAGCCTGTTCCACTTGCTGGCGGGGTACACCCTTGTATTCCCCATATACCCGTGCATATTCGATTAATTCATCTCGGGCAATCATCTCCTCAAACTGTTCTTTACTGACAAAGATATAGTCAATTCCTTCCACTTCGTCAGGTCGGCGCTCTCGGCTTGTTGCGGTTACCACAAAATGGAACGGTAACCCCCGCTCCTTCAAAGCTTTAATGACGCTATCTTTCCCGGCTCCGGAGGTGCCCGAAAGGACAATTACCAAAGGTTCATGGGTTGGAAACATTGTCAAACTCATCGTAATCTGATTATAATTTCAAATCAAAAAAGTGTGTTCGGAGGTTTTTAGAATGCCCACCTATCAATATCGGTGCTTAAATTGTAATAAACGTTTTGAAATCTTCATGACTTATAATGAATACGGAATTCGCCCGGTGCATTGTCCTCATTGCCAAAGTGAACAAGTTGAACGAAGAATTGGACGAATAAGAATAGCCAAATCTGAGGAAAGCCGTATGGAAGACCTTGCTGACCCCGGTGCCCTGGCTGGAATGGAGGATGATCCGAAATCATTGGGCAGGATGATGCGCCGGATGGGAAGTGAATTGGGTGAAGAGCTTCCCCCCGAGTTCGATGAAGTGGTAGATCGCCTGGAAGCCGGTCAGAGCCCTGATGAGATCGAACAGGCTCTTCCTGATCTTGATAATTCAGAGGATGCTGGTTTGGGAGGCAGTGACTTTGATGAATTTTAATCACCGGTTAAGCGCTGTAGCACGATCTGACGTATCTCTTCCTGTACTTGGAGGAAAGATCGGTCTGCTTTGACAATCTTCCAACGCCCTGGCTCCTGGGCTGCCATATCCAGGTAACCTTGGCGGACGCGCTGATAAAAATCCAGATCGTAGGTATCCAGCCGATTAATCTGTCCTCCCTGGCTACGGCGTTGTAAACCAATTTTTACATCCAAATCTAATAAGATTGTCAAATCGGGTTGTAAACCACCGGTAGCAAAATTCACCAGGGTCCGTAGTTGATCCAGATTGACCCGCCTATATCCATATCCCTGATAGGCAAGGGTTGAATCGGCATAGCGGTCACATACAACAACGCCACCGGATGCCAGATGGGGTTTGATGACCTCTTCCACTAACTGGGCTCGGGAAGCCTGAAAGAGGAGAATCTCGGTACGCAAATGTATCTGCGTGTTCTCCTGATTCCCCAAGATAGTCCGAATTTGTTCTCCAATCCGCGTTCCACCTGGTTCACGAGTTAGCAGGACAGGATAGCTCTTCTGGTGCAAGAACTTGGCCAGCTCATCACTTTGGGTTGATTTACCACAACCTTCCGATCCTTCAAATGTTATAAACATATCAATCCGTAAAACAAATCATTAAATACATTCTTATTGGGATATATTTAACTGCTGTTGAACAAAGAGATGAACTACTTGGGTTGCCTTAAAAACTCTCTTAGCCTCATCTTTATCGGCTGTCATACCAGGATACCGGATATTCACAGCAAATTGTTCAATTACTTGCAAATCTGGTAAAAGCATTTCATAACTTACATCTATTTCTTTACATAGTTTTAACAGTTCTTGTAACTTGTGAGTGCGCGGAATATCTATATCATTCTCCTGTAAAAAGACTTGCAAATATTTCTCTGCACATTGTTGCCCCTGAAAACAAACTGCATCATAAATCGAAGTATCACTCTTGCTCAATTCAAAGCTTAGAATTCATCCCCAAGGTTTAGATAAACGCAATTATTAATCTGTACAAATCTCATCCATCGCGAAAGATGCGTACTCGTCGGTTGGGTTCTTTCCCATAGGAGTGAGAAACCAGGTTAGCTTGGCGTGCCATCTGATGCTGAAGCCGCCGGATAGCAGCATTCGCTGGAGTCAGTTCCACCCACCGCTCCCCATTCAACACCGCTTCAATAGCAGCTTGGGTTTCACCCATATAATTTTTTTCATCGTTGAAATCAGCCACATCCATTGAAAGATTAAACAAATCCGAAAGGAATTGCTGCATTTGATATACGGTATTAGCCCGTAGCACATGGATAGGGGTATTGCGATGTTCCGCATCTACGATAATACGCTGTCGTTTGCGGAAATAGGTTCGTAAGGTCACCAACACATCCGCCTGAGAGGATTCATTCACCAGCATAATAGGCACTCCTAAACGCCGGGCTGCCTGGGATAAACGGTTACGCGCAACCCCATACGGGTATACTTTAACAGTCGGCAAGGATTCTTGGTTCTCGGTAGAAGGGGAAAGTTCCAAACTAGTTACCTCGGGTTCGGGTGGAGTAGTTTTATTATCGTATCCATTTAACTGGCGGCGGTAACCCTGTTGGGTAGATTGGCGGGTCGAAAAGGTCTTGACCATTGGTGGAGCTTTTTCGATATGGATATTTCCCAATTCATCGCGAGCTCGAATCTCAGGCGGCAAGGGGTAACCGCGTAATAAGGCATCCACAGATGCAGCTACGTCTTGTTGGATCGCCAGACGATCACGGGTTTGAATTTCTATGAGCACATCGAATGTTGGTGGTGAACGACGCTCCAAGACTGTCTTTTGGGTTCCCCGCCGGCGGGCTTCCTCGTCCGATAAAGTTACCGACTCAATCCCCCCTACTAAATCGGATAAAGTGGGATTGAGCAACAGGTTTTCGAGTGTATTGCCGTGGGCGGTGCCGATTAATTGCACTCCCCGTTCGGCAATCGTTCGAGCTGCCGCAGCTTCCAGCTCACGACCGATTTCATCAATAACAATGGCTTCTGGATTATGGTTTTCCACCGCTTCGATCATCACTTCATGCTGTAAGGAAGGAGCACTCACTTGCATACGTCGGGCGCGCCCAACCGCTGGATGAGGAACATCGCCATCGCCCCCAATCTCATTCGAAGTATCCACGATGACCACCCGTTTGCTTTCTGCCAAAAGTCGGGCTGCCTCCCGCAACATCGTGGTTTTTCCTACCCCGGGACGCCCTAGAATGAGCAAACTTCGTCCGCTTTCGATTAAATCTTTGATAATATCCGTCGTACCATAAACTGCTCTCCCCACCCGGCAGGTGAGCCCCACAATATGCCCCCGTCGGTTACGAATTGCGGAAATTCGGTGGAGAGTACGCTCGATGCCAGCTCGGTTATCTGCATCAAAGGTTCCTATCCGTTCCACCACATAATCGAGGTCGGCATGAGTAATCTCTTGATCTCGTAAGATAATCTCGCGATCCACAAAGCGAGCAGTTGCAACCCTTCCTAAATCCATGATCACTTCTAACAAGTCGTCACTATGATTGGCTTCCGTGACCGCCTCAGCAATCGTGGATGGAAGCACATCCAATAAAGCATGTAAATCATCAGTAATTTTTAATTGAGTCATCTTACAAGTTATGTTTCTCCGAATGCACAAAAGGCACTGAAATTTCCGCTCGACCGCCATCTAAGGTTGGGATAGTGATAGCTGGAACCACTCGTTTTGCAACCGCCAGATGTTTCACCATCACCGCTTGACGGGGACCCGCTTCAGCACCAAAATCTTCTAATATTGGCTCTAGCCAGGATTGATAAGAACGTACACAGATAAAAACTGGTCGTGAGAGCCGGTAAGGCAAACCACTGATCATTTCTTTTAATACTTGATGTAGGTCTTCTAAATCCGGATGAATTAACGGCTGGATCCAGATGCCACGATATCCATAGCTTGGCTCGATATATCCCAATATTTCACCCTTTTCTTTGTAGACCATCCCAATCGTATGATCGGTAGGAAATGATTCAACCTGCTGAACTAGAGGGGGCACAATATTGTGATAAAGCGAACGGATTGCGATGACATCTTGATCTTCTGCCATTTGCCAGGCGCCGGAGGAGTTGTTTTGGATCTCCTCGGACTTGATTTCCCAAATTCTTTGGCGGCTGTAAACTGCATAGCCGGCTTGACGCAGTATTTCATAAGTTGCAGCTTCTTCATCAATATCTGCCAGGATCCGCAGGATCCCACGTTCAATCAATTGAGCAGAGAGATGCTCGAGCAATGGATTCAGTAAAGGACGATTGATGGCTTTCTCGGGCATTAAAAACGTAAGCTGCGCAAGGTGCAAGACGGGCGTTTGCATGACTTGACCGATCAAAGGGATATTATCGCCATTTTCTGGCAGAGAGATCGCCGTAAAAACCCCATTAGAAAGCGATAGAGAAGAAAACATCGCGCTAGGAAATGAGAGTTGCCCGCGGGTTAACAACCAGGCACTGTTAAGATAAACACAATCCTTGCGATACCGCAACAGTGCTGGTATATCTCGCCAATCTAACAGACGGGTCACCATAGTTTTATCTCACAGTAGATTGGGCTGGATCCCATTTCTACTGCCAGAGATTTTACTCCTTTGCGTCAGCCAACTTCAAAAAGTAGCGATGGAAGCGGTCATCCTTGGTTAGTTCAGGATGAAAAGAGGTTGCCAATAATCTTTCCTGTTGGGCAGCAACAATCTCTCCATCCTCCAACTTTGCCAAAACTTCCACTCCCTTGCCCACTGCACTGATCAATGGAGCTCGGATAAAGATGGCATGGAACGGTTTATCCTCAGCGCTCACCCCTTTCAATGCTGGCACTGTGAGGTCCGCTTCAAAACTTTCCACCTGCCTACCAAAGGCATTCCGTTCTACCTTTATATCCATAAGGTCTAAAAGGGGTTGATTGCGATGGGCATCTTTCGATAGAAAGATCGCCCCAGCGCAGGTACCCCAAATAGCCTTCTCTTTTCCGAAGTTTCGCAGCGGTTCCAATAACTGAAAATCCACCGCTAATTTTCCGATCGTGGTTGACTCTCCACCGGGGATTATGATCCCCTCTAGACCTTCAAGCTGTCCAGGCAACCGGACTTCAACCGCCTCAACCCCTAAACGGTTTAATATGGCAATGTGTTCAATAAAATCACCCTGTAAGGCTAATACGCCCAGGCGCATCAATCTACCAACCACGACCTGCCAGTAACTCCGGTTCTGGAATGGATGAGACTTGCCGTCCGACCATGGGTTCTCCTAAATTGCGGCTCACCTCAGCCAGTATGTAGGGGTCATTGAAGTGAGTAGTTGCTTTGACGATCGCAGCTGCTCTCCGGGCAGGGTCACCGGATTTAAAGATGCCAGAACCAACAAAAACGCCGTCTACTCCTAATTGCATCATTAACGCTGCATCCGCCGGAGTTGCAATGCCGCCCGCGGCAAAATTAACCACTGGCATTCGACCTAAGGAGCGTGTTTCCATTACTATCTCGTATGGGGCACCGATCTCCTTGGAGTAAGCCATTACTTCTTCTTCTGCCATTGTTTGTAACCGCCTAATTTCGCCCAGAACCGCTCGAGCGTGTCGCACAGCCTCTACAACATCGCCTGTACCGGCTTCGCCTTTCGTGCGGATCATGGCTGCTCCTTCCCCAATACGGCGTAATGCTTCGCCAAGATTACGGCAGCCACAGACAAAAGGAACTTTAAAAAGATGCTTATTGATATGGTGTGCCTCGTCTGCCGGAGTTAGTACTTCCGATTCGTCAATGTAATCCACACCAATCGCTTCGAGGATCTGCGCTTCAACAAAATGTCCGATGCGGCATTTTGCCATTACCGGGATTGAAACGGTATCCATGATCTTGAGGATTAATTCCGGGTCACTCATCCGCGCCACCCCGCCTTGGGCACGGATATCCGCCGGGACACGCTCTAACGCCATCACTGCTACAGCTCCAGCATCTTCAGCAATGCGGGCATGTTCTGGTGTGACTACATCCATAATCACTCCCCCCTTAAGCATTTGGGCTAAACCCTTTTTAACAGTAAAAGTTGCTACTTCTTTTTCCATATGTCTTACCTCCAGAGCCAAATTGACTCTAATTGATCTCTTTTAATATTATTCTACCACTTGCCCGATAGCCTGACAATGTAAGATAAAGTAAAGGATAGAAGTTTATATTAAAAAACTCCAGTTTCTAACAAAACGCTTATATCTTTCATACTCATTTCTTATACGATCAGATTATTCTATAGACAGAATTTGGTAAACCAATTTAGTTATTAAGGAGGTAGCGTATGTTCCAAATTACTCGACATGATCCTTTCCGCGACATGGTGAATATCCGCAACATGATGGACCGGCTCTTTGATAATGCATTTACTGGGTGGGATTTAGAAGATACTTTAACCAGTGAATTACCTTTAGATGTTGTAGAAAACGATAACGAATATGTGGTTAAAGCTTCTCTACCTGGACTAAACCCTGAAGACCTCGAGATAACCTATTCAGGGAACACCCTGACCATCAAGGGTGAAATAAAATCTGAGGAAGAGGAAAAGAAGGGCACCTATCACATTCGTGAACGACGCTATGGCAGTTTTGCCCGCAGCATCACTCTACCCAGCGCGATAAAAGAAGAAAAAATTGAAGCGAACTATGAAGCCGGCGTTCTCAAACTGACCTTGCCCAAGGCAGAAGAAGCAAAGCCAAAACGAATTGCGGTAAAAAGCGGACATAAATTGATCGAAGGCAAAGTTTCTGACAAAAAATAATCGTTAGACTTCCCTTTATAGGTAGGATACTCCGAGGGTGCGAACCACCCCCGGAGTATTTATTAATGAGTTTTATTTGGACGGATCATCCTTTTATCGCCCCTTCGAGAATAAAACCATTGCTCAATGATGGGTCGCCAATAATAAATGATCGTTCAAGGTGAACCCGTAGGTCACGTTTGTAACGTGACTTTGTAAACAGGCGGTTTTGGTTATGAATCAATGACACCTTCGTAGGGGCGACCCATCTGGGCTGATTCTTTTTTCCTTCCGAAAAATTCCATTGACTAATGACATGATGGTTGGCAATGACGGGTCGCCCCTACGGGAAAATGTTGGATGTAATCGGACGTATGGTGATAACCCCCAATGAGTACCTGTAGGGGCAACCCATCTGGGCTGATTCTTTACACATTAGGGGATAAACCCATCGCTCAATGACGTGATGGTTGGCAAAGACGGGTCGCCCTTACGGGAATATGTTGGATGTAATCGGACGTATGGTGATAACCCTCAATGAGCATCTGTAGGGGCGACCCATCTGGGTATATTCTTTATTCCTTCCGAAAAATTCCATTGCCTTATGGCATGATGGTTGGCAATGACGGGTCGCCCTTGTAAGAACGTCTTTTGGGTTATGAGGGCGACCCGTTCGTATCTATCATTCATTTCGTAAATCACATACCCATTGCCTTATGATGCAATAATTAACCTTGGTGGGTCGCCCTTACGGGAAAATATTAAATATAATCGGACGTATGGTGATAACCCCCAATGAGTACCTGTAGGGGCGACCCATCTGGGTTGATTCTTTATTCCTTAGGGGATAGACCTTTTGCCTAATGGCATGATGGTTGGCAATGACGGGTCGCCCTTGTAAGATGGTGATAGGTTTGAAGGGACACAGCGATGGGATCTCGTCATTTCGGTTACGAGGGCGACCCGTTCGTATCTATCATTCATTTCGTAAATCACATACCCATTGCCTTATGATGCAATAATTAACCTTGGTGGGTCGCCCCTACGGGAAAGCGACAGGGTAGTTTGGAAATGATATGGCGTAAGCACGCCCTCATTATGAGAGAATGAATTAACTGCCACCTCTTCACTCGCTCATTCGGGAACGGTTCATTCCCAACCCAAAATCTATCCAAATCGAAACAGGTCGAACTTAATCAAAATTATAAATACCACTATAGTTCCACATTTTCAAAAAAGTTAATCTACCAAATGCAAATCGTTGACCATTCCCTTAATTTATGGCATAATCATGCTCAATTCATTCCGAAAAAGCTTGGATGGAAAAGAGTACATCAATCGTGGCACTCAGCGAATCCGAGTTGGTGCGAGTCGGGTCAAAACCATTGATGGAAAATCATTCCAGAGCTGCAACCTGAACCAAAGCTGAACGTCTCAGCTTTATGAGTAAGGGCGCCGGCGCCGTCAACCGTTATCTTTCACGAATGGTTTGAATATCTATCCAGACCATTATCAAGCTGTCTGCCGGTGCAGAAAGCAGGGTGGTACCGCGGGAGATATTATTATAGCGCTCTCGTCCCTAAAGGGATGAGAGTGTTTTTATTTACGATAATTCATCATTTTGCGGAGGGTTTATGCCATTTCAAGAAGTACCTTCAAAAGTAGATTTTCCTCATCAAGAAAAGGAAATCCTGAAATTTTGGGAATCGAGCCAAGCTTTTGAGAAACAACGTCAACTCCATAAGGGACAACCCCATTGGTCATTCATTGACGGTCCCATCACTGCCAACAATCCCATGGGAGTTCATCATGGCTGGGGGCGAACCTACAAGGATTTAATTCAACGCTTTTGGACGATGCGCGGACGTGAGCTGCGCTACCAAAACGGTTTCGATTGCCAAGGACTCTGGGTGGAGGTGGAAGTCGAGAAGGAGATGGGGTTCAAGAGCAAAAAGGACATTGAGGCTTTTGGCTTAGAACTCTTCGTCCGAAAATGCAAAGCCCGAGTCCTGAATTATGCTGCTGTGCAAACTGAGCAATCCATTCGACTGGGCTATTGGATGGATTGGAATGACACCACCCAACTGCGTTGGCTAGCTCAAAAGTTAATGGAAGATCCCCAGGAAACCATCACGGTCCAAGGTCCAAACGGACCAGTAACCGATACCGTTGAACAAATTGTCGGTCGTTTGGGATTACCCGAATTAGGCGGCAGTTACTTCACTTTCTCGAACGAGAATAATTATATGATTTGGGCATTTCTCAAGAAATGCTGGGATAAGGGCTGGCTCTATAGCGGTGCGGATGTCATGCCTTGGTGTCCGCGCTGTGCCACCGGCATCAGCCAGCATGAAATCGTAACCGATGGCTATGCTGAGCTTACCCATAAAGCGGTCACTTTACGCTTTCCTTTGAGAGAATCTACCAGTTCATCCGACCCGCTTCATTACACCCCGCGCCGCGATCCCCAAAGTGGGCTGCCCGAATTCTTGTTGGTCTGGACCACCACCCCCTGGACACTCACCAGCAATGTAGCTGCTGCAGTGGGCCCGGATTTAACTTACGTGAAAGTCCGCCAAGATGATCAGATTCTTTATCTGTCCAAAGGCACTTTACACATGCTCCATGGAGATTATGAAATATTGGATGAATTGCCCGGCAGCCTGATGGAGGGATGGACATATAGTGGTCCCTTCGATGATCTTCCCGCCGCTCAAGAGACTGGCGG
>DHFN01000261.1 GCA_002402275.1 Anaerolineales bacterium UBA4823
GGTCCTAAATTACACAGGTGATAATATCTATATTACCCTGAAATTCCGCGGCGTGCAAAAATATTTCCTTACCGCTACTAGCGATGGCAATGCCGGTCCCGATTATTACCATCTCTCAGTTTTTGATATCACACGTCTAAAATACAGCGCTACCGTAACAGCTTGTCAAACTACTGTAAGTGGTACGATGGATCTTAAGACCAACTTACATCTAAATTTCACCAGCTGTGATGCAATGCGACAATGGTGGACTCCTAAGTATCTAAAAATTGATCGTGGCTTTGAAAAACCCAACTTCTATGATGCATATCTAGATGCACTCGACCCAGGTTATTTTAACCCGAACAATCTTTGGTCTGTATATACCACTCGGCCAGACTGGCTATTCATGGTATATGGGGATAAACCTAATAACCTTTATCAAAATCTGAAGTGGGCTACCCCGTTCCAGTTCGTTTACTAAAAGCTAGATTAGTTCTGATAAAGGGTTCTCGTATTACGAGAACCCTTTTTTTATGCATTTCATCATTAAAGCTAAAGAGTATTTCTTTATATTTCTGAGTTATGAATATGGGTTAATCGAGTTCAGGAGAAAGCCATTGTATATCTAGTAAATATAATCACAGACTAGGGGGAGAAAAAGTTTGGTATACTTAATCAACCAATGTTATTTCTTGTTTTGGGATTAATGTTTAGCTAGTACTAACCAAGAAACGATGATCATATTAGTTTGCTTTATGGACGTTGACTTTTATGTTAAGGAAAATAATAATGAAATACTTCAAAACAATCATGATTATGACTACATTCATATTGATCACAATGGCTGCGTGTAGTAATCCAAACACTGCCAATACTCAGCAGCCTTTGGTGGTAACACCTACAATAGAAATTACCCTAACCCCTCAAACCCCGACTGTAGAGTCAAATACTGGAAAAGAATCGGAAGCACAACAAGATTATACAAAAGGGGTTGAATTATTACAACAGGGTAATTTAGAAGAATCCATAAAACTCTTAACTCGTGTTATCGAATTACAACCAAACAATATTGATGCCTATATAAAAAGAGGTGTTGCAAAAGACCTAAAAGGTGACGCTGAAGGAGCCCTTCAAGACTTCAACAAAGCTATAGAAGTTTCACCTAAGGATCCTGCAGCTTATAATGCAAGAGGAAATCATTATGCAAATCTAAATAGCCTGGAGTTAGCTTTAGCAGATTATAATAAAGCTATTGAATTAAATCCCAATTTTGCTCAAAGTTATGTCAATCGAGCTACGGTTTATTCAATGGCAGGGGATTATGAAAAAGCATTCTCTGATTTTGATAAAGCGCAAGAGTTGGATTCAAATTTGATGTCAATTTATTACAACCGTGGATTAACATATGGTGATCAACAGGTTTTCGATAAGGCAACTAGTGAGTTTGAGAAATATCTAGAATTAAACCCAAATGATCCATTTGCCTATTTTTACAATGCGGGTGCCTATGCAGAATTGGGCAATTATGATAATGCATTGTTTAATATTAATAAAGCCATAGAAATTGATAACCAAATTGATAAATTTTATATGTTAAGAGCAAAAATATTCATGCAAAAAAGGTTGAATGACAATGCTATCGCAGACTTAAAGAAGGTTATGGATATTAGTACAGATACAGACCTGAGGACTCAAGCAAACGATTTATTGCAACAATTAGGCGTTGCGGTTACTCCTCAAACTCCTTAACTATCTCGTTTTGATTCGATGAGTGACATAAATAATAATCACAAATTATTGCGATATTGGCGCTCCTTGATCTTGCTGCCCCTCGCGGTCATCCTACTCGACCAGCTTACCAAATCCCTGGTGCGCGCCAATCTCAGCCTGGGTGAATCCTGGCTGCCATTTCCGGCACTTGGACGTTCAATCCGTATCCTGAATTTGGATAACTCAGCCGCGGCATTTGGCTTATTGGGTGAAGAGGCAGGGGCTTGGATTACCTGGTTGGGGGTTGCTGTAATAGTCTTGATCCTGGTCTTTTATCCCCGGATTGCCCAATCCCCAACCTACATGCGGGTAGCTTTTGGGTTATTGCTAGGAGGGTTTGCCGGTAATTTGATTGATCGGATTATACAGGGGTATGTGACCGATATTTTTGTGGTTCTTTTGCCCAATGCTTTTAACCTGGCAGACTTAGCGAATTTCGGAGGGTTTATCGTCTTACTAATCGGTTATTTAGAAGAAAGCAGTCAGGAAGTGGAAGCGGAGAATAAGAAAAATTAAGGCATTCCGAGAAAGGAGCGCTCGGTGAAACGAACTGTTGGATTTCTCTTGATCATTGCAGCAGCTTTAGGATTAACCTTAGCTTTACTGGGTTTGGTGAGCACTTGGAGCTACAAGTCCCGAAGTACTTTGTGGATTGAGGAACAGGTTGATTTAGTTATCTCGGTTTTGGATACAACATCCCAGGGGTTGGATGCTGCGGCGGCAACGTTGCAAACCACTCAAGCAACTGTCCAAACCCTGGATAGCACAATCCAGACCTTGGCGAAATCCATCACGGATACTTTGCCTTTACTGGATTCAATCGGTCAAATATTGGGAACAGATTTACCCCAGACGATAGAGGCAACTCAAACCTCACTTCAATCCGCTCAGGCAAGTGCGAAAATAATGGATGATGCCATGAAGGTGATCACTGCCATTCCCTTGCTCAGAACCAAACTATACAATCCGGAGGTTCCTCTCCATGTGGCTTTAGGAGAGGTCTCTTCCAGCTTGGATGACATGCCGCTTGCATTTCAGACGATGGAAGACAACTTGCACACCACCACCTCGAATTTGAGCAAAATTCAAGTAAATGTAGCTGAAGTACAAGGGGAGGTATCCCAGGTGGCTACCAGTCTGGATCAAGCCCGGCAAGTTCTTGAGCAATATCAAGATTCAACCGTTGACTTGGAAGGGAAATTGGAAAAGGTAAAAGAGCAAATTGGAAGGCTAGTCAATCTGGTTGCTATATTAATTTCGATGTTTTTCGTTTGGTTGGCAATTGCCCAATTAGGATTGCTCACCCAGGGATTAGATTTAACTTCAAATGAGAAATCTTCTAACGATAAGGATAATAATCACTGAGAAAAATTGGGAAGTGATCTTTCACGCAATTATTTGTGGATTGATAAATCTGTAGATTATGTAGAATAATTGTGGAATTAATACAATGATAAAGGACTAAACCATGGACTTAAACATTCAATCCATACCCTTGGAAATTCATATTCGCTTAGGAAACATGGCTTTTTATTATGCAGCCATCATGACCATCTGGGCGATTTGGAGAATTTATAAAAAACATGGAGTAGATAGCAATTATTGGTGGGCGTCCATTATTGCTGAAATCTTGCTGCTTCTGCAGGGAGTTTTTGGAGTTTATTTATATTATTTCACCGATATTAAATTGGCGCGTCCGGTTCATGCGATTTACGGGGTTGCCAGCGCGTTGATCTTACCGATCGGATATGCCGTCAGCCGGGGCCATAAGGAGCGCCGTGATATGATTATCTATGGTGTAGCTTTCTTGTGTTTAGCTGTTCTTACTGCATTTGCGTTGGACAGTGCTGGTATGATTCTTACGTTTCAATAATAACAGATCAGAAGATCTTATTTTTTAGCTTTCAGAGAATTTTCGGCTGCTCGATATTGAACGATCGCCGCGATTAACTCCAAGGGAATAGGCTGATCAAGGGGAAATTGGATTGCCCCTTTTGAACAGGAATATCCCGCCAACTCATCTCTGAAAGCATTTATCCCGCTCGGCGTCGGATAAAATCCGATATGGTTTTTATGGGCTGCAAAATGAACCAGGTTTCCATAAAGATAAAAAGTGGGCATTTGATAACTGATCTTTTCGGTTGCACCCGGGGCTGCCTTTTTGATCGTAAAGCGCACTTCTTCTAAAATCTCTTGGATTTTTGGGGGAAATGCTGCGATGTATTCATCAATCGTAGAGAAATTACTCATTTTTCCATTTATTGACAGGACTCGATGGCAT
>DHFN01000164.1 GCA_002402275.1 Anaerolineales bacterium UBA4823
TGCCGGACAGATCCCAGTGGGTTGTGTCCGGCCAACGATAGAATAAATGAATATTCAGTTGTAATAAGAGTATATCAATAGATAGGGGAGAATCCTAGGGGGAATGATCGTTTCCGACTAATGAGTTATTTGTTCGATTTTTATCCATTGATCGAAAATATACATTCATTGGATCAAAATTGAATTTTATGAATTCGTGTCCATAATCAAATTAGCTCATAGAGGGTGATGTATAATACTAATGGAATTAGTACAATTCCAATCTCATTTTGTAACCGGTGTTTTGTTTTATTTGTGTTTAGAACCAAGTAAGCTTATATATAGGAATAACTAGGAGTTCTTAAGTTGTTATCTCTTATTGAGACTGACAGATTGCAAATCTCTAAGAACACTGACTCTAATAAGAAAGCAGAATTAGGTCAGTTCTTTACATCTGAGAAAACTGCCCAATTTATGGCAAGCTTGTTTCCAAATGCAAGTGGTTATTGCCATTTATTAGACGCGGGTGCTGGTATTGGTTCTCTTTCAATCGCTTTTCTCGAACGATGGAAAAACGGTCAGTTTAGATTTAAAACGGTTGAACTTGATGCTTTCGAAATTGATGAGTCGCTACATTCTTATTTATCCAAAAATTTAGATACTTATTCTGAAAATTGTAATTTTATAGCGAACCTTTTGACTGAGGATTTTATTTATTTCGCTGTAGACTCACTCTCAAACGATTTGTTTTCAAGACCACTAAGAAAATATACTCACGCGATTCTTAATCCTCCCTATAAGAAGATTAATAGTCATTCGACATATAGATTGGGTTTACGTCGAGTAGGTATCGAGACAGTAAATTTATATTCAGCTTTTGTAGCTCTAGCTGTTGCGTTATCCGAAATAAATGGACAGATTGTAGCAATTATTCCACGTAGCTTCTGCAATGGCCCTTACTATCGTCAGTTCCGTGATTTTATCCTAGAACGCACGGCAATACGCCATATTCATTTATTTGAATCACGAAATAAAGCGTTTAAAGATGATGCAGTTCTTCAAGAGAACATTATTATTCGATTGGAACGGGGAGTTGAACAGGGGCCCGTCTCGGTTTCAATTTCAACAGATGATTCTTTCAACGATCTTGTGATAAATGAATATCCGTTTGAGTATGTCGTATTTCCAGACAATCCTGATCATTTTATTCATATTCCATCATCACCCGAAATCTATACATCAAATGTACCGACAAAGATTAAATACTCTTTAGATGATCTTGGTATCAAGGTGTCTACTGGTCCAGTTGTAGATTTTCGGTTAAAGAATTATCTTAGAGATATGCCTGAATCAGGGACTGTGCCTTTACTTTATCCTTGCCATTTTAGTGGTCAAAAGCTGACATGGCCCATCAAAGGAAAGAAGAAACCAAATGCCATTGTACGCAATGTAGAGACTGAAAAATGGCTTTACCCAAATGGCTATTATTGTGTTGTGCGACGATTTTCATCTAAAGAGGAAAGACGACGAATAGTTGCCAGTGTTGTTGATCCAATTGCTTTTGGAAATATCCAATTGATAGGTTTTGAAAACCATCTGAATATATTCCATTCGAACAAGAGCGGACTTTCAGAACCCCTAGCCAGAGGATTAGCTGTATATCTTAATACTACCTTCGTTGACATAAATTTTAGACACTTTAACGGTCACACTCAGGTCAATGCTACTGATCTCAGGTTAATCAAATACCCAAGCCATAAAGTATTGATAGAACTTGGCTTGTGGGCTATGCAACAAAAATTGCTTACGCAACCAATGATAGATGCCAAGGTGGATGATTTTACAAAATGAGCAGTATCACAAATGATCACATAAAAGCAGCATTACAAATCTTGGCGAGTTTAGGCTTACCCCGAGCTCAACAAAATGAACGTTCTGCGTTGTGTCTACTTGCATTGGTAAACCTTACTCCAGAGAAATCTTGGGGTCAGGCAGAAAACCCGCTTTTAGGTATTACTCCCATCATGGATTGGATAAGGGATCATTACAACAAGGATTATGCCCCAAATACCCGTGAGACTGTACGGCGACAAACAATGCATCAATTTGTAGCTGCTGGAATTGCTCTTTATAATCCGGATCATCCCGAACGACCTGTGAACAGTCCAAAAGCTGTATATCAGATAGAACCAAATACTCTTTCTTTGATCCGATCATTTGGTACTGCACAATGGCGCAGCAGATTACCTGAATATCTTGCAGAGCACGAAACACTCGCAAAGCGTTATGCAAGAGAAAGGGAACAAACACTAATTCCAGTAGAGATTGCCCCGGGGCAACAAATTAATCTTAGCCCCGGTGAACATAGCGAATTAATAAGATTGATTATTGAGGAATTTGCACCCCGTTTTGCACCTGGAAGTATATTAGTATATGCAGGCGATACTGGTGATAAGTGGGGTTACTTTGACGCTGCTTTACTAGCCGAGTTGGGTGTGTTAGTGGATTTTCACGGAAAGATGCCTGACGTAGTATTTTACTTTGCGGCAAAGAATTGGTTAATTCTTGTAGAATCAGTAACTAGTCATGGGCCAGTGGATGGAAAACGACACGCAGAGCTCTCGAAATTATTTACTGGATCTAAAGCAGGGTTGGTTTATGTTACTGCTTTTAACAACCGAACTATCATGGGGCGTTACCTAAACGAGATTGCTTGGGAAACTGATGTTTGGGTGGCTGATTCACCATCTCACTTAATCCATTTTAATGGTGAGCGTTTCCTTGGTCCATACCCTCGTGTATAACAATGAGATCTGCTATTTAAATTAATCACTATGTGAAAAACAGTAGATAGAGTTAATGCGTCAGAGCCCTTAGTTTCGCCACCCCAGTCTGAGTAACAGCCACCCTTGGAACCACCGAAGGAAATAAA
>DHFN01000052.1 GCA_002402275.1 Anaerolineales bacterium UBA4823
GTAAATTAAAAGAAATGTTCCAAGTACTAAGAAAGGCCCGTATGGAATGGCATAATCCGGACGATAGTTCTTTTGGATCACCATCCAAAGAATCGATCCAAGACTAAATATTCCCGCTAATAAAATCCCCATAAATAGCCCTAACAAGACGCCCGGAAACCCTAAAAACAAACCTAAAACCCCCATTAGATTGACATCTCCAAATCCCAATGCCTCAGTTTCGTAGGACCCGCTCTCAGACTTCCGGTTGCGGTATTTTTGTACCAGGATTCCTAGATAATATAGTCCTAACATAACGATGAAACCGATTGCTCCTCCAAGGAATGTCTGCCACCAACCATGCTGAAGCATTCCTAAAATAATCCCTAATCCAACCCCGATCAGAATTTCACTATATAATATTGCATGATACTCAATATCAATTATCGTTACAACTCCAAAATAAATAAGGGTGAAAATATTTTCTAAAAGTGATCTATGGACGAGGGGATCCTTTCCCAGGAAAGAAAATATAATGAGATAAATGATCAGTACAATCAATATCCTGGTTCGTTTCCGATGATGACAAACACGGCATTCAGATAAACAAAAATAATCTTTGAATATCATAGAATTGCCACACTGATTACAAACCATAAAGTGAATCTTCTTAACCTTAAATGGGATAATATCTGCTAATATGTTCACGATAATCCCGGATCCTAACCCAACCAAGATAAATAAAAAGCTCTGTAGCATTCTGTTATTATAGTAGGAATTCCAACAAGACCGTCGAATAAATATTGTTCCTTACCTAACGCTTTGGTAAGGGTATAATTTATACGCACATAAAGTCAATTATCAATATAAATCATGGAGATATATTAATGGATAAATTTATCATACAAGGTGGTACACCATTACACGGTACAATGACACCCTCAGGAAATAAAAATTCTGCATTACCATTGCTAGCTGCTTGTACATTGACAGACGAACCCATTCTTCTCCACAACGTTCCCGATATCAAAGATGTTCATAATATGTGTTTACTTTTGGAAAGCTTAGGGGTTTCTATCTCTAAGATTGATGACCATTCCTTAAAAATTCAGGCCGAAAATATCTGCGCCAAAGAAATCGATCCGGACCTATCCCGCAACATTCGAGCATCCATCCTCCTTGCAGGTCCGATACTGGCTCGGAGTGGGAGTATCTATTTACCCCCGCCTGGTGGAGATATTATCGGTCGGAGGCGAGTTGATACCCACTTGTTGGCATTAAAAGCCCTTGGTGCAAACGCCGAATATGATCGGTCAAACAAACGGTTTTCTTTTTCAGCAAAGCAATTAAAAGGTTCTAATATATTATTAGATGAAGCAAGCGTGACCGCTACAGAAAATGCCATTATGGCTGCTGTAAAGGCAAAAGGCAAAACAATTATTAGAAATGCTGCTTCTGAACCTCATGTACAGGAATTGTGTGTCTTTCTCAATAAAATTGGGGCAAAAATTCACAACATTGGCTCTAACACCTTGACAATTGAAGGGGTTGATGAATTTCATGGAGGAGAATTTACAATCGGACCGGATTACCTGGAAGTTGTCAGTTTTATTGGTGCATCGGTAATTACTCATGGTTCCATTCGGATAATGAATGCCGGCACCCAATATCTTGATATGATTAGCATTGTATTCCACAAAATAGGAGTGGAATGGTTAACCGAAAGCGGGGATATCATCGTTCCTGCTGAACAGCGCTTAGAAATCCAACCCGATTTGGGGGATGCAATCCCCGAAATTAGTGTAATGCCTTGGCCGGCTTTCCCTACTGATTTAATGAGTATTGCTATTGTGATTGCTACCCAAGCAAAAGGGAGTGTGCTATTCCATGATTGGATGTATCCATCCCGGATGTTTTTCCTGGATAAGTTAGTTGCTATGGGTGCTCAAATTGTATTGTGTGATCCCCATCGTTGTATCGTTCAAGGCCCAACGCCACTCTATGGTGAAAATATGGAAAGCCCAGACATCCGGGCTGGAATGACGCTTGTCCTGGCAGCCCTTGCCGCTGAAGGAAAATCCGTCATCCGAAATGTAGGTCAAATTGATCGAGGATATGAAAAAGTAGATGAAAAACTCCGCGCCTTGGGAGCGCGGATTGAACGAATTAGTGAACCGTAGGAATGGAAATTCCTAATTCGACGACGATGGATTTCCCGAACTCACTGTCTTTAAGAACTGATTTACCGTTTCTCTTAATATAGGCTCGGGTAACGCTCCAACTTGCCGATGAATTTCCTTACCGTTATAGACAAATAACATGGTTGGAATCCCCTGTACCCCAAATTTTGTTGCCCATTCGGAATTATCATCTGTGTTTACTTTAGCGATTAATATTCTACCGGCTAACTCTTTAGCTAATTTATCCAATACTGGTGCTACCATTTTACAAGGCCCGCACCAAGGAGCCCAAAAATCCACAATCACTGGCAATTGTGATTGCAAAACAGTTTTTTCAAATGCAGCATCTGTCACATGCACAGGTTCATCAATCATTTCATACTCCTCACTCAAATTAATATGTCGTAGTATAACATTATCACTCAAAATTGTCAGGTATAATTTCAGCTATGTCACTCGGAGTACTTGCCCGGTTTCCTAACCAGTATCAAGTCAATACGGAGATCTATCAAGGTCCATTAGACTTATTATTGCAATTAATCGAGAAAGCTGAACTGGATATAACTAAACTTGCATTAGCCCAAGTGACCGACCAATACTTAAACTACTTACGCTCATTGAACCATCTTCAAACCAACGAGATTTCTTTATTCGTAATCATTGCCACAAAATTACTCCAGATCAAATCTGCATTTTTGTTACCCAAGCCAAAAGTGAATGAGGATGAACCAGAGGAGTTGGGGGATGATCTTGTTCAACAATTAATCGAATACAAAAAAGTACGCCTAATTGCCCAATGGTTAGCAAATCGTGAAGCCCAAAATTTGCGAACTTATTTGCGCATTGCTGATCCTCCCAAAATGGAAGGCAAGATCGATTTGGGAAACATTAATCTAGATGATCTGATGACTGCCGCTCGAAAAGTATTCTCTCAATCTATCCAAGATTACGATTTACAAAAACAAATTTCTCGACCCACTTTTTCCATTCGAAATAAAATTCAACTGATCATTACCAGACTACAGCAAGAAGGCAATATAACTTTCCAAAGTTTGATTGAAACAATTCCTTCTAGAGTTGAAATTATGACAACTTTTCTAGCTGTATTGGAATTGATCAAACAAAAGCAGGTTGATGTTATTCAGGAAAGTTTATTTGCAGAAATTATGATCATTCCCTCCAATACAATGGAAATTAATCCAATGATAGATAGCGAATTTGATGACGAATAAATTAATAATACCAAACCAGGAGAATATTGAATGAAGAACATGATTACCCCAGTCAAAGGAACCCGAGATTTTTATCCGGAGATAAAAGCTGTTCATTCCTGGTTATATTCCAAAGTCCGTAAAGTTTCAGAGAGATATGGTTATCAAGAATATGAAGGTCCATTTTTGGAATCTATTGATCTTTATGCTGCAAAATCTGGAGAAGAGCTGGTTAAAGAGCAGTCTTTTGTTTTTCCAGATCGAGGTGGTGATTTAATCACTTTACGACCAGAACTGACACCAACCCTAGCACGTATGGTGGCTCAACGTCAGAAACAATTGATTTTTCCATTGCGATGGTGGTCTTTTGGTCCTTTCTGGCGTTATGAAAAACCACAGAAAGGAAGATCACGCGAATTTTATCAATGGAATATTGATTTAATTGGCGTCAACACTCCCCAAGCAGACGCAGAACTAATAGCCATCATCGTCAATTTCTTCCAGGAGCTTGGGCTAGATTCTAAACAGGTTAAGATATTTGTAAATGATCGCCTGCTTATGGAATCCGAATTAAATTTATTAGGAATACCAAGTACACAGCAACCAGCGGTGTTTCGATTAATAGATCGCAGAGAAAAAATGGCAGCAGCGGATTGGGAACGTTATTCTTTAGAAGAGGGATTGACTCAGCAACAAATTGGGGGAGTTAAATCAATTTTAGACAATAAAGATCTCTGGAAAAAATCAGAAAATTTAATCACCATTTTTGACACTTTAAAAGCCATTAATTTAATCAACTTCGTCGAATATGATCCAAATATTATCCGAGGCTTAGATTATTATACAGCCACGGTTTTCGAAGCGAAAGATATCGGGGGAACAGTGCGACGATCTATCTTAGGGGGTGGGCGTTACGACAATTTGCTTGCCGATGTTGGGGGAGAGCAAGTCCCCGCGGTGGGTTTTGCAATGGGCGATGTGGTGATTTCATTAATCCTAGAAAATTATGGTTGTATTCCTCCCCAAATATTCAACCCTCCGGCGAGCGTTTTTGTGACGACATTTTCAAATGAGACGCTTCTCGCATCTTTATCCCTCGCGGAAACACTCCGAGCACAAGGGATGAATGTCATCACCTATCCTGAGGTAGTCAATTTGAATAAGCAGTTGAAATTTGCTGACCGTATGAAAATTAAATACGCGATTTTTCTTGGGCCAGATGAAATAGCTCAAAGTGTTTGCACACTGAAAAGCCTCTCTAACGGAAGTCAAGAAAAAATACCTCTTTCAGAGGTCCCAGCCAGGCTTTCCCAAATTCTTGATGAGGGCTAAAACTTGTGATAGAATTTAATATAATATGGTGCCAGTAGCTCAACGGCAGAGCATCGCACTGTGGATGCGAGGGTTGTGGGTTCGAAACCCATCTGGCACCCCTTTTTTCTTGATCTAAAACTTAGTCTCCCCTGATCACTTTTGCCATTGCCTGGATATGGTCTGGTGTGCTACCACAACAAGCACCAATAAATTTTACATTATAGTTCTTAACCCTCTTAGTGTGTTCAGCCATCACTTCTGGTGTACCATCATAAACCAAATTTCCATCTATTAACTTAGGTAATCCGGCATTTGCTTTTGCAACCAAAGGTATAGCGGGGTCGAAAGCACGCATTTTAGTAATTGCAGCTTCGAGTTCTTGAGGACCTTTCCCACAATTAGCCCCCACCGCGCTTAATTGATATTTCCGCCCTAGTTCCACCAATTGTTCTGGTGTATTCCCCATCATTGTCCTTCCATGACTTTCGAATGACATCGTCGCAACAATTGGGATGGTTGTCACAGATCTTGCCCCTTCGATAGCTGCTTTAATTTCATTGAGGTCGCTCATTGTCTCAATCCAGATCACATCTACTCCCCCCTGAGAAAGTGCGCCAGCTTGTTCAGCAAAAGCTTGGAATGCATCCTCAAAAGTTAATGTTCCGAGGGGTTTCATCATTTCCCCTGTTGGTCCCATATCTCCTGCAACGACTATCTCACCGCCACATTCATCTGCCACTCGGCGAGCTATGCGAGCCGCTTTGAGATTAATCTCATTCATTTGCTCATCTAATCCATGCCTTTTTAGGCGGAAACGATTAGCTCCAAATGAATTGGTAAGGATGATCTTTGAACCAGCCTCGATATACTCGCGATGGATTGCTGCAACAATATCAGGGTTTTCCAAATTCATTTTTTCTGGTGCGTCTCCTGTTTTGAGTCCATGAGCCATCAGCATGGTTCCCATTGCCCCATCCAGGATAACCACTTTTGAATGATTCAATAGCGCTTCATATCGATTCATTCTAGATACCTCCTAATTTAAAAAAAATGGCGAGGGTGAGACTTGAACTCACAACCAAGGGCTTATGAGTCCCCTG
>DHFN01000054.1 GCA_002402275.1 Anaerolineales bacterium UBA4823
TTGGATTGAGATTGTTTATCCTGGCATTCCCGGTGGAACGGCGTGGGTTTATTCACCTTTAGTAACACCAGAAGGCTCATTGAGAATTGTTGAACCCCCACCCACACCAACTCCTAAGACAACCCCTACTGTAAACCCAACTCTAGCAGCTCAATTTATTATCGAAATTCCTCCAACGCGGCTACCTACATTTACTCCACCATCAGCTTTGGTTTATCCAACATTTACCAGTGAACCTCAAAAACGATTATCCTCCCAGCTTCCAATGGGATTGTTAATTGTTGGTTTAGGTGTGATTGGGTTGTTTGGTACGCTTATTTCGATGCTTAGGGGAAGATGATCACCTGGATCGGTTCTCGCGTTCCGCCTCGCGTATTGCATCACGCTTAGCAATATCCAGACGCTTATCATAAAGCTTTTTCCCCTTAGCCAGTGCGATTTCAACTTTAGCTTTGCCATTTTTAAGATAGACCATCGTTGGGATGATGGTTACCCCTTTTTTGCGGGTTTCATCCCATAGTTCACGAATTTCCCTTTTATGAAGGAGAAGACGTTTAGGTCGTTTGGGATCATGCTGAAAATGGCTGGCGCTTTCATAAGGTGCGATATGGGCTTCTAAAAGCCAGGCTTCTTTTCCATCCGTTTGCACATAGGCTTCATTGAGACTAATCTGACCTTTACGAATTGATTTAATTTCGCTGCCTTGGAGTGCAATCCCGGCTTCGTAACGCTCAAGAATAAAATATTCAAAATTTGCTTTTCGATTTCGAGCAATTGGTTTAATATTCATTACTTCTTATTTCTTTGGACTTTGAAAAGTGTCAATAACATTATAATTAAACATCTGCTGGATGAGAGGATTAATTAATTCCCAATTAGGAAGTAGGACGTTTGCACCTTGATCAGTAGTATATGAGGTCACCCTATTTCGGTCAATGATTTGAGAGTCAATATTCTTTATTCCACAGCGTACTAAAATTAATCCCATGCGGGGTATCTGCCAGGCTGGCAGATTGCTATCTATTACTGACAAAGTGGAAGATGCTACTGCTGGGATAAAGCGCCAGTTTATCGGTTTCATTAATTTTTCCAGGATGGATTTTATCAATAATTGTCCTTGTGCCATCCGGGAAAAATCGTCAGCACCTTGACGATGGCGGGCAAATGCCAATGCTTTTTCTCCAGTGAGGTGAAAATCTCCAGCTGTGTAACCGCCCATCGCCTGGTCAAGATGAATATCAACTCCGTCCATAGCATTGATGATCTCCCGGACACCATCAAATCGGATACGGATAAAGTATTCAGCTTTAACACCAAAATTTTGGTTGATTGTCTCAATCGTTGCACCAGGACCACTGCCAGGTTGGTTAGCTTCTGCAAAGAAATGGGCGGTATTAATTCGGTTTTCGCCAACACCGGGTATGGGAACCCATAAATCTCTTGGAATCGAAAGCATTCCTATGTAAGGTCGAACGGAATCGAACCGCATTAACACAATGGTATCGCTGCGTCCAACAAAACTTCGATGTGGTGCATAATCAATCCCGAGAAACAAGATGGTGGTTTTAATCGGGTAAATAAGATAAAAGAAGACCATCAAGGCAAGGCAAACTGACAAAAAGATCAAGATACTGCAAGGAAATAAGACCGAAGAACTCCGCTGGCTTTGGGGAGATGTCGAGATTGGGATATTCTTACTCCGACTATAGGTCCGGCGGGGGGTTGAATTAATTTGTGGATAGGAATTAGAGTTATATTTTGTCATCGTTCTGTTATTTAATAAGGAAATCGAGTATAGTATATCCTGTAGTCTTGAAACCAGTCAATAAAAAATTAATGTTGGAAGGATGTTATGATAACTGAATTTTTTACACCCACGAAAATCATTCTCGGCGAGGGTGCCATTAATCGGACTGGGGAAATCGTAAAATCTGTTGGCAATAATGGATTAATTGTAAGCAGCCATTCAGGAAGATATAATTCCAAATTGGAAAAACAACTTCTTGAGAAGGATGTTCGATATTGCATTTATAAGGTATCGGGAGAACCAACGGTTGAGACCGTTCTACAAGGTTTACAAATAGCTCGACAAAATAAAGTGGAAGTAGTTGTCGGAATTGGCGGGGGAAGCACCCTGGATACCGCCAAAGCGATTGCAATTCTAATGACTAATTCAGGAGATATCTATAACTATTTGGAAGTAGTAGGGGAGGGGAAGGTTTTTCAAAATCGGGGCTTACCTAGTATAGCTATACCCACCACAGCAGGAACAGGAACTGAGGTCACGAAAAACGCCGTCATTAGTGTTCCAAACGCTAAAGTAAAAGTGAGTTTACGGAGCGAGTGGATGATTCCAAAGATGGCTATCATAGATCCGGAATTGACCTATTGTCTGGAACAAGAGGTAACTGCCTTTAGCGGGATGGACGCATTAACCCAATTGATTGAACCTTATGTTTGTAATCAACCCAATCCTGTTACTGATCCACTTTGCCGGGACGGAATAATGCGTATAGCTAATAATTTTCAGACAGCTTATTATGATGGAACGAATAAGAAAGCTCGTTATAATATGAGTGTTGCCAGTTTATTCAGCGGGATGGCTTTAGCAAATGCAAAACTTGGAGCCGTGCATGGTTTTGCTGGGGTATTGGGTGGAATGTATGGAACTCCGCATGGTGAAATCTGTGCGATTTTATTACCCCAGGTAATCAAGGTTAACCTGGATATAATAAAGAATAGAGAACCAAACAATGCTGCTTTAACCCGTTATCGCCAGATTGCCAAAATGATATTAAATTCAGAAGATGAGCAAGAATTGATCGAATGGATTCTAGATTTAGATAGGAAATTCTCGATCCCAACATTAAGGTCAATCGGAATCCGGCGAGAAGATTTTAATGTGATCATTGAAAAAGCTTCCCAAGCAAGCAGTATGAAAGGGAATCCGATTAACTTAAGCGAAAAAGAATTACAAACAATCCTAGAATATGCATATTAACCAAAAGGGTTGACGGAATTCACTTATAAGAATAAAATGCTCCTCTGAAAGTTTTTTAATGGAACTACGTTATCCGAAATGGTGAAGGTAATCCATGAACTATTTTAATGGGTGAGAGGCACCCCCAGGAAGGAAAAAATGGAAAATATCGAATTAAAGGCAACCAAACGCGAGGTAACTGGAAAACAAGTAAAAGCCTTGCGCAGAGAAGGGAAACTGCCGGCAATCATTTATGGTCGCCATTTATCTCCCTTACCGATCCTGTTAGACTTTCATAATGTGAGCCGGGTTTTACCAGGCGTAACGAGTTCACAACTAGTTACCGTCAATGTGGATGGCACTAAACATATCGTCTTAGTTCGTGAAAAACAACGTCACCCCGTAAAAGGGAATTTGATTCATGTGGACTTTCTAGCTGTCTCTATGACGGAAAAATTAAAAGCCAATGTAGTCATTGAAATACAAGGGGAAGCGCCAGCAGTGAAGAATTTTGGAGGTGTAGTTGTACCGGTGCTTGAGGAGTTAGAGGTGGAGTGTTTACCGAGCGAACTGCCTGAAAAGATCACGGTTGGGCTGACGAATTTGAATAACATCGGTGATGCTGTCCACGTAAAGGATTTAGCCCTTCCGAGTGGTGTGGTAGTTTTGACAGATTCCGACGAAGTGGTTGTTCTCGTTAAAGCACCAGGAGTTGAAGAAGTAGAAGCGGTTGCTGAAGGTGCAGAACCAGAAGTCATCGAAAAGGGGAAGAAAGAAGAAGAAGTTTAGTATCCTATATATATACCTATTAAGAAACTCCATAATCCTTTATGGAGTTTCTTGTTTTAATAAATCAATCAGATCGTAGACAATTTGAGCGCTGGCTCCCCATAAGATTTCTTGATCATAGGGTTCATAATAGATTGTGTGAACAACACCAATGGGTTCGGGGAATTGACGGGGAATGATTTTGTAATTTTGCTGATCGGCTAACCAGGTTATGGGGATGCTAAAAAGACGGGATACCTCGGAAGGATTTGGTTTGAAAGAATACGGATAAGGGATTAACCCTAGAATAGGAGTTATCAGAAAATTGGTTACTGTGAGAAGAGGTGTAACTTGGCGGGCAACTAAAACCTCTTCTGGCTCGATGCCAATTTCTTCCTTCGCTTCCCGTAAGGCAGTAAATTCCATTGTTGGGTCGTGTTCTTCATGTTTACCGCCGGGAAAAGCAACTTGTCCACTATGAAGGTGATGATTTTCCACTCGGTGAATAAACACGAGGCGCCACTCATCTTCAATTTTGATAAATGGTACTAAGACCGCAGCGGTGAGTGCTGGTTTATCCAAGTGAAATTGACGGGACATAAATTGTATTGGAGAGGGAGGAGTAACACGGACTTTTTTTAACTCCATCCAAAAATCTTGGTAAGATAGATAGGATAAACGGGATAAGAGATTCGCCATTTTGGAGATACTCAAATGCTATTTATCTTCTTCTGATGGGAGAGTCATTTCAAGGGTTTTGAACGGTCTAGCGAAAATTAAATAACCCGTATGAGCGATCATCCGATCGGTTGGACGAAAGCGTTCAGGGACGGGCTTATAATAGCGCATTAGTATTTCACAGACTTCAATAAATCCAAACTGAAAATGATAAAAATCATTAAGTAGTCTACTCACTTGATTTGTCGTTGGAAGGATAGCACCAAAATTGCCACCCACCTTTAATGTTTGAACTACCTGTTCTAGATAATCTTGAGGGTTTGGGACATCCAAGAATAACGCATCTGCATTGTTTTCATCAAATCCATCGCCAATATCCTTTATTTTAAACGTCACCCGATGATCTAACCCCAAACGGGTAAGATTTTTTTGAGCTAGTTTTTGAGCAGTATCATTGTTATCATAAGAGATGATTTTTCCTGAATCGCCAATATACCAAGCCAAGGCAGTAGTTAATGCGCCTGAACCGGTACCTGCTTCGATAACCAGTTGACCTTCTCCGATTCCTAACTTTAGTAAAACATACCCAATATCTTTTGGATACATGATTTGAGTATTCCTTTTAGTTTCTAAGAGTAAGTCATGGAGAGATGGTTTTAGTAAAAGATAAGTACTTCCAATATGAGATGCTACCTCGCTACCCCATGGAATACCGATCAATTGGTCATGGTATATTACTCCGCGATGAGTATGAATTTCTTCGCCCGGTTTTAGACGGGTGATAATTTTTTTATTCGAAGGGCTAACCAAGAGTACCAGGTCTCCTTCCTTGGTCATGGTTTTCGCCTCGGTCTTTTCCATCTCATTTAGTTTCGATGCGGATTAAACTCAACCAATAACCAATAAACAGACAAGCGATCGCACAGACGGTTGCTGTACCAACTTGAAGTGTGCCAATTTTGATAAAGGTGCTTTCAAAGCTATTACCAAGGTAGTTACCACTCCAAAAACCAAGCCAGCTTAGAAAAATGTACAAAATTAATCGAGCCCAACTCCCACCCCGCCAAAAGTGAAACAAGGCGCCATAAAGAGTTGAGAGGATTATGCCAAGTAAAACCGCTGGGGTAATCATAATCAGGATCTCCTTTAGTCTTTTTCTTCAGTAATTAAACCTCCCCCAATACAGCAGTCATTTTGATAAAAAACAGCTGCTTGTCCGGGAGTAATATCATAATAAGGATCATCTAATTGGACTTTAACGATATTATTTTCTTCAAGGTTGAGATACCCATCCAGGATGGGTGCTTGATAACGCACTTTGATGCCAAGGTGAATGCGTGATTTCTTCGGGATCCCGCTTAGCCAATTTACTCCACTTACGGTGAAATCCCTTCTCAGGGTATCCTCTTTATCCCCGACAATTAATGAATTGTTCTCGAGATCTTTTTTCACTACATAGAGTGGCTTAGGAGAGTGGACACCCAGATTCTTCCGCTGCCCAATAGTATAGAATGCGAGCCCCTTATGTTCACCGAGAAGGTGATGATTTTTATCGTAGATGTTTCCAGGTTGAATTGAATTCGGAGCATTGCGCATAAGGAAATCTCGGTAATCTGCTCCGCTTAAAAAACACAGATCCTGGCTATCTTTTCGGATGGCGACGGGCAATTTAAATTGAACAGCTAATTGGCGTACCTCTGATTTCAATAAATTTCCAATCGGGAATAGAGTTTTTTCCATTTCTGATTGGTTAAGAACATGGAGGAAATAGGTTTGATCTTTGGTTTTATCTTTTGCCCTCAGGAGTTGACATTGTTTAGATCTATCACGCTGAATAAGAGCGTAATGACCAGTGGCAAAATAATCTGCCTCCATTTCCTTCGCATAGCCGAACAATAATCCCCAACGGATCAACCGATTACACTTTAAACATGGGTTAGGGGTAATTCCCGATTGATAATCTTGGATGAACGATGTGACCACTTCATCATAAAATGGTTTTTTTGCATCAACTACATAGAATGGGATATTTAATTGAGCAGCAACCATCTTCGCTAATCTTAATGAATCGGGAGTACAACAGCGATTTTCAGCCTCATAGCCCTTTTCGCTCCATAATGTGAGCATCATCCCTATTACGGTATAGCCTTGTTCAACTAATAATGCAGCGGAAACCGAGCTATCCACCCCACCACTCATTGCAATGACAACTGTTCCTTTCCTTTGCATAGATTATGTTTTTCGGGAGCATATTTTGGCAATCGTTTTTTCCAAGGTGACCAGAAATTGTTCAATGTGTGCTTGGGTTGTCTCTTTGCCTAAAGTCACCCGTAATGACGATAAGGCGAGTTGGGGGGAAAAACCTAAAGTGAGTAAAACATCCGAAGGCAAGTGGTTTCCGGTTTTACATGCTGATCCGGAAGAGCAAGCAAAACCTTCAAGGTCTAACAGCATCAATAATTTTTGGCTATCAATCCCTTCAAAAACAAAGCTGGTATGATTGGGTAATCGCAGGCTTGGATGACCGGTCAGCTGAGAACCTGGAATATTTGTGAGTGTATGATGAATTATTTGATCTCGCAGAGGGGTAAGTTCTTTAATCCATTCGGGCTGATGGGTTTGTACGAGGTTTATTGCTGCAGCCATTCCGACGATGTAAGGTATGTTGGGTGTCCCAGACCGTAACCCTCTTTCATGATTGCCACCAGTTTGGATAGGGAGAATAGGGGTGTTTTCTTTGACATATAATAGCCCTACTCCCTTCGGACCGTAAAATTTATGAGCGCCAATGGATAATAAATCAATACCCAATGCTTGGGTATCCATAGGCAAATAAGCAGTTGCTTGAACTGCATCTGTGTGAAAAGGAACTGAATATTCCTGACAAACTTTGGCTAATTCTGGGATTGGGTTGACCGTGCCGATTTCATTGTTGGCGTAAATAATCGATACCAACGCAGTAGTATCCCTGATTTGTTGACGTAATTGCTCTGGGGAAATCATCCCGAAGCGGTCTACTTTTAGTAATTCTAATTCAAAACCAAACAGCTGATTTAATTGTTTGGCAGTGCTTGAAACCGCCTGATGTTCAACGGGGCTGATCAAAATATGATTAGCCGACCGGTCTTTTTTCCGTGCCAGAGCCACACCCCGGAGCGCCAAATTATCACTTTCTGTTCCGCCTGAGGTGAAGATAACTTCCTGACTTTTACAACCCAAAAAGCTAGCGATAGTATTTCGGGATTCCTCAAGCGCCTGTTCGGCTTTTTGTCCATAATGATGGATGGAGGAGGGGTTTCCAAAATCCATTGAAAAGTAGGGGTACATGGATTTTAAAACAGTTTCATCCATCGGAGTCGTTGCAGAGTAATCTAAATAAATTACTGGTTTATTCTTCATGATCTTGAATTATATCTCAAGTAATGAAGATTAAAATTCTTCAAATCGGGTTTATTTTATCTTATCAGTATAAATGCCTTACTGATATAATACACGGGTATTTGCCCTTTTGGAGGACTCATGATGACGAAAATCACATTTGGTACAGATGGCTGGCGCGGAAGCATAGCAGAGGATTATACATTTTTGAATGTCAGAAGGTGTGCCCAGGGTTTTGCCAATTTCTTGAACGAACATGGCTATGAGAAAGAAAGTGTTGTCGTAGGTTATGATAAGAGATTTCTTTCCGAAAACTTTGCTGCAGCCTCTGCAGAAGTCTTAGCGGGCAATGGATTCCATGTTTACTTAACGAACACTGCAACTCCAACACCGGTCATTTCTTATTCCATAGTGGAGAAATCAGCTGCGGGAGGAGTGAATATTACAGCTTCCCATAATCCTCCCGCAGATAATGGTTTTAAAGTCCGCAATGAGTTTGGTGGGGCGATTGATCCAAAAAATTTAATGGAGATCGAATCAAAAATACCTTCCGATGAAGATACTATCCAACGAATCCCTTTTGATGAAGCGCAGAAATCTGGGAAAGTGGAGTTATTCGATCCGGCGCCGGCTTATATTCGTCAACTTCATGACCTGGTGGATTTTGAAATGCTTCGCCAAGCAGGATTAAAGATTTGTGTTGACCCAATGTGGGGAAATGGAGCGGGATGGTTCCCAAGATTATTGGGAGGAGGGAAGACTACAATAATCGAAATTCACAACCTGAGAAATCCAATTTTTCCGGGAATGAAAAGACCCGAACCCATTCCACCAAATGTTGATGAAGGTCTTAGAGCAACTCTTGACAGTCAAGCTGATGTACTCATCATCACAGATGGTGATGCTGACCGGCTTGGTTTGGGAGATGAGAAAGGCGAATTTATCGATCAACTGCGCGTTTTTGCTTTATTGGCTTATTATTTTTTAGAAGTGAAGGGTATGCGGGGCCCAATTGTCAAGACGCTTTCTACAACAAGCATGTTAAATAAACTAGGAAAAATTTACAATGTCCCAGTGTATGAAACAGGCGTTGGATTTAAGTATGTTGCGCCAAAAATGTTAGAAACTCATGCCATGATTGGCGGTGAAGAATCGGGAGGGTATGCCTTTCATGGGCATGTGCCTGAAAGAGATGGTATTTTAGCGGGTCTATTTTTATTAGAGATGATGGTTAAACTCAACCAGAAACCCTCTCAATTGGTAGAACAGTTATTCAGTGTGGTGGGTGCTCATTATTATGATCGAATTGATACTCCTTTTCATGGTGATAAAAAAGAGAAAGAAGACCATATTTTGAACGCGAATCCCCCATCGATCGCTGGGATTCCAGTCACTGGTTTAGATCACACGGATGGTTATAAATTTCAATTAGGAGATGGTGGCTGGTTGCTGATCCGTTTTTCTGGAACAGAACCAATCATTCGGGTGTATACTGAAACCACTTTTCAAGATCGGGTGCAGCAGATTTTGCAAGAGGGTTTAAAGATTGCAGGGATAGAATAATTGGTTGGAATCATCGATACTCATTGTCACCTTTATTATGAAAATCTGTATAAAGAGGTCGATTCTGTAATTCGACGTGCAGTTGATAACGGGATTGAAGCCTTTGTAGTTCCTGGGGTAGATGCAGAAACCAGTCTACAGGCTCTACAGTTAGCGGAAATGTATTCCATGATTTATGCAGCCGTTGGTATTCACCCAAATAGCAATGTACAAAATCTGAAGCTGGAGTTGGAGCAAGTGCAGAATTTGCTATCCCATCCAAAAGTAGTAGCAATTGGAGAAATTGGACTAGATTATTATCGAAATAAGGAAAATGCAAAAGACCAACAGCAATTACTCATGCTTCAGTTGAGAATGGCAACCGAATTTCGTTTACCGGTCATTTTACACAATCGAAATGCTATAGAAGACTTGTTTGACTGCGTTCTAAAATGGCAAGATTCAATCCGTCCCTCCCAAGACCACAAAGAATTAGGAGTTTTTCACGCATTCTCGGAAGATGTATCCTGGGCAAAAAGAATAATACAATTAGGGTTCTCCATTGGAATAGGTGGAACGATTACTTATCCAAATGCGAATAAGCTCCAGGAGGTTGCCAAGGGTATACCGATAGATCGTTTAGTGGTTGAAACCGATGCTCCGTTTCTTCCCCCACAGCCATATCGTGGAAAAAGGAATGAACCGTCCTATCTACCTATAGTTTTGGATAAATTATCCATAGTCCTTAATCAAGATCGGAAAACATTAATTGAAATGACCAATCAAAATAGTAAAATCTTATTTGGGATTAATTAAAGTGAATCCACCTCAAAGTTTTCTTACTCCTATTCAACCTTATCTTGCAGAAGTCGAGACGCGTATGAGGCGACTTGATGAAAACCATCATCAAGAACTTGGTAATGCTCTCGAACATTTATTATCATCTGGTGGAAAACGACTTCGTCCCGCAGTCGCTCTTCTGACGGGGCGGATGTTCGGTGGTGATCCACAACGCTTGGTTACCTTCAGCTCTGCCATAGAATTGCTTCATACTGCGACGTTGGTTCATGATGATCTTATAGATGGTTCTCTGTTACGACGAGGAATCTCTACCCTAAATGCCAAATGGTCACCTGCAGCAACAGTATTGACAGGCGATTATATATTTGCACAAGCTGCCCGATTAGCAGCAGAAACGGAATCAGCCAATGTAGTCAAGCGATTTGCAATGACGTTGGCAACGATCGTTAATGGAGAAATCAATCAACTCTTTTCTACGCACCGGTATACGAGTCGTGAAGATTATTTCACTCGGATTTATGCGAAGACAGCATCCTTATTTGAGTTAGCAACCGGAGAAGCTGCCGATTTAAGTCAAGTTTCGGATGGAATTGTTGAAGTAATGCGCAAATTTGGCTATGATCTTGGAATGGCTTTCCAAATCATTGACGATATTTTGGACTTTACGGGGTTACAAGAGACAGTTGGAAAACCGGTAGGAAGTGATTTACGGCAAGGTGTGATTACTTTACCTTTTATTAGTTATATGGAAAACAATCCAACAGATGATGACGTGCAAGCCTTAATAATTGGTGAGAAAGTAAATATAGATAAATTAGTAAACGATATCCGCGACAGCGGAGCGATTGATGATGCTTTTCAAGTTGCACAATCGTATATACGGGAAGCTTGCGATATTCTTTCTGTTCAACCTGTATGTGATGAACGAGATGCTTTAATGGAGTTGTCCGAGTATGTTGTTATGCGTCATATTTAAAATTTCCCTTGACGGATTATTTTCCTAATGGTATAGTTCAACCCAATATGTTAAAAGACTATCGTAACGATACTAATACCATGACTACCACTCCTCTTCAGACAGAGGTGGGGCGTTGATGCGCGATAGTCAACCAAATTATTTTAGGTAATTACAAAAGTGCCCCACCCAAAGGGGCACTTTTTTTTACGATATTTATATAAATAAGGAGTGATTATGTCTGAACTAGCTTCGCCTGATCAACCTGTCTTTGCGGTACCGGAGGATAACCTGATCCCGGTAGGGGATTACTTTAATAAACTGATGATTATTCCCCCTTCCCGAATGTTTTTGATCAATAAATCTCTAAAAGTCTATCGAGAAAAATACCCTGACCGTCCAATTTATGATGCATCCCAAGGGGATGGTGGGGCAAGTTTACCAGGAGTTTTACCCGAGATCTTAGAAACAGCTAACCGTATGCAGATCGAACATGGCACTGCTTATGATATGCCTTATGGGACGGATCTCTTCAGAAAGTCGGTAATTGAGGATTATTGGCATTTAGATCCGTCTCTAGGGATCACCCCAGCGAATGTGATTGGTGCTATAGGGGGAAGGGATGCCTTATTAAAAGCGTATCAAGCCATGTTGGCATTAGGCTATGGTCGCGAAGGTGATCTGGTCATTGTTTCGAGGGTGCCTTGGATTTCTTATAATTGGGGCCCTTATAGTATTGGTGCAAATGTCCTTTATGCACCTGGTAGGGCAGAACAAGGTTGGTCTTATACTGAAGATAGCATTGTTGAATGTGTTCGATATGCTGAACAACATCAAAGAAAAATTGCCGGTTTGATTATTACAAACCCAGATAATCCCACTGGATTAACTTTATCGGTTGACCGGCAGGTATCCTTGGCGAAAAAAGCCTTGGAAAGCGGGGTTGCTTTTGTATTGTTTGATTGGATGTATCATTTTGTCACTGATGAAAAGCCAATGAATTTAAATTCCTTCCTGCCAAATTTCACCAAAGAGGAACTAAAACGAATTATGTTTCTCGATGGTATCACCAAAAGTTTAGGGGGGTCAAATATTCGTAACTGTCATCTGATTGCTCCTAACGAGGTCGTTCAATTTATCGTATCACGGGCATCGCATGGTGTAATGCCTTCCTTCTATTCTTTAGCGGTGGCAATGGCAGCTTATAAGATGGGATATGATAAAGCTAGCCGTCCGATTGTGGAACCTACTAATCAGAGCCGAATTGTATTGAAAAAATTTTTAGACGAGCATGGTTTCACTTATATCCTAGGCAAAGGTTATTATGCCTTTATCGAAGTGGGAAAATGGTTGAAAGCCAAAGGGTGGGCGGACACAGAACCAATGGGACAATATTTTGCGGAAGAATATGGACTGGCAATTGTTCCTGGGGCGTTTTTCTCTGTCTATGGAGGCGATTGGATACGCTTTTCTTATGCAACCCCAGTAGAAAAGACCAAAGGAGCACTGGAAAGACTAGTCGAAGGGTTAGCTAGTCTGGAGGTAGCATGAGTGATTTCAACCCTCACCAATTCATTGAGCGGTTTAGTCATGCGGTAGAGGTTGCGTTGCAAACAAACCCACAAGGGGGATTAAGTGGGTTTGAACTTGAATGGAATATGCTGGATTCCAATTTCTGGCCTTTATTGACTCTAGGTTCGGGACCTAATAGAATTTCATTCGTAGATTTTATTCGAGACGAAGTTCTTTCTCCAGCATTCCGTCAATATAGTCAATTAGAAGTTTATCATTGGATGATCGAATGGGCGACTCGACCCTATTACAATCTTGTTGGTGCAGTGTACGAGTCACGAATATTAGAAGCAGTATTGATCAATGCTCTCCATCAAGCCAGTCAAAAATTTGGGGAACGATTCTATTATTTACATGGGAATTTACTTTTTCAACCCCAATTTGGAAAAGACCTGATCCCCGGTTCATGGAATTTAGCCAAGCGGCGCTATCTTGAACGCTGCGTAGAATTGTATGGTCCAGCATTAGCGACCGCCGGGATTCATACTAATCTTTCGCTTCCAGAGCCTTTAATTTCTTGGGATTTTGTTCATCAAGAACAAGATATCCAAAGACACATCAGCCAACCTTTTCATTATATAGACGAATATAAAAACTATGTTTATATTCGAGCAACTCGATTAATGAGAGCATTTGCTTCCCTGTTCATCGCGACTACTGCTTCCACTCCTTTTATTAGCCAGTATCGCAATGGAAAACAAGTCATTGTATTATCGAAAGCTAATTCGGTTCGAAATTTGACATTTCCCAACCCTATCTTACTCGATGTACCCGAATTGTATCGCTCTCATCAGGATTACTTACGGATTTCCTATGAATTGGTTCAGAAAGGCATTCGATTTGGAAATAACAACTGGACGCCGGTGCGAGCTCGCTCGTTTGCTGAACCGGTGGAAAGATTAATCAGTATCACCAGTGATCAACTCCATCAATTATATGCCCGCGGTTTATACACTGCGAGCAAAGAGAATCAGGCGGAAGAAATGGCTCGCCAAATTGAAAGGCAAAATTTATTTGCCCGAATCAATTTACCGATGGCTCGAGTAGAAATTCGCTCTGATGAGGGTGGTCACGACTTGGATTTGGATATAGCTAATTTAACATTCAAATATTTACTGCTCTTGAGGTTTTATGCCGATCCAGACTTTGCAGTCAGTTTTCGTTATGATACTGAGGATATCGAAAGAGCAAGAAGAAATGAAGAGAAAGTTGCCTGGAATGGATTGGATACGGAAATTGAAAATCCATTAACCGCTAAACCAATTTTGTTGAGAGAATTTTTGAAATGGACAATAAATGAAATTCTGCCCTTAGCCCAAGGTCTTCAATTAGAAAAACAATTGCAGCCACTCATTGAAATGGCAAATGGTGCTCCGAACACATCGGACAAAATTCGTCAAAGGGTTTTAAAAGACCTCGGGGAAGGTGAGGAAATTCCCATTTCTTATTTGCAGAGGCTAGCTGAAGAACGGGAGGAAATAGTCAAGAATGATATTCAAAAAATACAAAGTGAACTCAATCAATTAGGGGAGGAGAGCCCAAAAATACAAAATATTCTCCAACATGCCAGAGATGAATTTCGTCAAACAGCTGATGCACCAATTTCATTTAAACCCACCCAAATCAGGAGACCATTAAAAGTGTACACCGATAAAACAAATGAAATTATAGACTTAGCCATACAATTGATCCAAATTCCTTCAGTAACAGCTTGTCCTGTCGAACGATTGGATGAGATTATATCGGCTGCTTCTTTTATAAGCGATTATGTAGAGAGAAATGGATTGGAAGTTCGCTATTTTAATAAACAGAAATATCCGGCTTTATTGATTGGATTTCCTGGACAACTTTATACCCCCGTAATGATGAATGGGCATTTTGATGTTGTTGAACCAATTCCGGACGATTCCCAATTTCAAGCTCGAATAGAAGGGGATTATCTGATCGGTCGTGGATCAGCGGATATGAAAACTGTGGTCGCTACCTATCTGGTTTGGTTTAAAGACCGCGTCCAAAAAGGTGAACCTTATCCGCCAATGAATTTATTATTGATCGGCAATGAAGAAAACGGAGAATATGAGCCAATTGGAACACGTCATGTCTTTGAGCAATTGGAGAAAGAGGGGAGACTCCTTCCTAAAATCTTTATTGCAGGTGAACGCACCGAAGAATCAGGAAAAGAGTGCTTTGGCGAAATCTGTACTGAAAACCGAGGAATTATCCGTTTTGAACTCATTGCCAGAGGAAACCGCGGGCATTCCAGTCAAACATCTGTAAGTGGCACTAACAAAGTGGATCTTGCCACTAAGCTATTATCCTTTCGTGAAACCTTAATTGAATTATTCGAAAGACGTTTGTTATTATCCAGCTCTGATCATTGGCAATCTCAGTTTCAATTTCCATTTATAAAAATTGGCGAAGAAGGTATCTATAATATAACCCCCGATTATGGGATATTAGGTGTGGAAGTGCGCCCTATTCCGGATGAAAATATTGAACAGTTGTATCGAGACATCCAAGAACTATGTGCCCAAAATGACTTGGAACTTTCCATTAAAGTAAATGAAAAGGGTATCCGGTGCGATCCGGACAATCCCTATCTCAAAATATTATTGGATTCATACCAGGCAATTGCCCAAGGACCTGCTCACATCGGACGAAAGCTACCGGCTACAAGTGCCCGATTTGCACCAAATGGCCAAGGAGTAGTCTGGGGGCAAAGTGGTCTAGACCCGCATGGTGCCAATGAAAAACACTATATTCCTAGTATCAAATCATATTACGATGTTCTTGAGGAATTTTCTAATCGGTTATTAGTACCTTAAAGTTAGTTTGGAGTATAAATTATGGAAGGAACACCAATACTTGTTATGAAATATGGGGGTACCTCCGTTGGGAGTGCTGAAGCGATGCTGCAAGTGAAAGATATTGTAAAGGAAGTCATTCAGGAAGGTTGGAAACCCATTATTGTTTTATCAGCGATGGCAGGGGTAACCGACCAATTGCTTCAAGCTACAGAAATGGCTAAAACCCATCGTTATGATTTGGTTCTCCAAACTGCTTCGATGTTAACTAGTCGGCATTATGAAGTCCTCCATAAACTCATCGAAAACCCGGAACGTCAGATTTCTACGAAACAACAAATTGATCAATTAATGAGTGGTTTTACCGAGTATTGTCGGGCGATTGATATTATAGGAGAAACAACGCCGCGTGTGCTTGATACGATATGTGGCATAGGTGAAATGGCATGCGTCCGAATTTTTGCTGAGGTATTAAATACTAATCAAATTCAAGCCCAGGCGATTGATGCAACCAAATTGATCGTGACTGATTCGGTATTTCAAAGTGCTCATCCGATTTTTGATAAGACTCGTCAAAAACTGAAACCAACCCTAGCACCTTTGCTTAATAGTGGCATTGTTCCAGTCGTTACTGGTTTTATTGCTGCGACAGAAGACGGCATCACAACGACAATAGGGAGAGGGGGGAGTGATTATACCGCCGCGATCATTGGATCAATCATGGAAGCTCAAGAGGTGTGGATTTGGTCAGACGTTGATGGCGTTATGACAGCTGATCCACGTGTGATTCCAGATGCAAAAACGATTGAAACTCTAACATTCCGAGAAATTGGTGAATTAGCCTATTATGGAGCAAAAGTTGTTCATCCAAAAACTATGCAGCCTTTAATTGATGCTAATATTGTAATTAAAGTAAAAAATACCTTTAATCCAAAACACCCTGGTACTGTTTTAATTGCAGATCAATCCCGCATAGTCAATGGCGATATAAAGGCGGTAACCTCGATTAGAGAGCAATCCTTAATCACAATTGAAGGGAGGGGAATGCTAGGAGTACCAGGTGTGGCAGCTCGGGCGTTTGGAGCGGTAGCAGNNTCCCTTAATTACTCAAGCTTCCTCGGAACAATCCATCTGTTTTGCTGTACCCCTGAAGTCAAGCGCATTCGTTCTTAAAGGATTAATGGATACTTTTTCACGTGAATTGGAAATCAAAGATATCGATCGGATCTGGGCTACTGAAGAAGTGGTCATCATTACGATTGTTGGTGCAGGTATGCGGAACACACCTGGGGTAGCAGGCAGAATTTTTAGCAAACTGGGTTCGAATGGAATAAATGTCATAGCCATTGCGCAGGGTTCATCTGAGGTTTCCATCAGTTTGGTGATTGCTAGACAAGATGAAGAAAAGGCAGTTCGAGCAATTCATGAATTGATTGTACCGAATGGAAAACCTTTGATTTAGTACGCACCCTTGACGTGTAGTAAATGGTAGGTAAAATTAGAACAGGATTGGTCGGAATAGAGAAGTAGATCTTTAGCAGGCATTATTAGGGGAAATATCTAGTATTTTCATTATCCGAACGGCGAGGTAGCTCAACGGTGGAGC
>DHFN01000139.1 GCA_002402275.1 Anaerolineales bacterium UBA4823
TAACCATTAACGGAAAAGAAATATTGGCTGAACCTGAACTGCCAGAAACAGTGAAAACGTTGTTAATTCGCCTTTCTTCAGGACACTAATTTGAGAAACTCAGGTTTTAATAAGATTCCAATACCAAAAATCCTAGAGGTTCGATTATGTAGGAATTTTATGACACTTAAGGCTGTTCTTTAAGAAGGAACAGCCTTAAGTGCTTTTTTTGTAATTATCTTGATATTAGTGGTAAGAATATGGAATATTCCAATACAATTATTGTCACATCTATCGATTGGGGGCTATTCAATGCATCATTTCCAAAAATTTCTATTGATCCAGAATAAGTCCCAGGTGGCAAATCAGAGGAATTAATTCTAATGCCAATATTGGAAGGGGTAAAACCATTCATAGCAGATAAGGAAAGCCACCCTTGTGTTGATACAGCAGACCAACTAATCGTTCCATCACCAACATTTCTGACCGCGATATTTAAGGGAGAGAAAAACACACCTTGGCCAACAATTAGGTGAGCGGTGTCTGGACTCACATCGAGGTTCATCGGAAGCACAATTGGGAGGCGAGAAACATCCAATATAAAACTTGCCAATCCTATTTGTCCATCACTGTCCTCAGCTAATAGTGTGATGGAGTGCTCTCCTTCAGAGAGGTCGGAACATTCAATGTTAATTGATTGACCAAACCCGAGAGATCCATCAATGTCGGAACTCCATTCGAGTGACGAATCCTGGATAGTGCCATCTTCAGCATCATTAGCTTTTCCAGATAGGGTTACTACCTGTTCCTCTACACAGAAACTGTTACCTGTAGGTGAAACGATATTCGCAACTGGTGCGTGTCTTGGAGTAGAAAAGATACCTGAAGTAGCCTGTCCGGTATTACTCCCATCTGTCGCAAAAACTCGGACCTGAGCTTGCGCAGAGCCTGGTAAATTGTTAAGATCCACTTCGTAACTTGTTACTGTCCAACCTATCGCCAGAGTCGACCAGGTGGCTCCAGCATCAGGACTGTACTGGATAGTGTACTCAAGGTCATCACCATCACTGTCACTGGCAGTCCAAATGATTGTTCCTGTCTCACCAGTCCAAATTGCACCACTACTTGGATTTATTATTTGCACAACCGGGGAGTTTGGCGAAACAAATCGAGTTTCCAATATCGTGGCACCTTCTAACAACCTGATTTCCTTCACACCAGTTGGCCATGGGAGCAGCAAGGCAAAAATACCGGTGGGTTCTACTGCATCAGCGACATGTTCTACATCGAAATCATGTTCGGCAATGACATTATTCGTTTCATCAAGGAACTGGATTGTGTATGGACCAGGTTCCGGGGCAGAAACATCTGCAGGTGAGTCGATTTGTAGTATTGTATCAATTTCTCCCGCACCAACATCAAGTAATACTTGTCCATTGATCAATATCGCTTCTCCTCCTGTTACCAAAGCGATATCTCTTTGTATTAAATTATTAGTTTCGCCATAACGCATCTCAATCGCAGTTTTTAGGAAATTGTAAGTGTAATCAGAAACCCACATTGGGCGGCAATAACCCATGAGATCTCCCGTTGAGGGACCGAAAATACGATTCTTGGTAATACTTATTCCGTAAAATGCGTGATCTCCGCTATCGAATTGGCTAATATGCCCATTGCTGTATGGATAGTATCCTGGATTGCCTTCATCCCCCCTGCATAATGTGTGTTGACGGCCTAGATTATGGCCAATTTCATGTGTCCCAACTGAAGGATCGCCTCCGACCCAATAACCCGCAGCAACATGACCAGGCCTCTCTCCCAAGCCCAGGTCCGCACCTACTCCGGCCGGGTAATCAACCAAAACACCATAATAAAGACGCTCACAATTTATTGGCCAACCAGTCACACATCCATCGAGCAATCTGTTTAGTCGTAGATCTTTAAGGACCTCGGTCAAATTCGGAGGGACTGGACCATCATAATTCCAATCATAAGGCCTATCCCAATCGAGCCTATTAATCGGATATTGGGCAATAATATCTTCGAGAACATTATCGATATCATTTGAATTAGGATAATGCTCGACTCCATATTCGTCAGTCCAGCGAATTCCAACCATTCTAATCTCTGGCTGAGGAACATCATTAAATGTCACCGTAACTTTACAATCATCAGCTGTATCAGCTTTATCTTTGCAGGATATATTTTGACCTAAACCTGTTAACTCGAATTCAACAGTTCCCCATAACCATGACCTAGGGATTTCAAAATAGAAACTATCCTCAAGTGCTGCTCTACTTGGTCTCTCAAGTATATCGATACGAGCATTTTGATTTTTTGGTTGGAGTGGAGATAGCGGCAAAGCAACACCATTCCGGCGACCGATGAGACGAGCTGAATAATTATAAATTGTTCCTGAAAGGCTTCGGACATGGGCCCGTACGAACGTTGGTTTATAACTAATAAGTACAACACTATCGGTTAAATCCTGGATTGCTTGAGTAACTTCAAGACCAGTCAACTCAATTAAGTCATCACTTACCAGGCTTGTAGCTTCCAGGAAAACCGCAGAATCATACACATGGTCTGAAGCGTCCGCTATTGCTAGCTTGAGTGAGTTCGTTTGCCCTGGATTAACCTCAGACCAACAGGTTAGAACATGTGTTAATCCATCCATTTCAGTGTCCAATTGGCCTCCACCGTCACTGAGGTCATTTGATATGTAATACTCCGGATGCGAATATGGTTCAGTTGTATAAGGATTTCCATAGTTTACGGTATTAATGGATACAGGATCTCCCTCTACAGTTGCGCAGTTCTCACCATTGATGAAAAATGCAAAGACATCATTATATGTTGTGTTCACATATTCATTGTATTCATCTGACACAAATGTATAGCGGAAATACACGATAGGAGTGGTAGGGATAAAATCAATTTCCAGAACCGCGGCATCATAGGTTGTATAGCCCGATAATGCGTCCAGGTCTGTGTCACCAACAGTATGGTTATCAGTGGAAATGTTATCTGAAGTATTGGGACCGACAACATTGTGTACCGAACCCGAGGTGAGTAGGATACCATTATTGAACCCTACGATATTCTCTCCTCCGTAGAAAATTCCAGACGCAATATCTGCGCCTTTATACGTAACATCAACCACTTCGACACCCATGCCAACTAATGTTGTGGCTAGATCTTCTGGGGTCAATAAATCTGAGAGCTCTTCAACTACCAAACCATCGTAGGTCACGCTATTTATATTGGGTTCTTTGCCTTCGCCGGGTATACGTTCTTGCTGATAAAAAGTCGATGGTATTTCCTGGTAAATATTATTGCTTTTATTCATACCCAAATCTGCCGTTGCAGTTGTTGCAGTGAAAAAGGTTGAGAGCAACGTAAACGGTAACAAAACGCCGACATTCAATAACTGTCTTTTCATTTCAACATTCTCCTTATGGAATATACATTTGGTTAGCTTATTAGATTGTTGTCTACCTTAGTGAATTGATCAAGCCAAGAAGACTGAAGAACGCTATACCCACATCAATACATGAACTTCTTGTTTTTCCATCGTAGCTTGTACTTCCTACCTTTCTGCATGATATGCATGTTCCTTAAGAAAAAAACTCAACTAATAATTTGTTCTCTCCATATCGGTTTTTCTAAAATTTTACTATACTCTTGATACTCTATCAAGAAAAATATGCGCATTTTGCGGTCAGTTTATTGGTGATAGAATTCAAAAAATGACAGAACTAAGAGTGGAAAATCGTTACATCAATTGCTTTAGCATCATCCTTGCTACATTGGCAACATTCTTTGCAGCCTTATACATTATTCCCAGGGAGCCGGTAACTACTGGCGCGAATCTATTTGGTTTCTTCATCAACTTTAGTGTTGTTGGATTAGTTCCAATTGTCCTCATGCTTCTTGCCACTGGTGGATGTTTTTGGTTATTTGCCACCCACCCTGAACGGGGAAATTTTGCAGGGTTGCCCTGGGTTTTGATACCGAATGTAGTTTTGCCGAGCCTTGCAACCTTGATCACCGGTACCATGCTGACTCAACTGGAGAGGAACCCAATTTGGTGGCTTGCCCTGGGTTTCAGCTTAGTAATTATTGGAGTGATCCTGAACGCGGAGTTCAGCGTGCTCAGCCCCACGAGGGAAGATAATAAGGTGAGACAAAGAAAGGCAAGAGAGAAAGATTTAAGGGTTTTCATCGGCTACTTTCTACTTGATTGACATACTAATTATAGTATGTACTGGGCAAGAAAAATTAAGACATGTGGCAATCAAACGTTGTGTATAAAGGGATTTTTGGTCTTTGGCAACAAGACTGACTATACCTTATCCATGACAAGGTAAGGTTTTTCGCTTTCTTCTACAAACAATAGGTCTGATTAACGGCAGTGGTAAAATAACAGTAGTAAACATTTTGGGGAGCCTGTGTGCCAGGCTGAGAGGGAAGCAGTGAGCTTCCGACCC
>DHFN01000117.1 GCA_002402275.1 Anaerolineales bacterium UBA4823
TTACAAGAATTGCTGCGATTAGCTCTCGATACAACAGTAGAATGGCAGTGTAGATCTGATCAATTACCCAACCGAGTGGAATGGGTCGCGCTTTCTATGAGCGAGGCCCAAAATGATGATCTGTTAATTCTCCTCAGTCAAGAGCTAAATAGCACTTTGATTTCCCAAGCCCACGAAAAAGGAGTAGGAGCTTTATTAATTTTGGGGAGCATCCCCGAAAACATCCTTCCAGGGGATTGTTGTCTGCCAGTTGGTACCATTCCCACGGAAAAAACCACCCAAAAAAGAGACATCCAACAACGATTATTAGCCGTATTAATCAATGCCCGGGCGTCTGTCATTGAACGAGGCGCTCGCATTCATGCTCAACTCGCTCAGCTGGAAGCGGAAGGAAAAGGGCTGGAAGGATTAGTTAAAACCATGGCTGAGATCACCGCCCGCGGGATCATCCTTCTAGACAAACGTGGAGTTGTTCTCGCTCAGCATCCTTCTTCGACATTAGAAGGAATCTGGGAGGATATCCTTTGCCAGCTTAGTGAATTCCACAATTTCCCCGAACCCCTCCTGGATCGAAAAAAAATTGGAAGCCAGCCCACCCTGTTTGCTCAGGACATCGCTGGAGGTTTATCTGTATTAATTGCCCCAGTGGTTGTTGGTGAAATGGCACGTGGTTATCTCACTTTGGTGGGAATTCAAGGGGAATTTGATTCGCTGGACTATATTGTCGCAGAACAAGGCAGTTTGGTCTGCGCGATTGAAATGGCACGCAATAAAGCCATCCGCGAGACCGAAAAACGCTTGAAAGGGGATTTACTTAGCGCCTTACTACAAGAAAATCTTACCCCTCGTGATGCTAGTTTATGGTTACAAACCATGGGTCTCGATCCTAGTCATGTCCATGTAGCTTTACGCTTTGCTTGGGATGCGGCATTTTCACCTTCACGCCGGCGCTTAGAGACTATTATCAATGGTGAAATTGCCCATCGAGTTCTCCGTGCAATCGTCCACCCGATGGGTTCGGAAGTGATCTGCTTCTGTGAATTGCCGAATGAAGCCGGTAAACCTAAAAAAGCCATTGAGCTGGCGGAGGCAGTCCTAAACCAGGCTGCTAGGGAGTATCCCCAAGCACCGGTACGATGTGGCATCGGTACACCCGCAGTTGACCTGGATGAGTGGCGACAATCGTTCACCCGAGCAGGGCAATCCCTCGATATGGCCCGCCGACTAAACGAGAAAAAACCATTATATTATTCAGATCTTTCAGTTTACCGCCTGCTCCTCCAAATGGAGCATAGCCCAGAATTGATTGCCTTTCAAGAAGAGATATTAGGTTCCCTATTAGCCATTGATAACCCCGAAGAACTCATCCATACATTAGAGGCTTTTTTTGCTCATAATGGGAACCTTTCACAAACCGCCGAAGCACTCTACATCCATCGCAATACCCTGGTTTACCGATTAGAACGCATTGCAGCAATCACCAATACCGACTTAGACAAACCAGAAAATCGCTTAGCCATTCAATTAGCGCTCCATATTTTTAGGATGACTCGTCCTTTAGAGCAAATCACTTCCCATCCATAACATCCCCTTCATTGTGCAATTCAAACAGAAGAGAAAACCGTTTTTTGTCTATCCTGTCAATAGACATCCTGCCTAAATGCAATATAGTTATTCTTGAAGGAAGATTATGATTCAGATAAGCCTGGTTTCCCTTTCTGTTTTAGCGTTCATGATAATGTGCATGATGGCAATGGTTTTACGCGCTCCGATGTGGGAAGCTTTGCTTATCCAAATTCGATAGTTGAAGTTAAGAAATATCCAACAGGCTGCCCACTTCAAGGCAGCCTGTTTTTATTTATATTTGCAGCAAATCTTTATTCAGAGAATGACCGATCAAGGAGCAAATTAATGGGCACAATCACACCAATCAACGATATCGCGCTTACCACGGAACAGCCGTTCACATCCAAATCTGGGTTAAATCAAGGGATTTCTACTTGTTCGGTACATGCCGGGCGAACCACCAACCCCTACCACTCTATATCCGACCCGCTGGTTTCCCCTGCCACTTTTACCTTCGATAACACCCAAGATTGTCGTCAATTCATGGAAAAGAAACTGTGGGGCGATACTGCAAATCGCACTGAATATGGTCGCTATGGCAATCCAACCATCTTTGCTGCCGAGGAGCGTTTAGCAGCTCTTGAAAGAGCTCAGGAAGCTTTATTGTTTAGCTCCGGGATGCAGGCAATTTCGACGACTTTATTTCATTTACTCAAGAATGGGGATCATTTAATTATCACCGATAATATGTATCGTAAAACCCGCCAGTTCTGTACTGGGATATTGGAACGATATGGTATTGCTTGTACAATTGTACCAATCAATGATTTTACTGCTCTAGAACAGGCTATCCAACCAAATACTCGCCTGATCTATTCCGAATCACCTACTAATCCTCATATTCGGCTGCTTGATATAGAAAAATTTGCAGCATTAGCTAAAAACCATCAATTGCTTTCGATTGTCGATTCCACATTTGCCACACCTTTTAATCTCCGCCCCTTAGATTGGGGAATAGATTTGGTTGTCCATTCAGCCACAAAATATCTGGGGGGACATAACGACTTGCTAGCTGGTGCAGTGGCAGGGAGGAAAGAAATCGTCGCGGGTATTCGTGATTTTCAAGGAGTTGTCGGGGCAATCAGTGATGCTTACATTGCTTCTTTACTCATTCGAGGATTAAAAACTTTGGGAATCCGGCTGGAGCGGCAAAATCAAAGTGCCCAACAGATTGCGGAATTCTTGAGTGCCCACCCCAAAGTGGAGAATGTCTGGTATCCAAGTTTGACAACCCATCCAGAATATGCAATCGGAAAAAGCCAATATAAGGGGTTTGGAGGTGTGGTCTCTTTTACTGTGCGGGGAGACTGTGAAACTGCCGAGCGAGTCATTGATGCTCTGCAAATCCCTCTTCTAGCAGTCTCATTAGGCGGAACGGAATCGCTGGTATCCCAACCGGCTATCATTTCCTATTTCGAGCTTTCCAAGTCTGAGCGTCTGGCTCTGGGTATACAGGATAATTTAATCCGTTACTCGGTGGGTATTGAAGATGTTGAGGACTTAATCGCTGACTTAGATCAAGCGTTAAATCAAATCTAAGGTTGGAGGTTTTTCTGCAAGTTTTAGGCTATTTTAAGAAAACCCTGGGATATTCTGAAACTATCCTTAATCTTCCAACCCATTTCCCATAAAATGGAAATATATCATTAAATAAGTGAATATATCCTTGGGATGAGCATGATATACGAAAAGGGGGTATTCATTTTCGTATAGATTGCCGATAGACAAAAGGTCAAGTGTAGATTAAACTCTCTTGCAAGAATAGGAAATTGAAATTTATGTTCACTAATTATCTCCGCATCGTCCTTATAATAGGTGGCTTGTTGGTTCTCATTATTAAAATTGAGAACCTAGCACCGGTTTGGGCAACTCCGCGGAGATAATTTCAGCCTAATATTCCTTGCAAGACAACGGGGCTGCCCTTAAGAAGAGCAGCCCCGTTTTGATTTTATGGAGAAAATGATGAGATCAGATCGTATCAAAAAAGGCTATGAAAAAGCTCCCCATCGTGCTTTATTGAAAGCCACCGGGGTTAAAGATGAAGATTTTGGTAAGCCATTTATTGCCATTGTGAATTCTTATGCCGATATCGTACCAGGTCATGCTCACTTACAAGAATTTGGCAAGCTTGTGAAAGAAGCTGTTCGATTGGCTGGAGGAATTCCTTTTGAATTTAATACCATCGCGGTGGATGATGGCATATCCATGGGACATGTTGGGATGAAATATAGCCTTCCCTCACGCGAATTAATTGCGGACAGTGTCGAGACGATGATTGAAGCCCACCAATTTGATGGAATGGTGTGTATCCCGAACTGTGACAAGATTGTCCCCGGCATGGTTATGGCAGCTCTAAGAGTCAATATTCCCACCATTTTTATCTCTGGAGGAGCAATGCCAGCCGGAAGGACTCCTGCAGGGGAACCTCTCGACCTAATCTCGGTTTTTGAGGGTGTCGGTGCTTATCAAGCAGGGAAAATTGATGCTGCCCGCTTGAAAGAGATTGAAGATTATGCCTGCCCGTCGTGTGGATCCTGCTCAGGTCTTTTTACAGCCAATTCGATGAATTGTTTGCTTGAAGTATTTGGACTAGCCTTACCCTATAACGGTACTGCTTTAGCAAGGTCAGAAGAACGGGAAGATTTAGCTAGACAGACAGCCCAGCGAATCCTGCCCTTGATCGAACAAAATATTACTCCTCGCCAACTGGTCACCCAAGCTGCATTAGATGATGCTTTTGCACTGGATATGGCTTTAGGTGGCAGCACCAATACGGTTTTACATACCCTTGCCTTTGCTTACGAAGCGGGAGTTGATTACTCTCTCGAGCGGATCAACTCTGTGGCAAACCGAACCCCTTATTTAGCCAAGATTAGCCCATCTGGCTCTTGGCACATTGAGGACTTCCACCGTGCGGGTGGTGTACCGGCTGTATTGAATGAGCTCGATCGTTCTAATCATTCCTTAAATCTTGACCGCTTAACCGTCAGTGGTGAAACCCTTAAGGGCTCTATCCGTGGAAAAACGATCACAAATCCCGAAGTAATCCATCCGGCTGATCAACCGCATAGTCCAATGGGAGGGTTAGCAATTCTATTTGGCAATCTGGCTCCTCAAGGAGCCGTTGTAAAAACGGGTGGTGTCGCTTCAAACATGAAAAAATTCAGCGGACCTGCCCGAATATTCGAGAGTCAAGAAGATGCATTGGCCGGAATTTTGAACAATCAAGTTCAACCAGGTGAAGTGGTTGTTATTCGATATGAAGGTCCTCGCGGCGGTCCGGGAATGCAAGAGATGTTATCCCCCACTTCGGCAATTATGGGAATGGGATTAGGAGAATCCGTCGCATTGATCACCGATGGGCGCTTTTCAGGGGGAACCCGAGGAGCTTGTATAGGTCATATCAGCCCAGAAGCAGCAGCAGGAGGACCAATTGCCGCATTACAAAACGGAGATGTGATTGAGATCAATATTGACCAACGAACGATTAATGTTCGCTTGAGCGATAATGAAATCCAAAAGAGATTAGCTATCTTACCGACTTTTGAACCCCGGACGATTAGTCCCTGGTTAAGGCGTTATGCACAACATGTTTCCAGCGCATCTCAAGGAGCTGTTTTACAGTAAACCATACATGGAAGTAGGACTTTAATTTTCGATGGTCTACCTCGCTCATCAGATCAATTTGTCAAATTTACTAAGAAATCAAGAGGAATGGAGAGAAAGTTATGGAATTAACCGGAGCTGAAATTTTATGGGAAAGTCTTATGCGCGAAGGGGTAGAGGTCGTCTTTGGAATTCCCGGGGGAGCATCAATACCAATCTTTGATGCCATGTTGAAATACCCCATCCACCATGTTCTCACCAGACATGAACAAGGAGCGGCTCACATGGCAGATGGTTATGCCCGCGCTTCCGGAAAAGTGGGCGTTGCATTGGCAACCTCAGGTCCAGGCGCGACCAATTTAGTGACCGGCATCGCTACTGCCATGCTGGATTCCACCCCAGTTGTTTTTATAACCGGACAAGTGCAATCATATTTAATCGGTGGAGATGCCTTTCAAGAGGTGGATGTAACGGGCATCACCCTTCCCATTACAAAGCATAATTATTTAATCACTCAAGCGGATCAAATTGCTCCAGCAGTCTGCGAAGCGTTCTATATCGCCCGGACGGGTCGCCCAGGCCCGGTACTCATTGATATTTGCAAAGATGCTCAGATTGAAAAGACTGAATTTGTATACCCGGAAAAAATTGAATTAGTGGGATATAAACCTCCCCGTACTGCGCCAACCCATTTATTAAACAAGGCTGCAGAAATGATCCACGCTTCTAAAAAGCCAATTATTTTAGCCGGGCATGGAGCCCTGATCTCCCAAGCCATGGATGTAATCCAACAATTGGCACGTACAACTCAAACCCCTGTCGCAATGACTCTATTAGGGTTAGGAGCCATGCCGGCATCGGATCCCCTTAGCCTGGGGATGATGGGGATGCATGGTGAAGCATATTGTAATCTCGCCATCCAAAATTCTGATTTGATCATCGCATTAGGAATGCGCTTTGATGATCGAGTCACTGGTAACTTAAAAACTTATGCCCCTCATGCCAAGAAGATCCATATCGAAATAGATCCTTCGGAAGTGGATAAAAATGTGGCTGTGGATTTACCTCTGATCGGTGACCTCAAGACAGTACTTTCCGATTTGCTCCCCTTGATCGAAGAAGTTCACCATGACCAATGGTTGGAACAAATTGAAGAATGGCGGGCTGAATCCGACTCGCGCGATATTTTATACTGGCCTGATGATGGAAAACTCTATACCGCCCAGGTTATTCACAACATCTGGGAAGCTACCCAAGGAAATGCAGTGCTAGTAACTGGTGTCGGGCAACATCAAATGTGGGCAGCCCAATATTACCGTTTTGAAAAACCTTATCGTTTCATTACCTCCGGGGGAGCAGGCACAATGGGATTTGGGGTTCCGGCCGCGTTAGGTGCTTGGTTTGCCGATCAACAGAATGAGGTATGGTTAGTAGACGGAGACGGTAGTTTTCAAATGACCCAAGCTGAACTCTCGACCATGGTCCAAGAAGGTGCAAATGTCAAAATTGCGATCATGAACAATCATTTTCTGGGGATGGTGCGCCAGTGGCAGGAATTCTTCTATGATAGCCGCTACTCTGGCACACCTTTGACAGGCCCTGATTTCGTCAAAATTGCGGAAGCCCATGGTATTCCTGGGCGCCGAATCACGCAAAGAGAAGAAATTTACCCGGCTCTTGAATTTGCAAAAAATACTAGAGGACCAGTCCTGCTTAATTTCATAGTCGAAAAAGAAGACGCGGTTTATCCAATGGTGCCTGCCGGAGCAGATCTGCATGCCATGATCCGTCGCCCTGTACGCCAAACCGAAGAAATAGTCTAACAAAGAGAAAAGGAGATCTTCATGCAACATACCTTAATTGCTCTGGTAGAAAATAAACCCGGTGTATTAAACCGGGTAGCATCCTTGTTCAGACGGCGGAATTTCAACATTGATTCGCTCAATGTCGGACAGACAGAGAAACCCGATATTTCCCGCATGACCATTGTCGTGGATAGTGACTCAACCGATGCCCGTCATGTGGAAGCTAATTTATATAAATTAGTCAATGTGATTGATGTACAAGATGTCACCGGGCAACCGGCAGTCGTCCGGGATTTAGCGCTGATTAAGGTGAATGCGAAATTATCTCAGCGGGCTGAAATTGCTAACCTCGCTTCGATTTTCCGGGGCAGAATTGTGGATGTTGCGGCCGAGTCCGTCATAGTTGAAATCACAGGAACCGAAGATAAAATCGACAGTCTGACTGAACTATTGCGTCCATTCGGGATTATTGAAATGGTGCGTACCGGTCAGGTTGCCATGATGCGCGGCAATTATGCCCCCGTCCGGCATCTTCCTGGCGCTGGTTCCAATGGCAACCACCATGAAGTGTTAATGAATTAATTTTTGATAAGAAAGGTTTTTTATGGCTAAAATTTTTTATGATAAAGATTCAGATCCTTCTTTAATTCGCTCGAAAAAAGTGGCAATTTTAGGTTTTGGATCACAAGGACACGCCCACGCATTAAATCTCCGCGATAGCGGCGTTGAGGTGCGGGTAGGGTTGCGCCCCGGAGGTAAAAGCTGGGATAAAGCTCAGTATGAAGGATTTCAAGTTGATTCAGTCCAGGTAGTTTCAGAATGGGCAGATATCATTATGATTCTGCTACCCGACACGGAACAGTCTAGAACATATCAACAATTCATTGCTCCTTTTCTTACTCCTGGCAAAACCCTCATGTTTGCCCATGGGTTCAACATTCGGTATGGAACAATCCAGCCACCCGAATATGTTGATGTATCTATGGTTGCCCCTAAAGCTCCCGGACACCGGGTGCGGGAAGTGTTTGTTGAAGGAGGCGGTACACCCGCCCTGTTGGCAGTTCATCAAGATCCCAGCGGTAAAGCTCATTCTAATGCCTTATCCTATAGTTGGGCACTTGGTGCAACTCGGGCAGGAGTACTGGAAACAACCTTCTCTGAAGAAACAGAAACCGATCTATTTGGTGAGCAAACTGTCCTCTGCGGCGGAGTGACCTCGCTAGTAAAAGCGGGCTTTGAAACTTTAGTCGAAGCAGGTTACCAACCCGAGATTGCCTATTTTGAATGTATGCATGAGTTAAAACTCATCGTAGACCTGATGTATCGGGGTGGCATGAATTACATGCGCTATTCCGTATCGGATACCGCTGAAGACGGTGATTATGTTGCCGGGCCACGTTTAATCACCGAAGAAACCCGCCATACCATGTCTG
>DHFN01000113.1 GCA_002402275.1 Anaerolineales bacterium UBA4823
ATGGATGAGAAGATAATCTGGTTCACATCGTCTCATTAACATCACGCCCTGAGCAAAAAGCTCGATATCCGGGAATTCATCATAAGCGTAAAAACGCCCGTGTTGAATTAGCGCTGATTCATCATCGGTTTCACGATCACTAACAATATCGTAAGGCACCTTGTTATATAACTCGGAGTACCAGGAAAGGGCAGCCGCTGCTGTGGTTTTTCCATGATCGCGAGCCGCTTGAAAGACATTCGGCATTTTGGATCTGCGGACAATCTGATTTGAATACACACCGTGTTCGCTCACGGGCAAACCAGTATGAATGGTTTCATACATTGGCCGCGACACGGCTGGCAGTTCACCGATCACCTTAAAAAGGCTGGCGCGCTTTATTTCTACCAAATGATTAAGAAAACCCATCTGTTCGATTGCTGTGTCATACCGCAGCCCATCCGATAGCACCATGACGACTTTGTTTTTCAATAATTCCTCCGTAGAAAAATAATGCAATAAATTCAGCGAATTTTTTGGTTTGGTCGCCTGTTGTTGCTGATTATAAATCAAGCCCCAGAGTTCATTGTTATTTTTGCCAAATGATACTTTCTCTTAATTATCCTTACCCGATCCACAGGCAATCAAAGTCCGGCAGGCGATCTCTTGAAAAAGGGATTGCGCTTTTAATAGTTGGGCATTTAAGCAAACACTAGCTTTAAATCAGGTATAGGATTCAAACAGCCTTTTATTAACCATAATCAGCACATTTATTGTTGCAGCCAAGAATATCGGGGATTTCCATAATTTATGAACCCCTTTTATTATGCAAATAAAAAGGATAAACCCCAAAAAAGCTCTCCGTGCGATGCCTTACAAAGCCTACCCTTTGGGTACACCCCATAAAGCGTCAGGTATTCCTCCGCTGCCAGTTCCGGCGAGTCTTCCTGCACCGGAAAAGGGCATTGATGGCAGCCAACCCGAAGTAGCGTTTACCCTGCTTTTACACCTGCACCGCTGTCCAGAATTAATCCACTTCGACACCCAGCTCGCGCGCGTCAGCAATTTCCGAAAAATTAGTGATCGTAAATATCCATCATGCGCTTCTATTCCAGTATTCTGTTTTTTTTCACTGTGTCACTCAATTGTATGGATAGAATTGATTTTTAAGAAGAATGAATATATTATTCTTTATAGAATTACACACTTGAACAATTTCATTGAAACTTCTCTGCAGTTACAAAAAAAGAGGAGAATATTTAATGCTAAAAAAATTCTTGTATTTACTTGTTTGTGTTGTATTTTTTATGTCAGCTTGCAGTTCAAATCAGACATCCAATGCTGCTCCAACATCATTTCCGCCAACCGCTCCTTCCACTGTTTCGCCAGTCACACCAACCCCCAGTGTCCCGCTTGAATACATTAATCCGCAAAAATACCAGGTGGAATACCAGGTCATAATAAAAAACGGAGCTTTCAATCCGAGCGACATCCGTCTCTATCTTCCGGTACCAAGCGAGTATGTCGAGCAAACGGATTTAAAGATCACAAAGTTGGAACCAGAACCGATATCTAATATTATTGAGGAAAAATCAGGCAATCGAATGGCCTATTGGCAGTGGAAAGACACTCCCGAAAAAGGCGATTCTATTTCTGTGACAATGGTTTTTGAATTTTCAGCGTTTGAAACCAAGACCTACCTTGAACACTCCTTCATTAAAAAAGCCTACAACCAAGTTTCACGTGATTATAAAGAATTTATATCACCTGAAAAATATATTGAGTCAGATAATCCAAAAATTATCGCCTTGGCAGATCAGCTTGCTGGAGCTGAGACAAACCCAGTGAGAATTGCAAGATCATTTTATGACCACATCATTCAAACTACGAAATATAAAGTGCTGAATCAGGGTTTGAATGGCGCGCTATATTTACTGGAAAATAACACCGGAGAATGCGGTGATTACTCTTCTTTATTCATCGCCTTGTGTCGAGCAAAAGGCATCCCGGCCCGATCGGTGGTTGGTTATTGGGCATTATCTGGCATAGAACAAACCCATGTATGGGCTGAATTCTTTGTAGAAGGGATCGGGTGGATACCGGTGGATGCAACTATTGGGCAAAGCCGCATAGCTAGCCGAAATTTCTATTTTGGCAACATGGATAATTCACGAGTCATCTTGAGCAAAGGCTTTAATACTCAGCTTGTTCCCTCCGCTCCAGATAACTTCATTGCCGGCCTTCTCCAAGGACCTTTCTGGTGGTACTGGGGCAGCGGAGATAATAAATCACTGCAGATGGAACGTTATTGGACGGTTAAAAAGATTAACTAACAGGAAAAGCTGATTAAGCGTCAGATGTATATATCTTCCAAAGTGTATTGAATCAAACCCGAGTATCTGATTTTCCTATAAAAAATACCCCCGCAGCGATTCGAACGCTTAACCGACTGACTATAGTCCCCGCCAGGGGACCATCGTCCCCTTGTGGGGATTCGCAATTAAATGAACAGCGCCCCCGGTGGGATTCGCGAAGTCCTCGAAGGGGAAACCCACAACCTACTGACATCGTCTTGTGCAAAGCCGGCGTAGCCCACCCACCGGGTGCATGTGGGGTTTGAAGTCAGAAAAAAGCGCTCCATACGATGCCCACCAGCAAGCTGCGAGCGGAATTCGAAAAAAAGAAGTGATTTCCGAATGTGACAGATCGCCACAGCCGCTACGCGGCGTCGCGATGACATAATAAATAGCGTCCCCGGCGGGATTCGCGAAGTCCTCGCAGGGGAAACCCACAACCTACTAACACCGTCCCCTTATGGGGGTTCGAAGTTAGAGAAATATTAGGCACTCCGAGCGAAGCTTTGCAAAGCTCACACTTCTGGTGCCCCACAAGGTGTGAGTGGGACACTTGTCCCCTAAATGGGAATCCCAAAGTCGTCGAAGGGAAACCCACATCATTTGGAGGTTTATTCGTTGATAATCCCATATAGTTGGGGCGAGATCGGAGTTTTCCGCAAGAGCGGAGAGCGGATGTGCCCGAAACGAGGTTGCGTCCCATGATCATTTTGGGTTGTGGTGACTGGGAACCGTCCTCGAAGCCATCCTTTCCCAACAATGAAGTAATTGTTAAAAAAAAGAATTCTTTATCATCATTTGATAAAGAACCTTGTCGGGGCGAGAGGACTGGGGCAATCCCTCCGCTTTGGATGTGATTTGCCTCCTAATCACAAGTACTACCGCTCGGAACTCAAACTTTATCTTCTGAACCGTCCTCGAAGCCATAACTTCTCAATAATAAATCTATTATTAAAAAAGAAAATACCTTTTCAGTAATTCAAAAAGGACCTTGTCGGGGCGAGAGGATCGCGAAGCACACCCTTGGGGTGTTCGAACCTCCGACCTTCGGAGAGTTCTGCAAGTGCAGAACTCGAAGACACCTGCAGTGAGGGAGCATCCAGCGACTATCGCTGCAGTGTGCCGTTTGCACCCCATTCATTCGCAAACCAATCCACAGCGTATTTTTGTGTTTACAGCGCCTATTTTGTCCAAAAACACGCCTAAATATTGTCCATATAATCCATAGAATCTACAAAGTCCACTGCGGTTGCTCACGAATTGCACACGAAAATTGGGAAGGGCGACTCAAAAGCCAATTAAAAATAGATATAACATCAAATATTAATTGCTTAAAAAACAATGTGAAATGATATCCTATTACTTAGTAGCATAAACGACTAGAACTTGGATTCGTTTATTTACAATAATATCGAATGACTGTATAAATTGAACAAATTTGATCCAATCTAGGAGGAAATGATGGATTTTATTATTCACGGACGAATTTTCAGCTTAAAAAATATAGATAAGTCAGTAGATGAATGGTTTGTTAAGTTCTATAAAGCATACTTCTTAGAAAATATTGTAGTGCTTGATGAATTTGAAAAAATCATTCATAAATACTTCGACAAGATCGAAGAACAAAAAAATCGAGAACAATTACATGATGACCTATTTAATAGCTTCATAACAATTTGGAATGTCATTCTAAGCCAAAGAAACTATGGATTAGGCGAATGGATATGGGAAAAATGTGTTGATTTTTCTCATCATTGGGAGGAGATGCATGAGGGAAGATATATTCATAAAGGAACCCCATTCTATTTTTGGGGAATGACCGCTATTCTTAGGGGTGACATGGATAAAGGATATGCTCTTATGCATAAAGCTTTGCAAGAAGATGTAAGGCGACACGGATCTGTAAATCCTCAGACTCCATCTTTCGCATTCGTTATTGCAGATTATAAGGAGAAAAATCAAGCATTTATAGATTGGCCTTTGATTCAAGCAAAGTATATTGAAGATAGAATAAATTTATTTAATCAGTTCTACCAAAAAAACTTTAGCCTTAATTTATTTTGGGAGAAAATAACCAGATCAAATCTTGAAAAGAGCATAATTTACCAATTTGTCCTTTACATCACTAAGTTTTACGATATAACTAGAAAGCCAGAATATATATATAAAGGGGATTTTGCTGGACAATTACTATTAGATTTATTACTAAACCTAGCAAGGGTTGTGGATTCAATAATCCATCAAAAAAACCCATCGGAACAAAATTTATTCAATCACATTCTCTTTGTCAATAATGCAATAGACCTAAATTTAAATCAATTAAAAATGGAGTATATAAACCAAAAATATAAATCAATCCCAAATGGGTTTGAAAATACTATTACCTCAATAATTGATAATTCTTTTAGGTTTTGTGATAATTCACCCTTAAGTGATTTGGCAAAGCCATTTGCGATCACCTATGGGATAAGAAACTATGCTGCCCATCATATTGTTTCATCTCCAACAATTTGGGAAAATTATGAAGAGATAGAAAAGAATATGTTTTTTTCCCTATTTATTTGTATAGATACCTTATACAAATGAACAAATAAGGTAAGAATTGTTTACATCATCATAGGAATGTTAATAGTCTCATTTTTAAGAAAACAATTTTATGTGGACTCAAAGGCTCAGATCATTTTTTGTTAAATTGAGCACTTTCTTTCGCACTCGTAACTGAATAAAAGCGTCTGGGAGCCCATGGCCTGCAATGCCTGTGCGAAGCGAACCCGAAGGGCTTGGGCTTGCGGGCAAATGGGCTGGCGCTAAAACGTAAAGGTAAAAACGAAAAAGATTTCGTTTCCCAAGATTTGAGTTAACGCGACTTAGTTCACGTCTTTTTATTTTTCCTGGGTATCTGAATCTCCGCAATACTCCTGCCATTCCTTGGCCAGCTCTGCAGGATTCTCATTCCCAAAGAAATAACCTTCTATCAGCCATTTCTCAATTTCTTTCGTCTTGGCTTTCTTGAATTCCTTATTGCTTCCGGGATACACAATGTGAAAAATCTCATCTGCCGCTTTTTTCTTAATAGTATGTGTTTTTGGGATGTGATTTAGCGACCTGTTTTTTGTCATTTGATACTCCCTTGGTCTACTAAAGAATATTTTACTTTGCATTAGTTGCAGGGAAAAGCGTCATTGGGAAGGATTGGATAACCGTCTACATTAAAAAAGCGCCATGAGAAAGGCGCACCCGCAGGGTGCGTAAGGGATTCCTAAATTTCTCGCAGGAGATAGCAGATTAAAGAAATTGCGTCCCCGGCGAGATTTGAACCCACAGCCGTAGGATTCAAAAATAGATACTCAAAAAAGTGTAATAAAAAAAAGGTTGTTTGTGAGCAATTCTTTTTCTGGTCGGGGCGAGAGGATTCGAA
>DHFN01000208.1 GCA_002402275.1 Anaerolineales bacterium UBA4823
TCTGCATCAAGAACTTCCACGAATGCAGGTCACGAATAAACGAAACCAAGTCATGCCCGTATTCGTGGTCACATTCGTGGACGGTCCTTCCGTTACAAAACCTTCCACGAATGTGGTTCACGAATAAACGAAGCCCAAGTCATTCGCGTATTCGTGGTCATATTCGTGGACGGTGTTTCTGTATCAAGACCTTCCTCGAATACAGGTCACGAATAAACGAAACCAAGTCATTCGCTTATTCGTGGTCATATTCGTGGGCGGTGTTTCTATTACAAAACCTTCCACGAATGTGGTTCACGAATAAACGAAGCCCAAGTCATTCGCGTATTCGTGGTCATATTCGTGGACGGTGCTTCCGTAACAAGACCCTTCTCGAATGCAGGTCACGAATAAACGAAACCAAGTCATTCGCTTATTCGTGGACGGTGCCTAATCCCGTTTGAAGCGCGTGTAATCAGGCTGCGGCATATCCAAGCCCGAAACCGGTAACCCATTGAGAGCTCTCACCTTCAATGGAAGTCCATATAAGTGAATGAATCCTTCCGCGTCCGATTGATCATAGACATCTTCCTGACCAAAAGTAGCAAAGTCTTCCCGATAAAGGCTGAAGGGACTGCGCCTTCCGGCAATGAGGATATTCCCTTTATATAATTTCAAGCGCACATCCCCGGTTACCGGACCTTGGGTACTATCCACAAAGCTATCCAACGCCTCCCGCAATGGTGAGAACCACATCCCATTGTAGACCAATTCGGAATATTTAAGCGCCACCAAATCTTTATAATGAAGAGTCTCTTTGTCCAATGTCAGCGCTTCCAACTCACGATGAGCTGCCAGCAAGATCGTGCCACCAGGTGTCTCATAGACTCCACGGGACTTCATCCCCACCAAACGGTTCTCCACCAGATCCACTCGACCAATCCCATTTCGCCCCCCCAGCCGGTTAAGCTCGTTTACCAAGGTCGCTGGTGAAAGTTTTTTTCCATTCAAAGCAAATGGGGTACCGGATTGAAAACTCAGACCAATCTCTTCAGGTTTTTCTGGTGCATCAACCGGAGATACACTGAGTTGATACATCTCATCCTGGGGTTCCTGCCAAGGGTCTTCCAATGGGCCTCCTTCATGGGATAAATGCCAGAGGTTTCCATCCCGGCTGAAGATAGACTTCAGAGAAGCTTTTACAGGGATGTTATGGTTTTGAGCATAAGCAATGGCATCTTCACGCGAACGGATATTCCATTCCCGCCAGGGGGCAACCACTTTCAAACGCGGATCTAACGCCATAATGGTCAATTCAAAACGCACCTGATCATTGCCTTTTCCAGTTGCCCCATGAGCAACCGCATCCGCGCCCACTTGATGGGCAACATCTACCATATGTTTGGCAATTAATGGCCGAGCTATGGATGTTCCAAGTAAATATTTCCGTTCATAGATAGCCCCCGATCGGAGCATTCGAAATAAATAATCTTGAGCAAACTCCTCCTTTAGATCGTGCAAAACAAACTGACTGGCTCCGCTGGCTAAGGCTTTAGCCTCCAACCCACTGAGCTCCTCTCCTTGTCCGACGTCAGCGGTGAAACAGACCACTTCACAACCATAATTCTCCTTCAACCAAGGTACGATAATCGAGGTGTCCAATCCGCCAGAGTATGCCAGAACAACTTTTTTAACATTTGTTTTTACCATCTTAACCTCCAAAAATTAAAATAAAAAGCCCTCCGAGTTGGAGGGCTCCATTCCCTGGAATATGCCGTTTTATTTACCATTCGATCCCGACAATTGAAAACGCCCGTCCACCCCGGCAAGGGATGTCGTCATACGACGGGAACGTGTTTCAAATATCGTTGAATGATTCATCAAAAAAAGTTTATCATGAATTTATGAATCGGTCAAATCAATGACTGAATCGGGGCAGCCCAAAATATTACATTCCCTTTTGAAAAAATCTTTTCCTTTTAGTCTATATACCTAATAGAAGACGTGTTTTATCCTCCTGTAGGGGGTGTCTTGGTGGGCGTACGGGTGGGCGTAAGAGTAGTCGGAATAGCCGTTGGGGTCCGAGTGCGGGTCGGAGTAGGCGTCTTTGTGGGTGTCTTGGTTGGAGTAGGTATCTTAGTTTTGGTTGGAGTAGCCGTCCTGGTAGGGGTAATGGTTCGCGTTTGAGTGATCGTCGGCGTCTTCGTTATCGTAGGGGTTTGGGTAATCGTTGGTGTTTGTGTCACCGTCGGTGTTTTAGTTACCGTAGAAGTTTTTGTAGGGGTAAGGGTGACTGTCGGCGTAAGCGTAAGCGTTTTTGTCTTTGTAGGGGTTTTCGTTTTTGTAGGGGTTTTCGTTTTTGTTGGAGTCCGAGTAATAGTAGGAGTTCGCGTAATCGTAGGAGTACGGGTGATCGTAGGAGTCAACGTAATTGTCGGTGTCCTGGTAATGGTGGGTGTTAAGGTTTTCGTTGATGTTTGAGTAATCGTTGGTGAGTTGGTTTTTGTCGGCGTTACAGTCCGGGTAGATGTTTTGGTGGCTGTGGGAGATATCGTGGGTGATAATGTTATAGTCGCGGTTTGAGATGCGGTTGGTGAGCTAGTTCTAGACGAGGTTGGTGTTCGGGTGGGTGTTTCCGTCATTGTGGGGGTTTCGGTAGGTGTGCCGGTTTCCGTAGGGGTATCAGTAACTGTCGGAGTATGGGTAACCGTAGGTGTATCGGTGAAAGTGGGTGATGGTGTAAAAGTGGGTGTATCGGTACTGGTGGATGTGGGAGTATTGGAAGCGGTAGGGGTGTTCGTTGGGCTCGGAACCACAATTTGAGGAGGAATCCCAAGCACCCGGGCTACTCGGAATTGTTCCAAAATGCCCGATCGTTCAGCGTGTAAGCGTGCTGAGGGCCAAATATTGCTCAAAAACGGTAGAATAAGCGGATACCGAAAGGTTACCGATACAATGACGCGGGTTGGTCCTTCTTCAGGGTTGCCAGGATCGTCCTGTAAGTCTCCATCCGCATTCTTACAGCGACCATCTTCATAGTAGAATCCTGGGCGGGTGCTGCAAACCGACACCATAAACCAGCCGGGATCATTTTCTCCAACCAAGGAATTGATTGATATTGAACTTGAAACTCCTCGGACTACATCGTAAATAGACAACAATCGTGCGGCATCTTCTTCAGCGATTTTCGCTGCTCCTTGGCAAGGACCATCTACCCCATATTTATCCACCCCATCATCCGAATCTACACAATAAGCCGGGTTATATTCACCGGTTACGGCATAGCGCACCCCAAATCGCGACGCATTATCAATCACCAAGTAAGCCTGAAACAAACGCGCAAATTCGATAATCCCGAAGATCAATAAGAGTAATAAGGGGAGAATCAAGGCAAATTCGGTGATCGCTTGACCGAAATTCTGATCGGGATCATCACTCCTAAATTTGGTGGAAGGTTTAACTTGGCTCATATTCCAACCTATTCCTTAATGCACTATGCGGGTATAGATGCGGGAAGCAATATCTTCGAAAACACGGGTCAATTGGGGACCACTGGGCGAAAAATAGTAATTCCCACACCAGGCTGAGTAATCGCCGGCATCATCTTTTGCCTTACAGGGGTCTTTAGTAGGGTCAGGATCCCCCGCATATCCCACCCGGGCAACATAACGAAGCACACTGGCTCCGTAAGGTCTATCGTGGACTTCATAATCGTGCTTCAAGACCTCGTTTCCTAGACCAATCGCAAAGACAATCGCTCCTTGACCAGTTGTGCCATTACAAGCCACAGCAGGGTTGGTCGGTTTACAGCCCACAAAATCTGCCATATCATGAGCATAATCGTCCGCGTCATATAATCCGTCGCCGCTATGGTGGCGGGTGCTGATATCATGGTCAACACAAAGAGGTGAATCTATATTCTCCGGGCAAAATCCAAATGGATGCGGGGGGGGAGTAGTATCATCATCCTTTTTTGCATCGGTCGCATTTGCCATTCCATCGGTCAAGAGAATTACCACCCAAAGGGCATCCTCATGCACTGGGATTCTAGCAAACATATTCCCAGCTAATAGTAAACCTCCGCCAATATTGGTGGTCGTATAATAAGACCAATCCTCGGGATCATTTCCGCAAGTCCGACAATACAATCCCGCATAATTGCCACTCTCGTCGTAATTCAAGCAGGGTCCAAAAGGATCCTCACTACAACTCAGAGGTTGGTATATCATTAAACTTTTTACAAGGGCGGTCGCTTGGTCTTTATCACTATACCATCCATTTCCCCGTACCCAGGTTGATGTGATTTCACTTGTAATGTTCCATCCTGTCGAAAATGTGACGATCGCTAGTCGGTCTTGCTCTTCATCAGTGGGTTTATCCAGGATACGGCCAATGAAGCTCACAGCGGCTTTCTTGACTTCCTCAAAAGGCTGGCATTCACCCGGGTAACCATCCTCTGCTCCTCCGGGATCGGCAGCATTGCACTGCGAGGGGTCGCGCATCGGATCCCCTTCAGGCGCATCCCAGCCCATCGACTCAGAAATATCAATCACTAAAACCACATCCAAAGAAGCCGCCTCACTGATGGAACTGGCGTGAATACGGATATTATTCACCCCCACCAGTTGTAAGAAGATCGTCGGAACATCTAACTGACCAGTTACCCGAATGAGTTTGCGCGGCGGTGTAGTGCATAGCTGCGGGTCACCCGGGGTAGTATCACAGGATTCAACGGTAACGGTGTATGCGTCAGGGTCAATCCCATTCAATTCGACCACTTCCTGGGCGGCGCTGGTCATCTCAGCCATTGTCCGTCCTTCTCGATATTGACCCGAGGCGGCTAATGAGGCAGCGTCCACAGCCTGACGGAGATGACCCATGAAGATAAAAAGCTGACCCACATCGGTGGTAAGCCCCACAAACCCCAAGAGGATGACAAATCCAACAGCAATCAAAATGATCGCTTGACCTTTTTCACTTCTTGAGTTAATTCGAAACGTTTTCATTTTATTCATGGGATTGGCGTAGGGGTTGGTTCAGCCGAGCTAAGCGGCATGATCGTATAAACATGAAAGAGGACCGGATCAGGCACAAAAGCCGTAATCCACGGCAATTTCAGGATTTGATCATAAGCATCAAAAACTTCGACTAGAACATATCCGGTACTGGGTGCAGAATTATTTAGCAAACTGGCAACCTCAGCGGAACTAAACTGGGAAAATTGGTTGCGGGCGGAGGTCTCATCCAAGGAGAAAGACCATCCCGCTTCTCCCTCTCCTTCGGGGAAACGGGCACTTACAATGGGCGGATTACCACCCTCTATGCTAAAGACCGAGATAACCACATCGTCCAGAGTATTGGTGAAGACAATGCTTGCGTCGGGTTTCTCTCGAGCTAATTCCTGGTTGACCACACAGCCGATTTGGCGGTAGAAATCTAATGTGGCTGGTACAGTTTCTGTAATAATTTCTGGCTCTGTTTGTATTACTCGTATAGTTGGTGTACAATTATGGTTTCCATCACGAGAATTATAAGCATTATCAACCGCAAACCGGGTTGCATTGCGGGAGGCATCTTGGACCACCATGAAATAATTCATCATTAATCCAAATTCCACTAAACCGGAGAGTACGATGAGGAGAATGGGCATCAGCAATGCTGTTTCCACCAAGCCCTGTCCTTTTTGGGAATGGAAAAAGGTTAAATGCAATTTTTTCCGAAAGGTTGCCTTCATATCATGATTATAGTGATATTTTCTAAGAAAATCAATCACCAAACCTTACATTTTTGATAATTGGTATGTAACAGGGAATGCTATTTTTCGTTATTTGTTTGGAGTCAGCCAGCTTGTTTGCGATTTTTGGAGTCAGCCAGCTTGCTTGCGGTCTCAATAAGGTTCTCTACTTGTATAAGCTGATCGAAGGCTTTTTAATAAAGGTGCTGTCTTCATTATAAGTCACATTGAAACTGCCATTCCCATCCCCATAAACCCGTTTGGCAATAATCTGCCCCACCACAGTGGTTTCATCCGGATCCACCCCGCCTCCGCGAGCTTGGACGGTGGCATTCAACCCATATATCAACCCATGGATCGCATCCCCCCCATTGCCGCGCACTTCAAACGTTGAGGTATTATTGCGTGCCATAAAGACAGCCATACCGATATATGTGCAGCTGGCGGTTCTCTCGCCGGCAGTTCCTAGACAGTTACTGCTAGTAGGTGCTGAGATAACCATGCCGGCATTTCCGGTATAATCCAACCCCCCATTCACAAAATAAAAAACCACTCCATCGCCTTGAATTACCCCGCTTCCAGAGATATGAACATCCCCATAGATGCAGTAAATACCCGGTTGATAGGTTCCAGGTCCAATAGAGGGCTCACTATGCCGGCCATAAGAACCTGGGGAAAACACTCCTCCCGATACGGATCCAACTTGTGTGCATTGTGGTTCTGGCAGATCTGCCAAAGGGTCATCAATTGTTTCACCTAAATTCAAATTAATGTCTATCGGATTCGGAGAAACTTTAGGCTGACCGGCATAATCTACGCTGCCGACACTGGCAATGTGAGCGCCATCGTGGGCAATAATGCCCGGAGCATAAGTCGCAGAAGGAGGATCTATGGAACAACGATCTGATTCACTTTCTGGCGCATTTAAAAATATTCCTCCTTGATAGGTTTCCACCGAACCACTATTTCCACCTCCATTGATCATGGCTAAGTGACCTCCTTCGGAAGTACAATCCCCCATGGCAACGATGGCATACCCAGGCATAGCTGGTTGACTGATATACACCCTGGCGACTGCTTTGACATGGTTTTGCAATAGTCCTCGATAAACAAATTGAGAAAAAGCAGCTTTGGTGGTGGCGGTTATTTCTGAACTGACCAGGTAATACCTGCCAAACAGATCCTGAAGTGGTCCGCTCACGGCACCGCTCACCTCGCTGCCAGAATATCCATTTCCACCCGCACTGGCACGGACCGCCTGCAGGATCACCGTATCCGATTTGTTATTGGCTTTCTGTAATGCCCCAGACAAAGCCGAAGCATCGGCAGCATTTTGAGCATGGCGACGGTCACTGTAAAGCATTCCCCCATCAATAGCTAAAGCAGTGAAACCTAATAAAACAACCATTGCCAAAGCGATTAGAACAATGGCTTGTCCTTTTTCCTTATTTTTAATTTCTGGTCTTTCCATCGTAACCTCACTCGAGAACAAAATCCAATGCCGTTATCTGAAAATGGTACTGTTCCTCAAAAAATATTCACCCATAATAAAGTCCCATATCCGAGAGTTTAAGGGCATTCCTCAGCGCTTAAAATTGTATCCTGTATTTCGGCAGTAATTGCCACGGTCTGAGAACCAACAATCGTACCCATAAACGGCATGATCAGGGGAAAATCTTGATAAGTGACCCGAATTTTGATGAGATTTCCTGGTTCGGGTACAGTTCCACTACAATCGCTATCCCCAAAAAAAGTGACAAACTTACAAGTGATATTCACATTGGGGTCGTTTGCCAGATCTACCGGTGAATTCGAACTACTTTTGACATGCTGGATAATCGCGTCGACATCCCCTGGACAGATCGCACCGAACACAGCCCCTTCTTGAGCAGCATCGCGTAAAGCAATGTAAGTAAAGAAAGCCCGTCCCAGATCTACAATGCCCGATACCAACAATAATAAAATGACTGCTCCCATTGCAAATTCAACCAGGCTTTGACCTCTTTCGGTTCGTTTCTGGATGCTGTTCATGATCTCTTGGCTCCCAAGCCCATTGTCCAAAGTGCTGTATTGAATTTGATCTTTTTGATCATAGCCTGGGTTAATTCCCTTTAATCCTTGGTAATTCATACATCCTCACTAACGGTTGGCAGTTGCAGTACATCCGTTATCAAATTTCACTAAAATGGTATATCCACTATCGGCGGCGGTTTTATTAGAAGCAAACCAAAATTGCATCAACGAGCTGGAATTCCCTTGGACTTGTCGAATCAGTTCAGTTCCAGCAATCCACTGCGCAGAGGAGATTGTGATGGGTGAAGTGGTGTTTCCAATCATTTCCCAAATTTTGTTGAGATTCATCAATAAAGTGTCGAAAGTATGATTTTGATTAGCCCCGTTTGGCCAGGTGAAGGTAATTTCTTCCACTCGAATGGCAACGTTCATCCCATTTTGAATATCAAGTTTTATGGAGTGTACTTGAGGATTTTGAAACGCCAGGCTAATGGCACTACAAGCTGGCGTAGGGGTCAATGTATTGGTAGAAGTGGCAGTAGGAGTTAAGGTGGAGGTAAGAGTTGGGGTCTTCGTGGCGGTGTTGGTGGGAGTCAGAGTAACTCCTTCGGTGGGCGTGGGTGTATGGGTATGGGTCGCAGTTGGGGTATTGGTCTGAGTAGGGGTATTAGTATGAGTGGGAGTGCTGGTAGGAGTTGGTGTAGAGGTTACAGTAGCGGTTTCTACTAAGGGTAAAATAGCGACTCCTGCGGTTACATCTTTTATAATCGTTCGAGCTGATGTGGCATTGATTGGAAAATCCGGTAGGGAGACCAGGGGTAACAACGCCTGGAACGCGCCATTGACGGTTACTTTGATCCGATCGCCCAATAGCGTGATGTCTGGACCCATCGTGCTATCCGGAGGACAACTACCATAGATGGTTCCATCCTGATGCTGGTATTCGATAATGATATCCTCATCTTCCAAGCCTGCTAAAACCGCAATATTTTCCGCGGCTAGCCGGATCCCAGCACAATCCCGATAATAGGGGATTCCGGCGCTATTAGTTCCTACCGCACTGCCATAACGCGCTGCTTCACGGGCAGTTGAGACAACCACGATATAGGTAAATAATGCTCGCCCGAGTTCAATAATCCCGAATATTAACAAGAGCAAAATTGGCAGAACCAGGGCAAATTCAACCATCCCCTGCCCTAATTTACGTGCAGATTTTTTGACCATTCTCTTATTCACCATAAAATAATATAAATCATTATTATTCGGATAGGCTTTACAATTCTGTCGAATTAACCATGTAACATTCTCGTCATTTAATCGTTAAATAAAAACTCCCCATTTTGATCTGGGGAGTCATAAATCTCTTTTTCTTATATTTTTCTTGCGCTTGTTATTCATCTTTTGCCTAATATTTTATCATTTTTAATTATAACCGAAATGGTTCCAGATTAGCTGATCAAAACCTAGGTTTTCTCCACTAGGATATTCTTTCAATATTCGGCTATACCGCCGGAAGGCAGCATCCGAAGATGAAATAACATTATATAATCAGGTCAGCTCTCCAGGCAGTCAAGACCGGCACCGAACTGATGCGTTGGAGCCCATTTTCGAGATTGGTTCAGTGAATTTGTAGCTCACGTTTGTAACGGGATGTTCTTGTGGTAATTTGGCTTCCGCCTTCTCCAGCGGAGGTCC
>DHFN01000251.1:0-9988 GCA_002402275.1 Anaerolineales bacterium UBA4823
AAAGGCGCTGATTGGCATTACCCCTCCCCCAAGCGATTTTGCCACTGCCAAAATATCTGGGGCAACGTTCCAGTGTTCTACTCCCCATAATTTTCCCGTCCTTCCCAAACCAGTTTGAACTTCATCGGCAATGAGTAATGTCTTGTAATGTAAGGTTGTTTCCCGGATGCGTGGCCAAAAATCATCTGGAGGAACAATTGCTCCAGCTTCCCCTTGGATAGGCTCCATTAATACACCCGCAACCCCAATCCCGATTTTTTGACAGATCTCTAGTTGCCTTTCGACCGCATCTGCATCACCAAAAGGAACATGATAAACTGGTCCTCCATATAATATACCGAGAGGAAGACGATATTCAGCTTTACCCATCATCGAAAGAGATCCCATCGTTTTGCCATGAAATGCATTCACGGCAACGATAAATGCCGGTTTACGAGTAACCATTTTCGCCAGTTTTATTGCTCCCTCGATTGCTTCAGTGCCACTTGCTGCAAAAAAACTATATTTGATTTCTCCCGGAGCGATCTGACCTAGTAACTTAGCGAGAACACCCCGCAATGGATCAATCAACTCCTGACTCGGCATGGGAGTTCGGTAGGTCAATTGATCGTGTACAGCAGACACCACCTCTGGATGATTCCACCCTAAATTCATACTTCCATAACCACCCAAACAATCCAGGTATTCACGGCCAAGGACATCTCTGAAAATCGTCCCCTCTCCAGTCCATTCCGTGGCAGCCCAATCACCCGCTTCGGTTACTGATTTACGATAATCTAACCAACCTTTATTAAAATATTCAGCAAAATTTAATTTCGATTCTTCAATAATTTGTTTTCCCTCATCCAAAGATACCTGGGGTTTATGGATGATGTTGAGCCATTTTACAGAGTACTCGAGTGCTTCTTCTATATTTTGCACCATGATTATCCTCCTATACCCAATCTGAAACTTCTTTGTACCATGATTTTTTTGTGCCTGTTTGAGCGCGTGTTTTCCACTTTCCTGACTTCGGGGATACCTCAATCAGGTTTATTAACTGGTCTATTTGTGTTATGATAATTTGCCGTTGTTGATTGTTTAATGCGGAAACATTTGCCGTGGCTTCTTTTATTTTGATTAAATTATTAATTGCCGTGTAATAAAACCCCCAATCATCTGAAAAAATCTTAATCAGGTATCTGGTATTGATCGAATCTTTGTCAGATTCCCCTAAAGATGCTGCCAGAAATAAAAGCATTGCATCTTTTAAATCCTTATCATTGATTTGAACAATTTGTAATTTTTGTAGGAGTAAATCCGTCAAGGAAACGCAATATGGATGGTATTCCAGACGATTCTTAAAATCTACCGGGTGGTTGTAATCTAATTTATCAAAAAAGACATCAATCATCGGTATCTTGGGGCTAAAGAAAATCAGTCGCGTCCCACCAGCAATCATGGCGGCGCGTTTTTCTAACCCATATCCATGTCTTTCAAAAAAGGGGACTAATTTTCCGCGTTGTTTTCCATAAGATGCAAAGTCAATATCGGTAAATACACGTTCTCCGAGACGTTCCATCTGCCGATAGAGATTTACGTATTCGGGAAAATAATAATGAAGTGCAATCGGTCCCATAACCCGCAGAATTAGTCCTTCTTTTTGTGCATCAGTAGATAATTGGCGAGCTTCTTCCAGAAAAGTATCTGGTGTGGGAAATTCATTCAAAGGGATGTCTTTTGGTAAACGAAACTGATTTTGCATAAATGATCTCCTACCCGGAAGTAAAGATATAATCTTTGACTTTACCCTTTTCAAGGATAACTACCACCCCTTTTAAAACCCCTTCTGAATACTCACTACCCGGATTAATGACAACGGTTCGTTTGATTTTTTGAGCGCCGCGCGATTCATGGATATGCCCATGTAAACCAATCAAAGGTTGATACTTTTCGATCATTTTTGCTACAGCTTTACTCCCAACATGGACTTTTTTTTCAGTTGCCTGAGTTAATTTTTTATCTAATTCGGGTGCTAAATCTAAAGAGGAACCATAAGGAGGTGCATGAAAGTTGAATATTGCATTTGGCAAATCTTTCACCTGTGAACATAATTGTTCCAGCATAGGTTCGAGTTCTACATCGGGTTTTTCACGGGGAGTATTCCAGGGAGTGGGATTTGTCCAAGAGAATGTGATCATTTCATGATCGCCTATTATTACATTCCGATTATTACAATTGACAATTGCCTTCGAATCCTCGATGATTTGATCAACCTCGAAGTAATCGTCATTTCCAGCAGCCATGTAAACCTTGTAATCTGTACCATCTAAGCGTTCTTCTGCGAGAGTTATCCATTCTTGAAGGCGCTGCAGCATCAATCTTTTAAATAATGCATCCACTTTTTTAGGATCCTCTTTATAAACCAGGAATTCGTCTTGTGTTTGGTGGGTCCAATAATAACCTAAAGTTTCTATGGTATTTTTTAGCTTAGCCAGTTCATCATCGGTTTCGACTTCAATATGACTACCCATTAAGGTCGTCTCCCAACCTCCTCTTGAATTATCTACCAAAGGAATTAACACTTTTCCCGTTAAATCTCCTAGCAATATGCCCGTATCTACATTGTAAATTTTTAAGGCATTTAAATATTTCCGATAACACAAATTTGAACCATGGATATCAGTGACGAAAAATAGTTTGATCTGGTTTCCCATACATTGCTCCGTTGAGAAATTTTCTAGTGATGTCTTTGGGGAGATTGAATTTGTCAGCCGAGTTGAAAAGGATTAATTAATCAGGTGGTAGCTCACCAAAGGTCATACTGGTATCTAAACCCGCCTTTTTGCTGCGAGCCTTCCAATAGAAATACCAGGCGATACCACAACCCCAAATGAAAACATAGAAGATCAGAGAACCGATTGCTAAACCTTCCAAATCTGGCATCACAATGAAGAAATAAAAGAGGATTGCCAGATAAATAAGGTTAACCACAGCACCAATCGTTACCATTGGAACTCCAAGAATCTTCCAATTTTTGTAAGGTGAGGTATCCCATATTTGGCGAGCTTTCTTCATGAACGGAAATACCGCTGCAGAAATAGCTGTAACACCAAAGACAGAGACTATTTCCAGACCGGTTACAGATAATGCACTCATCTGATCCTGAAAGATAGTGTAAAGTAAGATCCCAATTTCACCAAGCACAAAACAAAGGATATGATTCTTTACCGGGGAAGACCAGCGATAATCAATATCGGCAAACCATTTCGGGCCCATTCGATCCATCCCCCAGGCAAATAAAATACGGGGGAAAGCCAGGTAAGAAAGCGCAACCCACCAAATAGTAAATACGACATAAGAGGAACCCATTAGCGTCACAATCAAAGGATTATGATTGATCACCGCGGCTAAGCCAACGAAGTTAGTTGGCCAGGGAAAAGCATATCCAGCAAGTGCCTCACCACTATTATCTACCCAAGCGGTGGCAGATAAAAATTCAAAACCGACTGTATGATATAAGACAATCCCAAGCCAAAGCATAAAGAAAGCTGGGGTAAGAACGGCAGCTAAATTGGAGAGGATGATTGTTTTGTCTGGGCGCTTGACTTCGCCTGCGATAAATGTGATGGCATAAGAATAAGCAAACAACCACGATCCAGCTACCATGACGCCGAGTGTATCGAACCAATTCCAGGTCTTTGGAAGTACATCGCCTGATTGTTGAATGGTCGTCCTGGCACTCTCTAAAAAGCTTTTGTAATCTAGGGATCCATATTGAGCTGCTAATCCATTCCAAGAGTTGATAAAACCTTGATGAGAAGTAAAGGTAAATACCAATAATATAGTCATTGTTCCCAAAATACCAAGAACCATGATAACTTTTTGAATCCTGGCAAAAATTTTCACACCAAATACTACAAATAAAAACCCAATTAGGTTAACTAAAGAAGCAATTAGGAAAAACCAAAGCCCAAAATCGCCAAAAGGTGTTTTTATGGTTGCCATTAACCTCTCGGCTATATCAGGATGACCAAGAAATTGAAAGATCATCGTTAAACCGGGGTCAACGGTTAGTGGAGCTAAAACATATATCCACATGATCCAAACAAATGCATTTCCAAAAGATTCGGCAATGCCAATAAGGGGGTGAAGGATTCGTGAATTATAGATGTATTCTCCACCTGATCGTGGCATTGATCCGCCTAATATCCCCCAAACCAGAGAAAAACCAATCCCACAAAGTACTGCTGAAAGTATTGTTGCGATGATTAAATTGCCTCCCAAGTAAACGCCAAGCCCTAAGGTGATCATGGTCCACATACTAGGAGTTAAACCTTGATTCATGAACCCAACGCCAAAAGCATCAATGAATGAGAGACCTCTGACAAGACCGCTTGCTTTTCGGGCAAAAGCCATTTGTTCGGGCATTTTATCCTCTCCTTATAATAAATATTGATGGTGATAGTTGTTCTATTTTTGAAAAATTCTAGTGGTTATAAATCTTATAATCAGTATTACTCTGGTTTCATAGGTTTGGTCTATGCTCTATTTTTATAGTTCCATCTAGTAACAATTTGTACTTGGAATAATAGGTGTATTGTCTTAAAAACTTAAATAACGAACGCTTTTAATATACTTGATCGTCCATTTATTTGTAACAAATCGCTTATTCAATTTTATTATAACGTTATACGTCATAATATTAGATTCCTAGGAGGTATGTAAAGTGTCAAATGTAATTTCTTCGGATTATAATATCTGTATCCTATTTGTAATCATTTTAAGGTTTATTTAGAATCATGATAAAATACTTTTATGGAAGAAGAAATAATTAATAATCCTGACCAAACCCAACCAAATTATTCTTCTAAAAAAGAGAATAATGTAGCCCATCACAATTATGGAATTTATATAGGGCTGGTATGCGTAGTTTTACTCGTTATAATTATTCTTTCAATTTATTGGTTGCTTAATCACGAACAACAAACATCCGTCATCAGGGATATTTTTATTATATTCATGGCTTTGGAAACATTGCTTCTAGGGATTGCACTCATTATATTGATTGTGCAGCTTGCAAGACTGATTAATCTTTTGCAAAATGAGATCAAACCTATTTTAAATTCCACAAATGAAACGGTAAATACCCTTAAAGGAACTACTGCATTTTTAAGCAATAATTTTGTGGAACCGGTAATGAAACTTAATGAGTTATTGGCAGGATTCCAAAAATTAATTGAGATTGTAGGATTAAGCAAAAAGAAATAAATTTCTCGTCAAGGAGTATGAAATATGTCAGAACAAGATTCAGATTTTAGTGCTTTTTTAGCAGGTTTTATCTTTGGCGGTTTAGTAGGAGCAGCTCTTGCATTGCTCTATGCACCTCAATCCGGTGAAGAAACCCGTACGATTATTCGGGAGAAAAGCATCGAATTAAAAGATAAAGCTATTGATACCTCAGATGAAGCTCGAAAGCGCGCAGAAAAGTCTCTGGAAGAAGCGCGTATGCAAGCAGAAAAAGCGGTTGCTAATGCGAAACAAAAAGCAGAAGAACTAGCCAATCTCACTCGACAAAAAACGATTGAATTGCAACAACGCGGGCAAGAAATTCTCGATGAACAAAAAACCAAGTTGGAAGGCACAATCGAACTGGGAAAAAAAGTTGTAAAGAAGTCGAAAGAGGACTCTGGAGCGGAACCCGCTGAGGGAGCATAATGGTTAAAAGGAGATTGTCCCATAAGTCATCATNNATCGAGCGAAGCGAGATATCTTGTTTAATTAAAATGAAAAGACCCCTCGCTTCGCTCGGGGTGACAACCTTCTTTTGGGACAGTCGCTCAATTTATACGTTTTCTAAGTCATGAAATACTTCAGGAATTGCCTGAAGCACGTTACTAGATAAAACGCTTCGGGTAGTCCCAATTTGTTCCGCTGCTAATATTCCAGCTTGAGCGTGAATCCAAACCCCTAAAGTGGCTGCTTCAAATGCCTCAACATTCTGGGCGCGTAATCCGGTGATTAATCCTGCTAAAACATCGCCAGTACCAGCTTTAGCAAGTGCTGAGCTTGCAACAGGATTCATCGCTGTCCTTCCATGCGGTTCTGCAATGAGTGAAAATGCACCTTTTAAGATAACAATTTGATTCCAAAGATTGGCATAATGTTCAGCATTAAATACTCTTTGCATCTGAATTTCATTGGTTTTCATCTGGGTGAGAATTGCCATTTCGCCAGGGTGGGGGGTCAGGATTGTATTAGAGGGTAGTAACTGTGGCCATCCCGGTAAACGGGCTAAGAGCTTTAATCCATCTGCATCAACTACAAGAGGTGGAAGATTTTGATTAATTTCCTTGACAAGCGTGTGTAAGAACTTTTCAGTGCTACTATGCAATCCAAATCCAGGCCCTAGTAATAATGCGTTTGCTTTAGGTATTGCATCATTTATTATTTGGACGCTTCTTTCTGAGATAAATCCATCTTCATCTGGCAACGATATCCAGGTCACCTCGGGAAGCTGACCCGCTAGTGCTGAATGCACAGCATTAATGGCAGCTATCGTAACTAAACCGCACCCACTGAGATACGCAGCTTTTGCTGCTAGATATGCCGCCCCAGTATAATTTTTACTTCCAGCAATGATTATGGCTGTACCAAATGTACCTTTATGAGAATCTTCTGGACGGTACGGAATTTTTTGACTAGCCCACCTTCGGTCAATGATGAAGTGATTTATTTTTTTCCAGTTTTCTAATTGCTCCAGATTTCCTATGGTTGCCAATTCAATCCGACCACATAATGTGTAGGCGGGTAAACGTAGCATACCAATTTTTACTGCTGCCATTGTGACCGTCAGGTTTGCTGGAATGACTTCTTCGGATGCTTCTCCAGTATCGCAATCAATTCCTGAGGGACAATCTACTGCAACCACAAATGGCGGGTCAAATACATTTTCAATAGTCTCTTTGACAGTTTTAAGAATTTGGGCAATATCCTCCCGTAAGGGCAATTTAAATCCGGTGCCAAGTACTCCATCCAATAAAACATCATTTTCATGAAGAAGAATTTTCAACTTAAGTAAATCATCATCTGTTTGAACGGTGAAAACTTTACCACCTTTTTGAATAAATCTTTCTAATAATGGATCTGTATTGGATCGTTCTTTAACGAGGTAAGCGGTTGCTCGCCAATCATGGTCAAGCAAGCATGATAGCGCAACCAGGGTATCTCCACCATTGTTTCCGGAACCTACTAACCCTAATACGCCTCCTATTCTTTGAGAAGAATATTCACGGTTTACAATCTCACCCAGGTTGCGGCCTGCATTTTCCATCATTAAATCATAAGTTAAATCTGATTGGTCTGCTTCAACCTCAATTTCTCTCATTTGCTCTACAGTTACAAATTTCATTTAATCCTCCTATCTAATCACTCATGGTCTCAGAATAATCTTCAGCACATCCCTCTGAAATACAATGGCTTGCCTTTCCCAAATAATGTGAAATATGAATATAGGCGTTGTCAATTAATGTTTAAGTGCTTGTCTTTGCCCACTTTAATCCTAGTTCTTCGATTTTTTCTTCAGAAGGTATTCCTTTATCTATTGACCAACCGCGAACTTGATAATAGCTGCTGAGCATATTATTAATATCGGGTATAAATCCTTTTAATTCTCCCTCAGCATCAGGATAAGGGATTTGGAAAGCTTTTGGTAAATCATCATAGCCAGATCCGATGCCAAGGTTAACATTGATCATTCGCTTGAGATTCCAAGCCCTTTCCCCCATTCTCATCAACTCTATTTTATCTAATTCAAAGCCAGTGGCGGCTTGAACAAGACTTGCGATATCATCCGCGCCTACATGGGCAAATGAACACATCACTAGACTGTTGAAAACTGTCCGCCAGTCCTGGTGTTTTGCGATATTGCCAGCTTTTTCAGCTCCTCCTAAACGATCATAGACATCAATACCAATACTCTCGTCTGATTGTCCCATCTCTACAAAAAAATAATCTGATTGGTTATGACATGCTCCTCGAGGTGAAGTCACATAAACTAAAGCCATTCCGGATCCACCACGCGGGTCATGGTATGGCACTTCTAAACCATTTACTTGGACTGCCTCTTCTTCAGCATTGTACGCTTCCGCTAAAGTTTTGGATCCATGAGCTAAAAGCTCTCCAAAACCCTCTTTTTTAACGATTTTCTCTATCAGCAATTTAGTGTTTTTGACATTTCCCCAGTTTAATTCTAGATTATCTGTATCTTTGACCGTCAGTAATCCCATTTCATACAAATGAAATGCTAATCCTATGGTGTTGCTTGTGCTGATGGTATCGAGACCAAAACGATCACACATTTCCCCCAATAATGTAATTTCCTTTGGATCATCAATTAAAAGATTAGGTCCGAACCCGACCAAAGTTTCATATTCGGGGCCTTTTCGTTTTTGTTCATCATCTAATTTAACCACTCTTCCACAAGCAATGACGCAACCATGGCATGCCTTTACCCCACTTAAAATGGTCTCGGCGATTTGCGCGCCGGATATGTTTTGTGCTCCTGGATAGTTGCTTTGATGATAATATTTCTTAGGCATTAAACCCAAATAATCAAAATAATCTGCTACTCCAGCCGTACCTAATGCCCTTAGTACTTGGGACTGATTGTCCATTCGTAATTCGTGATTGATTTCTGAACGTATTTTTTCATATTTTTCAGGATTAGCTATGGGTATAGGGTTGTTTCCTCTCACGGCAATGCCCTTCAACTTCTTTGACCCCATGACCGCCCCTAAGCCTGTTCGCCCAGCAACCCGACCATGATCAGTTAGGATTGTTGAATAAGGGATTAGATTCTCTCCGGCCGGACCAATTACCGCTACATGGTAACCAGGCTCTCCTAAATCATCTAAAATCGCTTGTTGAGTTTTATAAGTTTCCATTTGGGAGAGATCTTGTGCATTTCGAAATTCAATCTCGCCATTATTGATCACTAAATAAATTGGTTGTTCTGAAGCCCCCCTAATTAACAAACCATCATAGCCTGTTTTTCTTAATTCAACTCCCCAAAAGCCACCACAGTTAGATTCTGCCCATAAATGAGTTGCCGGGGATTTACCACAAACCACAAAACGACCGACAGATGGTCCTATCGTGCCAGTCAAGGGGCCGGTTAAAAATAAAAGTGGCGATTCTGGAGTGAGTGGCTCAAGATCTCTGGTCAGATCATTATACAAAAGGTAAGCAGCAAGTGAAGCTCCCCCTAGATATTCCTTTGTCCATGTATCTGAGATCGCTAAAATTGCGGTTTTTTGGTTTGAGAGATTTACTTCAAGTATTGGTTGCATATATTTATAGTTATTATGAATGTAATTGTTCTAATAATAAATTTGTTTATTTAATAAATTGCCTATGCGCATATTTGACATATTTATAGCTATACAAAAAGCTCTACTTAATTTTAAACCATTTTCTTGCGCTTGACAGTTCATCTCACGCTGTTTATAATTTATTTTAGTGCGGGTGTTGCCAAGTGGTAAGGCGATAGCTTCCCAAGCTATTATTCGTGGGTCCGAATCCCATCACCCGCTCTTTAGATTTACCTCTAAGTTTTCAACCATATAAAACCATTCCTCATTTATTATTCATTTCCCTTCCCCTATGTTATACTCCAATTAATATATACAAATCCCCTAAATTTCGGAGTTAAAAACATGAAGGATTTTATTGCAATTGCTGATTATTCCCCGGAAGCTTTACAGGAAATGCTCGATCTCGCTATTAAACTCAAAAAAGAATATCTAGCCAGTGGCAATTCTCCATTATTAAAAGGCAAAGTACTCGCCATGATCTTTCAAAAGCCTAGTTTAAGAACCAGGGTATCATTTGATATGGCAATGCGCCATCTAGGTGGAGACGCTTTATATCTCTCCCCCGCTGAAATTGGTTTAGGAAAACGAGAAGCTATATCGGATATCGCTAGAGTTTTGTCAGGCTATGTTGAAGC
>DHFN01000251.1:10151-14346 GCA_002402275.1 Anaerolineales bacterium UBA4823
GTTTCTTTGATGCACATCTGCAGCAAATTAGGAGCAAATTTCACAATTGCATCTCCAGAGGGCTTCGATTTACCGGCAAATACGATTAACTTGGCTAAGCAGTTTGCATCGAAAAGTGGTAGCAAACTCACCTTTGTCCGAGATCCTCATCAAGCCGTACAAAATGCTCAGGTCATATATACCGATACCTGGACAAGTATGGGGCAGGAAGAAGAGACCGAGCAACGATTGAAAATCTTCCCCCCTTATCAGGTAAACTCACAGCTTGTGTCCGAAGCATCGCCTGATGTGATCGTAATGCACTGCTTGCCAGCTCATCGTGGTCAAGAAATTACTGATGAGGTAGCAGATGGCCCTCATTCTGCCCTTTTCCCTCAAGCCCATAATCGCCTTCATGCCCAAAAAGCAATTTTAGTGAAATTACTTGCCTAGAGAGGAGGAAGCTAGTATGAATATCGGCATTCCTAAAGAACGGAATCCTTTTGAGTTCCGGGTTGGGATGACACCAGCAGGTGTTCAAATGTTGGTAGAAAGCAATCACATTTGCTATGTTGAACACGACGCTGGTTCTTCTGCAGGATTTAGTGATCAAGAGTACGAAAATGCCGGAGCCAAGTTAGTCTATTCGTCTCATGAAGTTTTTGGCCGAGCAGATTTACTTCTCAAAATAAACAGACCTACACTCGAGGAAATTGAGTGGCTAAGGCCTGGTAGCGCTGTAGTAGGTTTATTGCACCTTTTTTCAGCTCGTCAAGATAATATTGACGAATTGTTAAAAAACCAAATCACCTCGATCGCTATGGAGCAAATCACCTTGCCAAATGGATGTATGCCAGTCCGAAGACCTCTTGCCCAAATTGGAGGATTGATGGTCCCCCAAATTGCTGCCCGTTTACTTCAAACTGATGCTGGAGGAAAAGGGATCTTATTGGGAGGCATTGTTGGTGTCCCTCCAGCTGAGGTAGTTATTCTAGGTGCAGGAGCTACCGGGACTAATGCAACCAAAGGATTTTTAGGGTTGGGAGCTCATGTGACAGTTTTGGATATCAACATCCTAGCCCTTCAAACTTTATATGATCATTTCCCTAATGTATTGACATTAATCAGTAATCCAATCAATATTAATCGCGCTTTGGCGTACGCAGATGTTTTGGTTGGGGCAATTTTAGTCCCCTATCAACGAGTACCAATCATAGTCACTCGTGAGCAAGTAAAAACCATGAAACCTCGTTCATTGATCATTGACCTAAGTATTGATGAAGGCGGTTGCATAGAAACCTCCCGCCCTACAACCCATGAACGCCCTACCTTTATTGATGAAGGTATCATTCATTATTGCGTACCAAATATCTCTAGTGTGGTTGCTCGAACCTCGATGTACGCCTATGTGAATGCTGCATTTCCATTTATACAAGATTTAGCAAACAAAGGAGTAGAACGAGCCATTCAAGAAAGTCCCGCATTAGAGATTGCAGTAAATACCCATAATGGTCAATTAGTACATTTATCAAGAATTATGCCGAAAATAACCACGGAGTAAATTATGAATTGGACCAAACAATATGAATCGCGAGTTGTCAGTGCTGAAGAAGCAGTCCAGCACATTCAATCCAATCAAAGGATATTTCTATCAGGCAATTGTTCTATACCCCAAAAAGTATTAGGAGCATTAGTTGAATATGCACCCCATTTAGAGAATCTTGAGATTTGTCATGCCCTCACAGTAGGTTCAACAGATTACGTTCGCCCGGAGTTGGAAGGGCACTTGCGAGTTAATACAATGTTTATTGGTGCCAATGTTCGACAAGCTGTACAAGAAGGGCGGGCTGATTTTACGCCAGTTTTACTGTCTGAATTTCCGTTATTATTCAAGCGAAAAATATTACCTGTCGATGTAGCCCTTATCCATGTTTCACCACCTGATGAACATGGTTTTTGCAGTTTTGGCATAGAGGTTGGTTTAACTAAAAGTGCAGCCGAATCGGCAACTATCATAATCGCTGAGGTAAATCAACAAATGCCACGGACATTAGGGGATTCCTTTATTCATGTCAGCCGTCTAACTTATATGGTGCCTACAGATTACGACCTACCTGAACTGCCAATGAGTTCTGAAGGCGATAGCGATCTTTATCAAAAAATAGCTTCATACATTTCGGAATTAATACCCGATGGAGCTACATTACAACTGGGTATTGGAGCTATTCCAGATGCGGTATTAAAACATCTATACGAGAAAAAAGATTTAGGCATCCACTCAGAAATGTTTTCCGATGGTGTTATTGGGTTGGTTGATGCAGGTGTATTAAATAACAGCCGCAAAACACTTCACCCAGGCAAAATTATTGCTGGATTTCTCCTTGGTACAAAAAAGCTTTATAAATGGGTTGATGATAATCCCATCATTGAATTCCATCCTACTGAATATGTAAATGACCCTTTTGTGATTGCGCAAAATGATCGGATGGTTGCTCTCAATTCCGCCATCGAAGTTGATCTGACTGGACAGGTTTGCGCGGATAGCATTGGGCACCGGTTCTTCAGTGGCGTGGGTGGGCAGTTAGATTTTATCTATGGTGCCTCACGTTCAAATGGAGGTGTTCCAATCATTGCTTTACCTAGTACAGCAAAAAATGTAAGCCGAATTGTTTCCACTCTTAAACCGGGTGCTGGTGTGGATACAACCCGCAGTCATGTGCATTACATTGTAACTGAATATGGGATTGCTGACCTTTATGGAAAAACCATTCGGCAGAGAGCAAGAGCATTAATTAATATTGCTGCTCCGCAATTTCGAGAAGAACTTACTTATCAAGCAAAACAGTTAAATTATATTTAATTTTCTCTTTGGAAGAACAGTGTTTTGCAATGAGAGCTCAAATTAATTTGACAGGATGTTCACTCAATATTTCTCGCCATTAACAAGATTTTCTGGTGGTCAAGCCCTTCTATCAAATTTTCCATTGGCGCGATATTTACCACCTTATTACCCAAATAGCATCACTCAATTTATCAAAAATAATCCTTTACCAAAAAATTCGTCCAACTCTCCTGCAATTATCCTCGATCCATTTGGATCATCCCCTCTTGCAATCGTTGAGTTAGCTCAACATGGAATTCCGGTCCTGGTTTGTTGTAATAACCCCATCAATCGTTTGCTTATTGAGCTATTTTCTCAACCACCTTCCACTGAAGAATTAATTAGCCTAATTTCAGAGATCGCTGCAATTAAAAAGGGAGATACCCGACTTGAGACGTATATTCGGTCTTACTACCAATCTACTTGTAATTCTTGTGGTGCTGAGGTAGAAGTTGAAACCTATGTGTGGGGGAAAAAAAACAATGATCTTAATTATCATCTTCAGCAAAAAAAATATCATTGTCAGGAATGTGGTCAAAATGGTGAATTTCCAATTAACGATCGCGATATTCAACTTTTAGGGAAAATGCCTCCTTTTGATATCTACGAAAACGAAGCAGCTAATAAAGTAGTATCCGTAAATGACCCCGAATGGCAGTCGGTTCTAGAAACAGTCCATTTGCATCCTCAGCGGTCTTTATATATTTTGTTGACCCTTTTAAATAAAGTTGATAGTATATTAATTACAAATCAGGACAAAAAAAGATTTTCTGCTTTATATCTGGGTTTAGTTGATTCTGCAAATGGACTTTGGCCTTATCCGGCACGGGCTTATAGACCTAAACAATTAGTCCCATTTTCTCAATTTATTGAGCACAATTTGTGGCTCGAAATCGAGAAAACCGTTGAGAAATGGGAATTTATCCCAGTTAGAGAAGATTTTCCGCAGGTGGTTCATTATCCACAAAAACCGACCTCTAATGAAATCTGCATTTTTGAAGGTCGGTTTGTCGATCTAATGAAAAAGGAACCAGACCTGGAATTTTCACAAATTGTCACCACTCTACCTCGTCCTAACCAAGCTTATTGGCCACTCTCTGCAATTTGGGCAGGGTGGTTATTAGGTAAAGAAAGTGTCTCGCCTTATAAAAATGTATTACAAAGAAAACGATATGACTGGGGTTGGCATTGTCGGGCATTAAAAAATACCTTTTTAGAAATTATTGAAACGAATCAATCAACAAACTCAGTAGCTGGTTTTATCGAAGAAAATGAACCTAATTTTCTGGCTGCTGCTCTCATCGCAGGCGACCTGGCAGGATTTGAATTATCAGA
>DHFN01000251.1:14391-19809 GCA_002402275.1 Anaerolineales bacterium UBA4823
GAATTATTGCAACGTCGAATTGAACAAGCATTAAGTGCTGAGATTGACAAAGCGCATGAACCCATTCCAATTAACAATGCCCACGCGATTGCAATGACTCAATCAGTTACAGTGACTCCTTCCGCAAATGATACCCTTTCGCCGAAATTCACATTAAAAGATATTTATCAAACTGATCAAAGCATTGATTTCCCAAATACATTCTTGAATTTATTTGAGAAATGTATAGATAAAAGTAATGTATTGGCATTGATTCCTGGAGAATCTAAATCTATTGAAAATAAATATGTCTGGAAAAAAGACTTTACTCAAAATAACCAAATTTCATTATCCGATCAAATTGAACAATTCGTCTACAGTTTATTCACAGAAAATAAAAAACTTTCTTATGAGGATTTTCTTACTAAAATATTTGAACGTTTCTGTGGATTTTCTACACCCAATCAAGAGTTTCTAAATATATGTTTAATCTCGTATGCCACACCTCTCCAAAAATCGGAATTTTGGGAGTTAAAAAATGGGGAAAATAGATTAAACCGTCAAAATGATCTTATAGAGATGGAAACAATCATTCATCATTTAGGTGAGAAATTTAATCTAATCGTAAAGTCGAATCAAATTTTACAATGGTTAAATAAAAATGAAGTTGTAATATCCGAATGGAAAATCCAAACAACAGGGAATCTAAGTGAAATTTCCTTTGTGGATGACCGCGATATAAATAGATATTTATTGGTTCCAGGCAGCCGGGTAAATATTGTTCTTAATAAAATTCACCATAATCCAATTCTTTCTGAGGTCCTTCAAAAGTATTGGAAAATCGTCCGGTTCAGACAAATGCGGTGGTTAATTGATCAACCAGATGTGGATTTTGAGCATATTGAAAACTGGTTAAATTATGACCCAATCGCTTATGAAAACCCTCAATTAAGTTTCTGGTGATGGGATAAAAAATCGGATGAAGCTACTATTAATAAACAGCACCCCACCGTGCCGTGTGGAGCGAAGTTTTGAACCTGCCTTCGCAGGTTGGGTACCTCCCCAAATGATCCGCCTTGGTTTAAACCTATCGCGTCACATTTGCAAGATTGGAACCCATTAAATGGGTGTTGGCCCAAAACCCGAGCGCAGCATCACGAACACAGTAGGGTATTACTCTTATACCATAAAAAAAACTGAATGTATAGATTTAGATTAAAATTATGTCAAGTCAGGCGGATAAACAACCTGAATATGCAACTCTTCCAATTGTTTTAAATCGGCTGGTGATGGTGCATCTGCCATCACATCTCGGGCTGCTTGGTTTTTCGGAAAAGCAATTACCTCTCGAATATTTGGTTCACCAGCTAATATCATACAAATCCGATCAATACCAGGAGCAATTCCACCATGGGGTGGTGTTCCATATTCAAACGCTTCAAGCATATGTCCAAAACGTTCCCTTGCCACATCCTCATCCAATCCAATCAGTTTAAAAACCTTTTCTTGCAATTTACGATCATGGATTCGGATTGATCCTCCTCCAATTTCGTAATTATTCAATACCAAATCATATTGCTGCCCACGAGCTTTACCCGGATCTGTCTCTAGTAACGGGATATCCTCTTCCATCGGCGAGGTAAACAGATGATGACTAGGATCCCAACGCTTTTCATCTTCATTCCATACGACATAGGGAAAATCAATTACCCAACAAAAAGCCAACACATCAGGATCAAGAAGGTTTAATTTTTCAGCGAGGGAAACCCGTAATCTTCCTAATGATTCATATACAACTTCTGCTTTATCAGCGACGAACAACAATAAATCGCCTTTATCAGCTTGCATTCTCTCAAAGATAGTCTGTTGGAGCTGAGGTGAGAGAAATTTCGCAAAAGTGGAACGAATCTCACCATCCGATGTATAAGCGATATAAGCTAAGCCTTTTGCGCCAAACTGTCTAACTAGATCAGTTAATTCATCAATCTGTTTACGAGTGTAGTTCCCCAAACCTTTCGCATTAATTCCACGGACAAAACCACCACTTTGGATTGCTTGATCAAAAACCGAAAACCCGCTATGTTCAACTAAATCACTGATATTGACCAATTCCAGACCAAAGCGGATATCTGGATTATCTTTTCCAAAACGTTCCATAACCTCTTGATATTTAAATCTGGGAAATGGCGTGCTATAGATCTTCTTTTCAGGGACAACCTTAGCGATCATTTTAGTGAACATATCCTCAATAAGATCCATGACATCTTCGCGCTCGACAAATGACATTTCAAGGTCTAGCTGAGTGAATTCTGGCTGGCGATCGCCACGTTGATCTTCATCGCGAAAACAGCGTGCGATTTGGAAGTAACGTTCTATTCCACCCACCATGAGAAGTTGTTTAAGTTGTTGGGGGGATTGAGGTAGGGCATAAAACTCTCCTGGATGAACCCGTGAAGGCACTAGATAATCACGAGCTCCTTCAGGAGTCGTTTTAAATAAAATCGGGGTTTCTACCTCCAAAAAACCTTTTTGGTCGAGATAATCGCGAATAAATTTCACTACCCTATGACGCAATTCGATATTATTGCGCATTTTTTCACGGCGTAAATCCAAATAACGATACTTCAAGCGTGTATTTTCATCAGCTTCTTCATCTTTGTTAATAAGGAATGGTGGAGTTTTTGCTGGGTTTAAGATTTTCAAGGTATGAACTTCGACTTCGATTTCTCCAGTTGGTAGGTTTGGGTTTTCTGCGCCTTCAGGTCTTCGCCTTACTAATCCCTCAACCTGGATAACCCACTCCATTCTAATAGATTCAGCCAATTTGTGTCCATCTGGGGAAGTCTCAGGATTTAATACAATTTGAACCAGTCCAAACCGATCTCGCAAATCAATAAAAGTTACTCCGCCGTGATCTCTTCTACGATGAACCCAGCCTGCCAAACTCACAGTCTTCCCGATATGTTCAGCTCGTAATTCTCCGCATGTGTGTGTCTTGTACATTGATTACTCCAAGATAATGTAATTCAATCGAGGTTCTCTCGATGGTTGTTTCAGTATTATTCAACTTGAACACAGTCATCGTAAACTCAATTGCACTTGCTCTTCTTTGAGTTACGTCGTTCTAATTCCTAGAACTTCCCAGAAGGTGAATTGATCCATTATAACGCAATTCAATCCCCAACCCTCTTTTATTTTAAGTGTCTCCTTCTCATTAGGTTTGACTTATTTTGATTAGCTCAAATTTACAGGTCAATAATTTATGTTAGCCTCTTGATCCAACTATATTGATTAATCTCATATTTATAGATTCCTAATGCCAATCGAAACATCCCAAAACTACATCTTATTATTTAAGACATTTGTAATAGCTAAAATGTCATGTTTTACCCTTCGTGAAAATTATTACTTGTTATATACTTTTTCGAAAAGATTAGTTTAAATTACTACCACAATAATTTTCAAATAAACCCAAATAAAGGCAAAAATAAAAAATGGACCAATCTAAATTACCAAGTTTTGACCCTGTTCATGATGTACTTCATTATCAAAATAAACCGTTAGATATTCTATTTTCCCCTAAAAATGTAGCAGTCATTGGGGCAACGGAAAACCCTAACACAGTAGGAAGAACCCTTGTCTGGAATTTAATTAGCAGCCCATTTGGAGGGACGGTTTTTCCTGTAAACCCTAAACGTTCCAGCGTTTTAGGAATAAAGGCGTATCCCACCATCGCGGACGTTCCTGATCCAGTTGATGTTGTCGTTGTGACCACCCCGGCTCCTTCTATACCGGATATCATACGTCAGTCCGTTGAAGCAGGAGTTAAAGGCGCGATTATTATCTCAGCTGGATTTAAGGAGATTGGCGAAGAAGGGGCAAGACTTGAAAGGCAAATTCTAGAATATGCCCGTAAAGGGAATATGCGGATTATTGGTCCAAACTGTTTGGGTTTGATGAGCCCGGTTTCTGGTTTTAATGCGACCTTTGCAACAACTATTGCCCGAAAAGGAACCGTCGGTTTCATCAGCCAAAGTGGTGCACTATGTACAGCAGTATTAGATTGGAGCTTGAAAGCGAATGTTGGCTTTAGCTCTTTCATATCCATTGGCTCAATGCTCGATGTTGGTTGGGGAGATTTAATTTATTATTTGGGAGATGATCCAAACACAGAGAGTATTGTAATTTACATGGAAACGATTGGCGATGCGCGCGCCTTTCTATCAGCTGCCCGCGAAGTCGCACTTCTCAAACCAATTATTGTGATTAAACCTGGCAGAACTGCTGGTGCAGCAAAAGCTGCTGCGTCTCATACTGGCTCCTTGACCGGTAGCGATGAAGTTCTAGAGGCAGCGTTTCACCGGAGTGGCGTCTTACGCGTTAACACAATTGCAGAGCTTTTTTATATGTCAGATGTTTTGGCAAAACAACCAAGACCAAAAGGTCCAAAGCTAACCATCCTCACCAATGCAGGTGGTCCTGGGGTGATTGCAACAGATGCACTCCTGACGAACGGTGGGCAACTTACAGAAATTTCACCGCAGGCCATGGAGGAGTTTAACCATATATTACCGTCAGTCTGGAGCAAGAATAACCCTGTTGATATTATTGGAGATGCGAGTCCAGAACGTTATGCCAAAGCACTTGAAATTGCTGCAAAAGATCCAAATAGTGATGGAATGTTGGTTGTTCTCACTCCGCAATCCATGACCGATCCAACCAAAACCGCTGAACAACTTGTCCCCTACGCTCAAAGTCTTGGGAAACCTATTCTCGCAAGTTGGATGGGTGGTGAAGATGTAGAGGAAGGAATCAGAATTTTGAATCGAGCGAATATTCCTACCTTTCCTTACCCAGATACTGCAGCACGAATGTTTGTTTATATGGCTAAATTTGCAGAAAACCTGGGTAGCCTTTACGAGACTCCAAGAACTAATAATACCGATTTAAGTATTGCAATTGATAATGAAACCGCGAAACAAATTATACAAGGTGCTCGATCAGAAGGGCGAACTTTACTTTCCGAATTCGAATCCAAACAACTTCTCGCCAGTTACAAAATCCCGATTGTACAAACCAAAATTGCAACCAATGAAGACGAAGCGGTTAAATACGCCAGTGAGATCGGTTATCCGGTTGTTCTAAAACTTCATTCTGAAACCATCACGCACAAAACTGATGTTGGTGGTGTTCAATTGAATCTAGAAAATGAAGAGCAAGTTCGTCAGGCTTATGGTTCAATTCGGCAATCCGTAACAAATAAGGTGGGAGAAAAAGACAGTAGCGGTAAACCGCATTTCCTCGGAGTGACAGTTCAGCCAATGATTAAAACCGATGGTTATGAATTAATATTAGGCAGCAGCATTGACCCTCAATTTGGCCCAGTATTATTGTTCGGATTAGGGGGGCAACTTGTAGAAGTCTTTAAAGATCGAGCCT
>DHFN01000235.1:0-8767 GCA_002402275.1 Anaerolineales bacterium UBA4823
AGGCTCTTTGTCATTTCGAGGGAGCGTAGCGACCGAGAAATCTTTTCCGATGCTACCTTTGAGCGAGCTCAGTTAAGCGCTGCTGAATCAATTCATGAGCTGATTCCGCATCAATAATTGGTCCATCCACAATTTCTTGCAAAGCACTTGTATAATGAATTTGAGCCTTTTCGAATTGGTTGTTTTTATAGTAGATCTCTGCAAGTCCTAAATGCACCTGCAACGACTGTTTGGGAACATGTTCCACAAGGGGTAATAGCGATAAGGCATGTTCATAATGCTTACGGGCTTGATCGTTCATGGATAAGGCAGATGCTTTTTGAGCAGCCAGGATCAAATAATAGAGGGCTTTTTCGGGTTGATTGCTCCACGAGAAATGCCGAGCTAGGATTTCGGTGACCTCGTAAATATGGTCATGGTACTGATCTTCAATTGCCCATCCTACTAGAGCATGATAACGGCTGCGCTCTTTTTTGAGCATGGTATTATAGATAGCTTCTGAGAGAATTGCGTGACAGAAAGCATAATCACCACGCGGGTCATTGGGTGTGGAAATAATAAGATTACGTTCAATTAGGGTTTTTAGCGCATCATCCAAAAGTGCCGAATCAGGAAGCGGAATGCTATATTCAAGAACAGAACGGGAAAAGGTATGCCCAATTACCGAGGCAATTTGCAAAACTTTGCGGGGAAAAGGTTCTAGTTGATCAAAACGAGCCTGCACCAACCCTTGTAAGGTTATCGGGACCCCTAACGAATCTTCATCCAAAGTACGCCGGACATATAATTTATTCCCGCTCAGTTCGAGATTACCGGTATCCATTAACATTCGCAGTATTTCTTCCAGGTATAAGGGAATCCCGGCACTCCGTTCGAGGATTTGTTGCGCAAGAGTAGCAGGAATTTGATCCAGTTGCATTAGATTGCCCAGTAATTGAGAACTCTCGAGCGGGGTGAGGGGTTTTAAGTTGATTTCTTGAGCGATTCCAGCTGGATGAGCTTTACTCCAATTTAAAAAGTCGTTGAAATGGGGGTTGCCATCCAGACGAGCCGTTGCCACAATCAACAAGGGAAAGGGCGGGATTTCTGAAAGGATGGATTGCAAAATATCTAATGAGGCTTCATCTGCCCACTGCAAATCTTCAATTAACCAAACTTGAGGGGAATGATTCGGCTTGTTTAATAATAGCGTTCGAATCGTTTCGACCACCTTCAGGCGAAAAAGCTCTGCTTGCATCGTTTCCGCCAGCAATAAAATCGCAGGGTCGGAGTTAGGCAAGGCAAAAAGGGATTCCAGATAAGGCAGGTAGGACTGAACATTTTCGATTCCAATCGCCAGGAGTTTGGTTTGGAGGAGCGACTGCGGTTCAGTGCGCTCCAAATCGGTTTCCAAACCGAGACGATGGCGCATTAAATCAGTGAAAATCCAATAAGGCACGGAACGCCGGTAAGTTAAACTATGAGCGTTAAGATAAGCGACCTGAGCATGGTCTAGGTGTACTTGAAATTCTTTAAGCAGGCGGGTTTTCCCAACTCCAGCTTCCCCAGAAATCAAAATAAATCGGCTATCTTGATACTCGGTTGTATGTTGTAAGGCTTGCTCCAATTGATCGAGTTCCTTCCTCCTCCCGACCATCGGGCTATTAAAAAAGTCATAGGTATTTATAGCCGCTTGAAATTGTTTGATTCCTGTCAGGTGGTATGCATTGACTGCTTGTTCGAACCCTTTTAAGGTTAAACCTTGGATTTCTTGATATTCAAATTGGATGGAGGTTTGAGAAGCCACCTGTTCACTGACATAGATAGACCCCGGTTGAGCGATTTCTTCTATCCGATAGGCTAAATTGACGGTTTCACCAATCGCGGTGTAATCCACAACGATATTCGAGCCAATTTCACCCACAATCACTGGACCCGCATGAATACCAATGCGAAGATCAAGATCCACTCCCAGATTCTGGAGAGTTAGTTTACGCCAGTTTTGAAAATTGGTTTGCATCTCTAGAGCAGCCCGGACTGCTCTTTCGGCGTTATTCTCATAACTGATTGGCGCGCCGAATAATGCCATGATGCCATCCCCGGTGATTTTATCAATCACCCCTTCATATTTGTAAACCTCACGGCTGAGAAGGTCAGTATATTGTTGCACTAATTCATAAAGAATTTCGCTGTCCAACTGGCGGGCAGCTGTGGTATAACCGACCAGGTCAGCGAAGAGGATGGTGATGTTGCGTAATTGACTGCTTTGTTGCGGTTCGGGATAGATGAGCGGATCTTTCAAGCGCGCACCGCAATACCCGCAGTAGCGCATTCCTGGAGTGATCTCGGATTGACAATAGCGGCATCGTAACGTCATTATTCAAATGATACCCAATAAAACAGATTTTAGACTTGACACTTTTGTAGGGAGTTCGGTATAATTCCAGTTTGCCTCAGCAGGATTGCTGGGGTAAAATGACGTATCCCCAACTCCCCCGTTTCTGGGCGTCAAGCGGATTTAAACCGACCAAGGCGCACGGTAGATGGAGAAGAAGTGAAGATTGGAGAAAATATGAAGTATGCAATCGTTGAAGATGGCGGCAAGCAGTTTAAAGCCGTCGAAGGTGGTACGATCGATGTTGACCACTTCCCTGCGGAAATTGGTGATCAGCTTGATTTGGAACGGGTATTATTACTCGCAGAAGATGAGCGGGTCGAGGTTGGCACTCCATTAGTCAATGGAGCCAAAGTGATGGCGACGGTTCTAGCCCAAGTGAAGGGTCCGAAAGTGATTGTATTCAAATATAGACCCAAAAAACATTATCGGGTAAAAACCGGCCACCGACAGCGTTATACACGATTACAGATCGACTCGATCGTAAAGGAATAGGAAGGGTAGTATGGCACATAAAAAAGGCGGCGGTTCAAGCCGCAACGGTAGAGATAGTCAATCGCAACGGTTGGGTGTTAAAGTGTATAGCGGCGAATTTGTCCTCTCGGGCAATATCCTAGTGCGTCAACATGGTACCCATATCAAACCCGGGAAAAATGTGGGCATTGGGAAAGACGATACCTTGTTTGCAACTGCCGATGGGATTGTGATTTATGAGACAATTCGCGATGACCGCAAACAAGTCAGTGTCGTCCCGCAGGAAGCCGTTGTTTAATGGTTTTAAATTGGTAGAAGGAAAATAAAATGAAACCAAATATTCATCCTACATATTATCCGGATGCGCAGGTAATTTGTGCGTGCGGCAACACCTGGACAACCGGTTCAACAAAAAAAGTAATTCATACCGACCTTTGCTCCAAATGTCATCCGTTTTTCACGGGTGAACAGCGCATTGTGGACAGTGAAGGTCAGGTAGACCGTTTCTATCGGAAGCTGGAAGTGCGCAAGCAGTTTCAAGCGGATAAAGAAGCTCGTGAAGCTGCCCGGGTTTCGCCCTTACGTCCCATCACTGATCTCGAATTGGGGAAGCGTGCCACGGATGCATTAGCTAAAGCGGGTATTACCAACGTTGGACAAGCGCTGGAACGTTTAGCCCAAGGAGAGGCAGCCATCCTGACGATCGAAGGGTTCGGACGCAAATCCCTGGCGGATATGAAAAAGCGACTGCGCGCATTCGGGTATCAATTGCCCGAGGCAGCCGACGAAATTGTGGTATAGAAAAAATCCAGCCGCTCACCCAGCGGCTGGATTTTTTAATGTAAATTAGGAATAAAGTACTATTGACAAAGTATTCGAATTTTGCTATTCTATAAAGTAGAAAGCTTCGAAAAAGCAAACCCGTTGTAAAGCGGGGACGCAAAGCTAAGGGGTCTTCTCTGGGGGAGATTGCCCGGCTGCCGAAAAGCCTTCCGATGAAAGGGTGTGGTTCTTGGATGGCTTTTTTTATTGGTAAGGTGATTGGGATTAACGAACCTACCTAATTAAAACAGTAAGTGGAATAAGGTTACATTAACCACGCAACCGTCTGCTAGTCAGAGCAGGCGGCTGCAATAGTAGGGATAAAACGCGCTTTGGGTAAACAATGGCTAGGTGATGGCAATTATATTGTCCCTTACTCTTGTGGGGTAAGTGAGCTTGACGCGTTTTTTTCCTTTTTGATTATACCCGTTTACCTTTATGTTGAATATTAAGAATAAATTATGGGAGGAGGTTTAAATAGAGAGTTTTGTTTCTAAAATAAGATCTATCAGTTGATAAATAAGATGTTATGTCGATTTTAAAATGTCGAATTGATAAATAATAAAACAAAACCATTAAAACAATATATATATATCAAAAGTGATTAAAAAAAACCAGTTCAATTGTTCGATGACTTTATTCTATGATCGGATAGTTTTTCAGTTAGGAGGATTTAATTATGAAGAAAACAATCTTTGTAAAATTGTTAGGGATCTTGGTTGTGACGGCTATGTTGATGATTGCACTTCCTATGTTGGATGTACAAGCCGAGGGGAACACCATTATTCCAGTTTATATACTTTCTGCAAGTTGGAATGCTGAAGGAGGTGGCGGTGTTTATTCCGGTTATGCAGGCCCTTCTGATTATAATCTTGTCTCACCTGGTTCAACCGGACTTTATTTAGGTCGGGAAGCCGGGATTATCAAAGCAGGGTTAACACCCGATCCAGATGGTCATTATTGGGATGAGGGGTTATTCGGATTTAAAACTGATATATCCATTGGTGACCTGGCTACTGGTCCTTTGCAATTTGATGTTGTAAATCAGGCAGGTATTAATCCTGTCTGGATGACGATTGAATTGGATACTGGTGCATTAAACGAACGGAGTGATAATACAACTTTCCAGTTTGTACCAACAAGCAATCCAGCTGGTTGGCATACAGTTGATGGTGCTGCTGGTTATTGGCAGAAATGGAATAATAATGATGGAAATACATCCGGGAATCCTTTGATTTATTTATCAGATATAGCGGCAGATTACCCTTCGATTAAGGTTGTTCGGATTTATTTGCGACTTGGTATGGGAGATTCTTACAACAATAATGGGACCGGTACGATTGGTTGGGTAGATTCGGTTACCATTAAAGAGACAGTTTATGATTTCCAAGTCCGAGATTGGTACGTAGCATCAAATGGTAGTGATAATAATTTAGGGAATGATACCAGTCCTTTTGCAACAATCCAACATGCAGTTGATGCTGCATCAGAGGGGGATACTATCCATGTGGGAGCAGGAACGTATTATGGTGCAGTCTTAATTAATAAACCTTTAACTCTTGTTTCCACTGACGGACCTGCGCAAACAACTATTCATGGTGGTGAATTGGCTGAATCAGCTTTATATGTTGTGAGTATCAGAGCGAGCAATGTCACATTTAGTGGATTTACTGTGACGAGCCCAAATTTTAATTCTCCATGGGGTGGTGATCCTGCTGGAATAATGATCGGATATTATGGAGACAACGATCTTTCGAACATCCGCGTTACCAATAATAAGGTTACCCAGATTGGTTCCACAGCTAGAATAGTAGAAGAAGATGGATGGCCTTCAACTGGAATATGCGTAAATGCTGTTGTAAATGGATTGGAAATAGACCATAACACTGTTTATGATATCCATCAGACGGTTAATGATCCTGATGTTACCTGGGGTCCTACAGGAATAGGTTATTATGGTTATGGTTTAACCCCCTTATCTCAGAATGTTAGCATCCATGATAACACTGTCTATAATATTTCCGCTTCAAAGACAGGAGGGGCACAACCCATTTCTAACGGAATCGTCGCTGGTTGGGGTTCAGGTAATGCATCTATTACTAATAATATTGTCTATGACATCGATGGTAGAGCGATTTCCGCTGGAAGTAGTAACTATGGCACTTTGCAAATAGCAGGAAATACGGTTGAGAATAGTCAAGTAGGTATCTATATGCGAAATGCAAATTTAGGCAGCATTAGATCCAACAAAATAGCTTTAAGTAATACCATAGCTGTCCAAAATGCAAATGAAGCAAGCACTCTTGATGCATCATCCAATTGGTGGGGAAATCAAGCAGGCGTGGGTGCTAACCGGGTTATTGGATTGGTTGATTTCACTCCATGGTGCACGGATGAAAACTGCACAGCAACTACACCCGATGCTAATGGGAATGTCTATATTTCAGGATCTATTTCTGTGCCGGGTGGAATCTTCATCAATGAACCAAACCTTATCCTGCATCTGGCAGCAAATACGGTCATCCAGAATGACTCGCCTTGTTTTGTGATCAATGCCAGCCATACCCAAATTTTGGCTGAACCAGGTGCCAAGTGTGTTCCCACCAACGGTTCAAATGGGATTGATATCGCAGAAGGACTGACGGATATCCGCATCGCCGGATTGGAAATTGATGGTACTGGACAAACCAAAGGTGATGGTATCCATTTCAATGGTGCGATAACGGATTTTCAGATCGTCAATAACTATATCCATAATTTAGGAGGCAGTGCGATCGAATTTGTCTCAGTGCCCTCTGGTAATGTAAAAGATATTAAAGGAAATTTGTTTAAGGACAATAATGATACTGCAATTGTGGTTCCGGCAATGGAGCCCGACTTGAATGCAGAATATAATTCTTGGGGGACAAATGCTGATCCCAATTTGACAAATGTAGATGCTGATCCATGGACATACGTTAGTCTCACTACTACATCTACCGGCGCTCCCATGAAAGACCAATCAAAAACAAATGATTGGATTGTATATGAAGTTAAAGCTGATTTAAAGAATGTGACTGGTGTTTCCTTTGAACTGACCTACCCAGTTGATTTAATGACTATTACTTACATAACGGCTGGAACGGATTTCATGCCTGTACCCAATAAAACTTCTGTGATTGATTGGAGTACACCCGGAGTCATTAAATTCGATGGTTATTCAACAACTCCGGTGAGTGTTAATAAAACACTCTACTCAGTAACATTTCTTACTAAGACAACAGTTGGAGTTGGTACATTGGATCTAGTCGAGACAAATGATAAATTCGCAATGTCTCCTGGATATGGACCGTCAACAAATGTTTATGCATCTTCCCTTATTGATGGATCGATCAGAATCTTTAGCAACATGCCTGCAATCTCATCAACAGATATACAAGGGTATTATTTTGTTGATGAGGAACGCCAATTCAATGTCACATTAGATAATCCATCGGATGGAGGAATATTTAATCAAGTTAAATTTCATTTTAGATTTGAAGCAAATGAAGGGGATATCACTTCGCTAAAATATGATGCTGGAGGAGGTAACTTTGTAGAACTCCCATTTACCTGTTCTAGTGCTAGTGGTTATTGTGAAGGAGACTTTGGACCAACTACAGGCTTTCCAATCTCTGCTCCATATCATGTTACCACAGCTTTTAAGGTTACTTTTCATACAGCTAAAGATTATCCAATCAATATATCTTTGTATGCTTTAGACAGTTTACCCCCTAATCTCACTTTGGCAATTTATAATAATACTGCTATCGTTTATGCTGCCAAACCAACCATCAGTTCACCGGATATTCAGGGTTACTATTTGAGTGGCGAGCAACGCCAATTCAGTGTGGTCCTCACGAACCCTACTGGGGGGGGTAATTTTGCTCATGTCTATGTGGATTTCCAGATTTTCAATGCGAAGACAGATCAAATCCAGTCAATTGAGTACTCGGTTGATAATGGAGCGAGCTGGGTAGGATTGGGAGTTGGTCCGGGTACTAGTTATGGCGATAGCGATAATGGAAGCGATATCGTTGGTTATTTCGGCAAGATAACCGGTGGTGGTTTCCCGCTAAATGGGGGAAGTGAACTTACCACACTTTTCCGGGTCAATTTCAAGACTAGAGAACAAGAAGCAATTGACTATCCAACGTCCTATGCTGTCTCTATGCGGTTGATGGATGCTGATACTAGTAGGCTTCTATCTGATTACACTGCAACCGCAAATGTCTATGATAAGCCCTCTATCTCGTCCACCGATATCATAGGTGCTTATCTGGCTGGCATAGCCCAAGACTTTCATGTGAAGGTTGTCAACCCAGCAACTGGTGGTAACTTTAGCGACTCTATCTACTATGTATTCACGATTACCGGGGCTCAATCAGAGGATATCAAGAGTTTGAATTGCAATGGCATTCCGGTATCTCTAAGTGTAAGTGGGACTGATTTGGTAGGACGGGTTGGTTATGGTACGGCGGGATTCCCAATGCCGCCCGATCAAGCTTGGGAAAACACTTGTAATGTTCAGTTCAAGAAACCGGGCAGCTATCCATTCACGGTAGACATGGTAGATAATCCATCCGGCGTTCCTGCCAATGATCGCCTTCTAGCCAGTTTAACCGAAACTGCCACAGTCACTGGTAATTTTGCGATCACTGGCACCTTCTCGATGCAAGGTCGGGTCTCGCGTGGAGGCATCCCCATAACCTTCAGCTGGCTGGGCACTGGCTGGACATATAATCCCTTTGCTAGCACGATTGATGTCTTGACAAACAATCTCAACTTGACAGTGATCTATGGCGGCGGCTATCGCATCACCACCAACCAGCCACGCTATTTGAATGTGACTGAGGATCTTAACAAATTGATCAATGTCACTGTGGATAAAGTTCTCACTGCCCTTGAACTCAAGGGAGGTAACGCAAAATGGAGTGATAATGAAATCAACATCCAGGATGCCACTGTCGTTGGTGCTAAGTATGAAGTTGGAAACATTAATGATGATGCCGATGTCAACTTCGATAATCAGGTCAATATTCAAGACCTGGCACTGGTGGGAGGTAATTTTGACTTAAC
>DHFN01000235.1:8785-14694 GCA_002402275.1 Anaerolineales bacterium UBA4823
TCCATTATGATGTATTAACGAATTTCATCCGTTTACTTATATGTTAATGAAGGGATTGCCAGGAAAAATTATGAATGAGGTAGCAAGTCAACCCAAAGGTAGGTTTTACTTCTTTTTGGAAGAATCTGGGCAATTATTTTAGAGGTGGTTTTATATTTATATAAAATTAGCCATCTCTGAACAAGATTGCCCTAAATGCCATCAATGTCAAAGCGGGCGAAGCGAGGTATCTGTAAAATTTTAATGAAAAGACTCCTCGCTTCGCTCGGAGTGACACCTTCTTTTTGGATAATATTGGCAAGAAATGCCCCAGAGATTATCCCAAAAGTCATAATTGTTATATCGAGCGAAGCAAGGAGTTACAACCCATTTATTGGAACAATCTCAGAAAGATTAGTTTTGCTTAAGATCTGCAATGCCAAAAGGAATAACCAAAGCTAACCTTTTCTAAAATACTACAAGGATATACAATCAAAAAATGGGCTTAGTTAAGATAAGAAATTATGGAGCATTCCTCTTTGGCACGCTGATTTTGGTCGTTCTGGTTTTGGATAAACCTGCTCTGGCACAATCCGGCATGCAGTTGTCCGTTGATCCAGCTCAGAGCACCGTTCCGCCTGGAAATCAGTTTACACTTAGTTTGAAGGTGACCAGTGGTGTGAATGTGAATGCATATGATGTGACGATCGAATATGATGAAGCCATCCTGCATTTGGATAACTATGAGCAGGGAGATTACTTGTCTCATTTATGGGAAGTTAAAACCGTAAATGAACCAGGAACCCTTCGTCTAGTATATGCCCAATTGGCATCCCCCCCGGTTTCTGGGGATGGGATTTTGGTCAATCTTTTCTTTAGAACGATCAACCCTGGCACTACTGAGATTACCCTTACAAATGGTGAATTTGCCGATGCACAAGGAAATTTAATCACTCCCACCCTGATAAATGGAGTGGTAGTGGTCCCTGATGGTTTATTCCCAACATCTACAACGACCGCGTCAGTGACAATGACTCCTACTCCTCTGCCAACCTATACAAAAACAAAAAAGCCAACCAATACTGCAACGCAGAGGCCAACCAGCACGGTGACCAACCTATATACCAAAACTTCCACCTGGACTGTTTCATCTAGTCCAATCGTTTCTCGAACCAGTACCAGAACCAGGACACCAACCCTGCGAGTTTCTAAAAGCCCGACCATTGTCTTGACCCGTACCCAAACCAGGACAGCCACGAAAAGAGTTGCCTTCAGTCCAACTCTTTCGATAACCAACACCCCTGCTAATACTATAAATAACCAAGCTTCCGTTAGTGCAACTTTACAATCAACCAGAACCTGGTTGCCAAGTGATACACCAGGCAGCCATAAATTTAACGAATCAAGCTTGTCAACAAAATCAATCGTGAATCTAACTCCCCAAAATTTTAGTAACTCATTAACTCCTGTTCCGCGAAATGCTGAAGGAACTCTGCTAAGCCCTCTAAATACGCAGACTGATCAGGCTGCTTTAATGACTGCGGGGTTAGAATTAACCGCGCAATCCGTTTCTGAAAACGATCAGAATAACCTTAGCCAAAAGGAGTCGGCAAACCGTGACTTATGGCTATGGATTTTATTGTTTATGGGATTGTTCATGATAGTGATTGAATTTGGCATGATCATCCATAAAAGAAGAAAACCAAAGCAGAAGGACTAATTGTTTATGAGTAGAAAACATCGAAATATTTTCTTCAGCATCCTAATCTTGGTTAGTTTATTCCTGATATCCCCAACTCGGGTTTTTGCCCAAACCGATCCTACAGCAAGGGTTGGCTTTTTTGAGCCGGTAGAGATTCCTTTAGGGGAACGGGTTGAGGTGCCAATCCAGATCAAGGATGTGGAGAATCTCTATGCCATAGACCTGGAGATTCAGTTTGATCCTGCTTTATTAACGGTAGAAGATGCGGATACTGCCAAAACGGGTATTCAACCTGCTTTGGGAACATTTTTAGATGCTGGGATGGTTCTTTTTGATTCCGTAGATCCCGAAAAAGGCTTGTTAAGATTTGTCATGACCCAAGTGAACCCTAGCGAGCCAAAATCGGGTGATGGTATTCTGTTGGTACTTTACTTAAATGGATTGAAGCAAGGTGAAGGTGAGTTAAAGGTGACCAAGGTTGAACTTTCCACCCGAGATGGAATAGCTATCCCAGTCACTGCAATGAGCTCAACCATTACTGTAGGAAATAAACCACAAACCGTTACAAGCACACCCATTCCTGTTCAAAATTCAGCGAATCTGATCATCATCCCCACGCTTGCACCTACTCAAATCATTCCGACCGTTCAGCCTGTTCAGACCCAAATAAACCAGACTGCTGTTGTTTCTTTGATGGAAGGTAATAATCCTCCAAAAACAGAGGTTAATATTGGAGGATCAAAGGAAATAACAAATCAACCAAGCGAAAATGATCTTACCAAAGTCAATCAAAGCCAGAAATTTTCGCTGCAGGAACATTGGTGGATCGTTTTGATTGTATTTGGAATTGGGTTGGCTCTTGGAATTTATTTATGGAAGAGTAATCAACCGGAGAATCAAAAGTGAGGTTAAGAAGAATTATGATCGTAAAGGTGTTTATTTTCACTTCTAACTAGAGTTATCTCAATGAGTCAAATTTGATATAAATTGGAGTTATGCAACCTAAAGATAAATTAGATCATACATAAATAGGTAGGATTATGATGAACAAATTATTGATAAAAAAATGGAAGACAAAAGGTTATGAAAAGCTATTCATAATTGGATTAATAGTGGCATTACTTGGTTTAGGTATTAATCCTGTGATTGGATTAGCAGATGACCCTATCCAAACAACCATAACCGTAGTGCCAGCTTCAGCCACGATGAATTATGATGAAATTTTGGAGATTCAGGTTTGGGTGAATAATGTAGATGAATTATATGGTGCGGATGTGATTCTCACTTTTGATCCGACAGTTCTAGAGGTGATCGATGAAGATCCCAGTAGAACTGGAGTCCAAATCCAAAATGGGGGATTCTTGGAAGTTGGATTTATGATCTACAATTATGGCGACAATATTAATGGGGTGATTCGATATACCAATACACAACTCAACCCAACGCCCGCGGTAACTGGAAGCGGGAAACTTTTTGTTGCTCATATCAAAGCTAAAAAGGTAGCCACATCCCATTTAACATTTTCGAAATGGGATATGTCTGATCGTAATGGGAATCTTATTTCAGCAACTACCCAACCAGGAATTATCAATATCAATCCACCACCTAGTCCGGTACTTTCAATAGCGAAATTGAATGCATCCGATGCCCGTTTGAGCTGGACGAGCACCAGCGGGGCGGTTGAATATCACTTATACCGGGATACAACTCCTTATTTTACGCCAGGTGACACCCCTTATAAAACCTTAACCTCAATTCAATATGATGACTTAGGTGCCCTTGGAGACCCAGCAGCCAATTATTTTTATACTGTCAAAGCAGTCTGTCCAAACGGATTTACATCTAATCCATCGAATCGGGTTGGGGAATTTGATTTTTCCTTATTACGCAACGCCGATAACACGATCGCCTTGCCTTTGATCGATTCTTCTCTACAGACAGCCGATCATCTCGGAACCGTAACAGCTTCCAGCAAGGTTTCGGAATGGGTAGCAGAGACATCCAGTTTTCGGACCCGCTTAGTTGGGCTCATGGGGGCGAACTTTGTATTGCAAACCGGACATGGTTATTTTGTGCGGACGAATGCTGACTCAAGTCCAACTGTATTTACGACGGTTGGGGGAGTTCCTGAGCCGGGTGCCATTACTTTTTCCATTTATCGCCAAACGAGCTGTAAATTGAATTTGATCTCGATCCCACTGGATCACCCCGAATTAAATAGCGCACTAAAACTAGCGACCAGCATGGGTGGGGTTCCAAAGATATCCGAATGGATCGCTAGCACTGGCTCATTAAGAACATATATTCCCCCTATTGGGCCAATTAATTTTGTCACCTCCATTGGCTATCCCTACTGGCCCTGCGCAGATACCAGTGCAGGAGGGTTGACATGGCCATAATAGAGGAACCAGGGTTTGTAAGATTAGTGAGGAGCATATTTCATGAAAAAAAGAATTTTTAGCTTGTTCATACTACTCTGTGGAGTATTATTTTTTGGATCAGTCCAATCCGCTTACGCGGTTGGGCCCTATACTCCCCTAGCGGATACTTATACCTTGTTAAATGACCCCAACATCATAGCAGGCTCAGAATTGTATTTATTTCTATCAGCTAGTAACCTGGCTGGATGTGTACCGACATCCTATGTGTGGCTTAAATTTCAAGTGCCAAACCCCTCTGCGACCATTGCTACTGCCATCCTCTCGGTTCCAATTGACCCGGTCTATCCTGGAGATGAACCGCTAGATATGGAACTTCGCAGCAGCTCCGACACAACTTGGCAAGAAGCTAGTCTCAATTGGGCAAATCAACCCACTCTTGATCCAACTGTTTTGGCAACCGCTTCAAGTACCGTTGCTCCTAGTGATGCGTTATTCATGGGCCCAACCTTTGCAGATTATCTCAATTCCCGAAAGGGTCAGCTGGTGAGCCTAGTTGTCAAAGCCAACTGTAATGGCAATGTTTCTGTCAGTGCCGATCGGGTTATCCCAGCCCGGGAAAACACTACATGGCACAAAGTGGAATTGGATTTGCGGAGCCCCAGCAATGTTGGATTATTGGATATGAAAGGTTCAACAGGCACTCAGCCTGGGCAAATCGTTATCCTGGGGATTCTGGTTGGATTGAGCCTGGCTTTTGCGGTGGGTAAAAAATCTTATTAGTTCGAACCTGTCCTCCAAATACAACCAGGTGCCTGAAGTATCATCATAGGGTGGTTTAACATTGTAGGGGGGTGTCCCGTAGTATACACTGGGTACTGTCGTAAGGGTGGGTTTTCTTTATTTATAAGCAGCGACTCTAGATACCAAGGATGATCGTTAGCAGATAAGATGGTTGTACTCTCCAAAACCACCCTTACAAATTGACATTCTTCCTCCTTTGCAACAATTATCTCATTTGCGTTATGATAGAATTTAGTCATCTATAACCAATAAAGAAAGGGATAATTGATGCGGCATCAGTTTGGTTCAGTGGAAGTGATTACGGGTTCGATGTTTTGTGGTAAAACCGATGAATTAATTCGGAGGCTACGCCGGGCAGCGATTGCAAAACAAAAGGTGCAGGTATTCAAACCAGCAATTGATAACCGTTACGCCAATGAAAAGGTGACCTCGCACGCTGGCAGCGAGTTCGAAGCTAAGCCTATTTCTGCAGCTAAAGAGATCAGGGGTTGTCTTGAAGAGGATGTAACCGTTGTAGCCATTGACGAAGCTCAATTTTTTGATGATGAAATCATTCCGATTGTTCAAGAATTAGCCGATAAAGGGATTCGGGTGATTGTTGCTGGTTTAGATACTGACTTTCGTGGGGAACCCTTTGGACCGATGCCGGTGTTGATGGCACAAGCAGAACGGGTGGATAAACTGCAGGCGATCTGTATGGTGTGTGGAGAGCCGGCAACCCGTACACAGCGCTTGGTCAATGGACAGCCAGCCCATTATAATGATCCAGTGGTGATAGTGGGGGCAGCCGAGTTGTATGAGGCTCGTTGCCGCCAACATCATGTTGTACGGAGAGGATAATAAAAGATGCAGGATTATCATGAGTTTTTAGATGAAATCTTAATTCCAGCAGATGTTTTGCAACACCGAATTGCTGAGCTGGGAAAGGAAATCAGCCAGGATTACGGGGGGAGAGATATTCATTTGGTTTGTATTTTGCGGGGCGGGGTCATCTTTCTGGCAGATTTGATGCGCCATATTTCTGTACCACTGACGATAGATTTTAT
>DHFN01000086.1 GCA_002402275.1 Anaerolineales bacterium UBA4823
GAAGAAACCCGCCATACCATGTCTGAAATATTAAAAGAGATTCAGGATGGCAGCTATGCCAAAACTTGGATCGCTGAAAATGAAAATGGGCGCCCGTGGTTCAATGAACGGCGTAAACAGGAACAAAATCATCCCATTGAACAAGTTGGTGCCCAGCTACGCAAAATGATGCCTTTTATTCAACCGGTCGAAATCAAACCGGGAGATTAATCAGTTTCAGAAAGGAAGAAAGATGAATACCAACCCCAATTACAACTATGTGCGAATCTTTGACACTACCCTACGGGATGGCGAACAATCCCCCGGCGCAAGCCTTACTTCATCAGAAAAAATGGAAATCGCTCGCGCTCTTGCCAGATTAGGTGTAGATGTAATTGAGGCTGGTTTTCCAGCCGCTTCTCCAGATGATGCAGCTGCTGTCCAACAAATCGCGCAAGAAGTTGGTAATTCTCCGGTGAGTGAGGGTGAGGGAAGCCGGAAAGTACCGATCATTTGCGGTTTGGCACGGGCAAACAAAAAAGATGTTGACGCTGCCTGGAATTCCATCCGTTATGCCAGTCGTCCCCGAATTCACACTTTCATAGCCACCTCCCCCATCCACATGCGCTATAAACTTCGCATGGAACCGAAAGAGGTTGTTGAAAGAATAAGCGATGTTGTCGCTTACGCCCACTCGTTATGTGAGGACGTTGAGTTTTCCCCTGAGGATGCTGGGCGAAGCGAACCAGAATTTCTCTACAAGGTGCTATCTGAAGCCATTAAAGCTGGCGCAACCACACTCAATATTCCCGACACCGTTGGGTATACCACACCGGAAGAGTTTGGAAATCTAATCCGGGGAATCCTCACGAATGTACCTGGCATCGAAAATACAATCGTATCCGTCCATTGCCATAACGACCTTGGCTTAGCCACTGCCAACACCCTCGCTGGATTGCAAGCGGGAGCCCGGCAAGCTGAAGTGGCTGTGAATGGAATTGGGGAGCGGGCTGGTAATACCTCTCTAGAAGAAGTAGTTATGGCTCTTCATACTCGCCGTTCGATGTTTGCTCTAACCACTGGCATTGATACCACCCAAATAGCCCGAGTCAGCCGGATGGTATCCACTTACACAGGGATACCCGTTCAGCCGAACAAAGCGATTGTCGGTGCAAATGCTTTTGCCCATGAAGCCGGCATTCATCAAGATGGAATGCTCAAACACCAAGAGACTTATGAGATCATGCGCCCAGAAACTGTGGGGGTCAGTCAATCCAAACTGGTGCTAGGCAAACATTCCGGAAGACACGCTTTGAGGGTTCACTTGGAGGAATTGGGTTTTCATCTCACTCCGCCAGAACTCGACCGAGCTTTTGAACAATATAAACAACTGGCAGATAAGAAAAAAATGATCACCGAAGCGGATTTACAAGCTTTATTGGGGGATCAAACTAATAAAGGAGAAGAGTTCTATAGCCTGCAGGGAATGCAAGTTACTTGCGGGACCATGGGAATGCCGACTGCTACGGTGCGCTTATGTTGTCCAGATGGGGAATTAGCCACTCATGCTGCGATTGGAACGGGACCTGTGCATGCCACTTATTGTGCCATAGATGCCATTGTTGGTGTGCCCAATACCCTTCTGGAATTCAATATTCATGCTGTGACCGAAGGAATTGATGCTTTAGGTGAGGTTACAGTAAGGTTACAAGCTAATGACAGCCCATTATCCGAGCGTGAATCCCCTCAAAATGGAAGAACGTTCGCCCGAACTTTTGGCGGCTATGGCGCCGATACCGATATTATCGTTGCAGCAGCAAAGGCCTATTTGGCTGCCCTCAATAAATTGCTTGCCGCAACCACTATTTCAAATGTCAAAGGAGAAATCAGATCATGACAAATGTAATGGGAACTGCCAGTAAGTTTGGGTTAGAAAACCATGGATTAAAAAATCTCAATATGGAATATTGGACACTCCCCACCCCTGCATTGGTTGAGAGAGTTGTATCCAGAAGAGAAGGTGTGCTAGCCCATGAAGGGGCAGTGGTTGTCCGTACAGGCAATTATACAGGTAGGGCTCCCAACGACAAGTATATTGTCAATGATCCACAGACTGCCGAATTGGTTAACTGGAATAAAATTAACCAACCCCTCGATTCAGAAAAATTCGACCAATTACACCTTCGGATGACTGCTTATTTCCAAGGCCGAGATGTTTTCGTACAGGATACGACGGTTGGAGCCAATCCTCGCTATAAGATACCTATCCGGATTATTACTGAAAATGCCTGGCATAGTCTCTTTGCCAGAAATATGTTCATCCGGCTCAAACCAGAAGAACAATCGGATCATGTACCTCAATTTACTGTTATGCATGCTCCTGGATTCCGAGCAGTGCCCGAATTGGATGGTTTAAATTCCGATATTTTTGTCATTCTCAATTTTACAAAGCGGATGGTGCTTATTGGCGGAACTAGTTATGCCGGCGAAATTAAAAAATCTCTCTTTTCCGTATTAAACTATCTCCTCCCTCAGCAAGACGTTTTGCCGATGCATTGTTCCGCAACCGTTGGAGAAGGTGGAGATGCAGCCCTATTCTTCGGATTATCGGGGACCGGTAAAACGACGCTTTCATCAGATCCAACCCGAATGATGGTCGGGGATGATGAACATGGCTGGGGAGAAGATGGGGTTTTCAATTTTGAAGGAGGATGCTATGCAAAAGTTATCCGCCTTTCCAAAGAATACGAACCCTTGATATGGTCAGCCACGCGCCATTTTGGAACTGTTTTGGAAAATGTGATGATCGATTCCAGTAACCGGCGGGTTGATTTTAATGATGATTCTTTCACTGAAAATACCCGGGCTGCTTATCCTATTGGATTTCTGCCTAATACAATTCCTAGCGGCGTCTGTGACCATCCTCAAAACATCTTCTTCCTGACTGCTGACGCTTATGGAGTTCTCCCGCCAATTGCCAGATTGGATCATGCACAAGCCATATACTATTTCCTTTCCGGATATACCTCCAAATTAGCTGGCACAGAGAAAGGGTTAGGCAAAGAACCCCAAGCCACATTTTCTACATGTTTTGGCGCGCCTTTTATGCCCTTACATCCCGCCCGATATGCTCAGATGTTAGCAGATAAACTCCAGAAGCATCAATCAAGAGTATGGTTAGTGAATACAGGTTGGAGTGGGGGCGGATGTGGAGTTGGAGAAAGAATGCCTTTGCCCTATACCCGCGCCATGGTTTCAGCAGCGATAAAAGGAGCCTTAGATAATGTCCCTTATCTGCGCATTCCCTATTTCAATCTAGAAGTTCCCCAAAGCTGCCCGGATGTCCCGTCTGACATCTTAACACCCCAGGGTACCTGGAATGATTCGAAAGCTTATGATAAGGTAGC
>DHFN01000066.1 GCA_002402275.1 Anaerolineales bacterium UBA4823
GCGATCAAACCAGCCAACCCGCCAGTGACCACTGCAAAAAGATGATAAATGTCATCATTAATCCCCAAGCCAGAAACAACCCTGGCAGGCACTAAGATACCCACAACATGCCCAAAGAACACAAAAATAATCCCATAGTGGAAAAGGATACTCCCCCAGCGAAGTTCTCTTTTTTCTAAAAATTCAGATGACCTGGCAGACCAGCTCATTTGGTCTGTTTTATATCGAAAAACAAGACCCACGATCGAAATCGTAATCATCACATATGGAAAGATCACCCATAAGAATTGATTTAACATGTTCATATCAAACTTCCTCGTCTAAATTCTGGTTGATGATATTCTGGAGCACTGTGAACAAACTCGCATAAGGGCTATTAGTTTGGGTTAAAGAATTTGTTTTTTCATCAATTGCATCATGAAAGCGATTGAGCAATGTAAATGAAACTTCTTCATCACATTGCGAAAGGATTTCTAGGAAAAGGGGAAGAAAATCGGGGGGCTCAGAAGTTGTCAGCGTAAAGCCGGTGTTTTCATAAATTTGAATGAGTTCCGCCAAAATAAAACCGCGCTTCGATTCTTCCATATTTCTAGAGCTCGTCAAGTATAAATTATGTGGTTCACTAAAATCGAATGTCCGAACGTAATTCTCTTGAAGTTTGATAAGCTCGTCTGATTTAAGGTATTTCAAGAAAGAGCTTAACTCGCACCTGATGAACGGGTCGTATTGTTGTTTTAATTCAGAATCCCAATTTACTAAAAACAACTCTGGATTCGGATAAAGCATTAAGGTCGAAATGATTTTAAGGACATCCCGGTTAAGAGTCTTCATCGTTATCCACAGTTATTCTTCAGGAAAACATAAGTAACTGGTATCATTAAGCTCAAATCCAGTTGACCCTTGTTCACGATATACGTCTTGACCCCTCTCTTTGTGTGAAGTTGGGATGACAAACCGATCCTTATATTTTGCTATAGCTAATAACCGATACATTTCTTCAATTTTTGTCCTATCCAAACCCACATCTTTCACAACTTGATCGTCAAAGCCACCCTGAATACTTTTAGCACGCATCACCTGACGCATGATCAGCATTTTCTTAAGGACCTCCCGAATGACATCCTCATTTCCCGCGCTGAGTAAATTTGCCAAATAGCGAATCGGAATCCGCATCTGATCAATGGCTGGAAACACATCTTCCCTATATTTAGGATCTGGATTTCCCTCAAAGGCTTTCAATATCGGGCTTAGCGGTGGTATGTACCAAACCATTGGAAGAGTACGATATTCGGGGTGCAGGGGTAAAGCGATCCTATAATTAACCACCAATTGATAAAACGGGGATTTTTGGGCTGCCTTGATCCAATCCTCCGGGACACCATCCAGTTGAGCCTGATGGATCACTTTCTCATCCCAAGGGTCCAGGAATAAACCCACCTGGCTTTGATATAAGGATTTTTCATCCTCGATAGAGGCTATGGTTTTAATTTGCTCAGTATCATATAGGACAATTCCCACATAGCGAATCCGTCCAACACAAGTTTCAGCACAAACAGGTGGTAAACCGACCTCAATCCGCGGGTAGCAGAACGTGCACTTTTCAGATTTGTGCGTTTTCCAATTGTAGTAAACCTTCTTATAAGGGCAGGACGATATACAATAACGCCACGAACGGCAAGCTTCTTGATCTACTAACACAATGCCATCTTCAGCGCGTTTATACATGGCTCCAGAGGGGCAAGCCGCTACACAGGCTGGATTCAGACAATGTTCACAAAGCCGGGGTAAGTAAAACAAGAACGTCTTTTCGAATTCCTGTTGTATTTCTTGTTCCAAACCCAGGCTATTGGGGTCTAATCGGGTTGTAACATTCGAACCAGCCAGATCATCCTCCCAATTAGGACCCCAAATGATCTCCATCTCTTTACCCGTGATAAGTGAACGAGGCATTGCAATAGGTTGATGGTTTTTTGCGGGGCTTTGAATCAGGTTTTCATAATCATACTCCCATGGTTCGTAATACTCTTCTAACTCGGGTAGATCGGGGTTATGGAAAATATTCACATATTTCCAAAATCGGTTACCCGACTTTAGTTGGAGTTTTTGTTTATCAATCCCCCAACCTCCCTGAAATTTTTCCTGATCTTCCCATTGTTTTGGATACCCAATCCCTGGTTTGGTTTCAACGTTGTTGAACCAGATATACTCTGCTCCTGGTCGGTTAGTCCAAGTATTCTTACAGGTTACACTACAGGTATGGCAACCGATACATTTATCCAGATTCATCACCATTGCGACTTGGGCTCTAATCTTCATTCCTGCTCACCCTTTCTATTTTCTTTACCAAAACAACCAGATCTCGTTGATTTCCGGTTGGTCCATAATAGTTAAATCCATAACTGAGTTGAGCATAACCACCTACAAAATGGGTGGGTTTAATGTGGATGTTTGTCGGGCTATTATGAGTTCCTCCACTTTGATGGGTGATCTCAGAATTAGCTGTATAAATTGTGCGATCCTGGGCATGGTACATATACGTCAGCCCTTGGGGTATGCGCTGACTCACCACTGCCCGTGCCACCGCGACACCATTTCTATTGTAGATTTCAATCCAATCGTTATCCTTCACGTCTATCGCGGCCGCGTCCTGTGGATTTAACCAAACCGTTGGTCCACCCCGAAACAGAGTAAGCATTTGCTGGTCATCATAGAACATACTATGGATATTCCACTTTCCATGTGGAGTCGAATATTTCAATGTAATCGTTTTTCCTTTTACATCCGGTATTGGATCATGAGAATAAAATGGCTTAGTGTGCAAGGGGGGTTTATAGACCGGTAAATTTTCGCCAAATTCTTGAAATAACTCGTGATCAATATAAAATTGCTGCCTGCCGGTTAATGTCCGGAATGGAATCCTTAATTCAATATTATTGACGAAGGCAGTATAACGACGATCCTTATTGTTCCCGGTAAAAATGGGAGTAGGGATGGCTTCTTTGGGTTGAGCAGTAATATTTTCTAAAGTAAACTTTTCGGATTCGCGGCTTTTAATAAAGTCTTTGAGCGGCAAACCAGTTTTATCTTCTTCGGCTTGCCACGCTTTTTGGGCTACCCTGCCATTGCTGGTGCTGGACAAAGTTAAAATTGTATTGACAACTTGATCTGCCTCCTCAAGGTTTGGCAATGCTCCATTTTGGTCTGTTTGGCGTGTCCCCAGCAAACTTTTTAATTCCTGATATTCCTCCTTTGAATTCCAGCCTAATCCATGCGCTCCAATGGGATTTTGCTCGAGGAGAGGCCCAACCGTGATAAATTTTTCATAGACTTTGGGATAATCTCGCTCAGTGACCAACAATTTTGGCATGGTTTTACCCATGATAGGGTCAATTTCCCCTTTTGCCCAATCCTTTACCAACCCCAATGGTTGGGCAATCTCATCCGCTGAATCATGCATCAAAGGAACCGAAACGATATCCTTGAGGACTTTGGGGAAGTATTTTTTTGCCATTGCTGAAAATTGGTTTGCTAAATCTTTAAAGATATCCCAATCGGATTTAGCTTCCCAAGGGGGTGAGATTGCCGGATTGAATGGATGAATATACGGATGCATATCCGTACTGCTAAGGTCGGTTTTTTCATACCAGGTCGCTGCCGGCAAAATAATATCGGAGAACAGCGCCGTTCCCGACATCCTAAACTCAAGATCAACCAGAAGATCTAATTTTCCAGTGGCAGATGGCTCCCGCCATTTTATTTCATCAGGATGATTGCTGGCTTCAGATTCGGACGCCAATACACCTTCATGAGTGCCAAGTAAATGTTTGAGAAAATATTCATGGCCCTTTCCCGAACTGGAAATTAAATTTGCCCGCCAGACAAACAAAGTGCGCGGATAGTTGATCGGGTTGTCTGGATCTTCAATGGAAAATTCTAGTTTTTTGGTTTTCAAGGAATCGACAATATAGTCAATGATTTCAGCATTGGTTATTGCACCATTTTGTTGAGCTTCTTCGGCTATGCTCAAAGAGTTTTGGTTAAATTGCGGATAAGAAGCGGACCACCCCAGCCGAACGGACAACACATTATAGTCAGCGGGATGTTCGTAACGAGGTTTCGTTACCAGAGGTGAGCTCAACTCACTCATGGGGATTTCTTCATAGCGATACTGGTCGGTGCCAAAATAATAATAGGAGGTTGCATTTTGTAAACGCGGCGGTAAAGACCAATCACGCGCAAAAGCAATGGTAGACCAGCCCTCAAACGGTCGCACTTTCTCTTGCCCCACATAATGTGCCCATCCTCCACCATTTACCCCTTCGCATCCGGTTAGAAGCACCAAGTTTAAGATCGCCCGGTAATTCACATCGGCATTAAACCAGTGATTAGTTCCTCCTCCCAGGAAGATCATGGAACGACCTTTTGTATCTAGTGCGTTTTGAGCAAATTCCCGAGCGATTTTGATCACTTGACTTGCCTGGATACCGGTATATTTTTCCTGCCAAGCCGGTGTATAGGGTTGCGGATCATCGTAATTGGCCGGGTAACCTTCTGCAACAGTCTCCCTCTTTACTCCATAATTAGCCAGCATCAAATCAAAAACGGTTGTAATATATTGTTCCACACCATTAATCTCAACTCGCTTCACTGGGATAGCTCGTTGAATAACGGAACGGGATTGATCGTCAAAATAAGGCAGACCAATCGTGATTTTGTCATCTTCACTTCCCAATAACGTCATCTGGGGATCATAAACGTGCCCATTTTCATTCAGCGGGTCAAGATTCCATCGTTTTTTATTCTCCCAGCGATGACCAATGCATCCATTTGGGACAACAAAATTGCCGGTCTTTGCATCCATCACCACCAATTTCCACTCTGGCTGGTCTTCCGAAAGAGATAAATCCGAAGCACGCAAGAAGCGATCAGCGATAAAGAAATCATCTTGGGGTTTCAATAGAACTAAAAACGGAAGGTCGGTGAACCTCTTGGCGTACTGATAAAAATAGTCCGCCTGCTGATTGACATAAAACTCTTGCAATATCACGTGGGTCATCGCTTGGGCTAAAGCCCCATCTGTACCTGGATTGATCGCCAGCCATTCATCGGCAAACTTCACCGATTCAGCGTAATCGGGACTTATCGAAATGACTTTACTACCCTTGTAGCGGACTTCGGTCAAAAAATGAGCGTCTGGCGTGCGGGTCAATGGGATATTCGACCCCCACATGATCAGGTAGCCAGCATTATACCAATCACTGCTTTCCGGAACATCGGTTTGCTCACCCCAAATCATCGGCGAGGCGGGTGGGAGGTCGGCATACCAATCATAAAAACTGAGCATGGAACCCCCGATCAAGGAAAGAAAACGCGCCCCGGATGCATAACTCACCATAGACATCGCCGGAATGGGGGTAAAACCCGTGATCCGATCGGGACCATATTTGCGAATAGTGTAGATGAGTTGGGCGGAGATCATTTCATTTACCTCCTGCCAACTGGCTCTGACAAATCCTCCTTTACCTCGGGCAGATTTATAGGTTCGAGATTTAACCTCATCTTCGGCAATGGATTTCCAGGCTTCCAAAGGATCATGAGTTTCTTCCAGTGCTTTACGCCAATAATCGAGGAGTACACCCCGCACATAAGGGTACTTTACCCGTAGAGGGCTGTAGGTGTACCAGGAAGATGAAGCCCCTCGGGGACAACCACGAGGTTCATATTCAGGAAAATTTACACCGGTAGTGGGATAATCAGTTGCTTGATGTTCCCAAGTGATCATGCCATTTTTTACATAGACTTCCCAACTGCAAGAACCAGTGCAATTAACCCCATGGGTAGTGCGTACAACTTTATCATGCTGCCAACGCCGTCGGTAGATACCTTCCCACTCCCGGTCTTGAACACTGCTGGCGCTCCACCCATCCGCTGATCGTTCAGATTTCTTGATAAAATGTAGTTTTTTTATTGGATTGGAAGGTTTTTTATCCATCTTATCCTTTCATTGTGGTTGAACCTTGTTTCGAATGAATAATTTTGTACCATTAAGTTTCTTGTACAAAAACTTCAATTGACGGCTAATTTTCTACATTGGCTTTCCTAGATAAAAATATTGTTCGAAAAGCACTCAGGAAAACGCCAAATTGGTAAAGCCATCCAATGATCGCAACATAAATGAAAATATTCGAAATCATTTTAAGCTGAGGGAGATTCAATGCACTGGCTAATCTCACAGTGGCAACGGTATACATTCCCATGGGAAAGACTGCCCCCCAAAACTGGGAATCATATTTCAAGGAAACTCTCTTCACAAAATGTTTCCAGTACCCCATGATGAAAAGGAGCGGAATCCACCAGCTTCCATAAGCCCAAATTAAAAATGTTGCCCCCTCGATAAAGGGTCGTAGGGAGCTAAAAATCGGGTAAATTCTGATTAGTTGATCGCTCTGAGAGCCAATCAGTATCAGAGAGCCAGCTAAAGTGGTGATCGCTGTAGCTCCCATATTGATCCAGTAGGGCCCGGTGAGTTCTTTTGGTTGGACATCAAAGAAGAAAAGCCGATAATTTACCAGAGGCATAATCATCAGATAAGTGAAGTATCCGATAAAATACATAATCAATGCAATCAACAATAAACGCTGATCCATGCTTGCTAACTGAGCAGCTAATAAGGCAACCGATTCTGTAGATACAACTGCGACTAACCATCCTCCATTGATAGCTTTGTTCAAAGGCTGCTTTTGAACGGAGAACATTAAGCTGGTAAAAACCGTATATTGATAAATCAACCACAGAATAATCCCAAAAATCCAAAGGATGTAGGCAATTGTCCGGTTGTTGGCAATAATGAGAAAATCAGCGCCTAAAGTATTTGTTCCAGCGATAATAGTAAAAAAACCAGGTGCGCGTAAGTGATTTTGTATATCCGCACGATAACGGTCAAAATGGTACATGATTCGATAAATGCTGATGAGCCATAGAACAATGTAGGCTACGATGTTGAAATAGAAAAGGAATTTTGCAAACCATAAGATCTGATAGATAGCGGCAGCGATCGCGACGATTCCAGTCGCCATAACCATCGCAAAATAAGCTGGCAGAAGATTGCTGGCAATTTTGTCAAATTTGCCTCGAAATTTCATTCTTTGCTCCAATATATTTTTATAAAGTTTAGCGACGCTGAAAATAATATGTCGTCAATTATACAACATCCTTACACTGATAAAAAACCTGAGTATCTCGCCTTTCTTGACCTGACACTTGCGGCTTTTTGGACACTTTCTATAACATCCTAAGGATTGAATCATAAAATTTTGCAGGCGTTGTGATTATTTATTTCTTAGAAAACCAATTCCAGGATTGACTTTTCCCGATGTTTATGCTATTATCTAATAAATAATCATTCTCTGTTAGAAAGGATTATCCTATTGGATCCCCAAGCCCGCTACGAAGAGTTGATAGAAAAACTTCATCAACGTCAATACCGTTTAACACCCCAACGTCTGGCTCTTTTACATCTTTTGGCAGCCAGTGAGAATCATCCAAGTGCAACTCAACTCTTTGAAAAATTAAGGGATCAATACCCGACGATGAGCTTTGGCACTGTTTATAAAACTATCAACCTCCTAAAGGAAATGGGCGAGGTTTTAGAACTTGGATTTAGCAACGACGATAATCATTATGATGGAAATAAGCCCTATCCACACCCTCATCTGATCTGCACATCCTGTCATAAGATCTCAGATACTGAAATTGAACTTCCTCAGTCTCTCGTTGCGGAAGTCTCCAGTACATCTGGGTATAAGATTACCCGCAATCGTTTAGACTTTTATGGACTCTGCCCGCAGTGCCAAAATAAGGCTTAATATTTTTTTAAATCTTATAGAAAATGATTATTAGTTGATAATATTTATTTATAGATAGGAGGCTAATAAAGGAGGTAAAAAAAATAGAACGCACGAAAATTTTACTTGGATTCTCTTAAGGATCCCATGCCTAATAATCCTTTTCACAGGTCATCTCTGAAGAAAACCAGGAAGGCTATTGGTGACAAGGGCAGATTGAAAAATCAACGTTGATTATCAGTAAATAGATTATAGATAACAGTTTAATTTTTGGAGGTACAAAATGGCTAAAGTAGCACGTGAAATGGTCGAAAAATCAGGGATAAATGTAGATGAGCTTTTGGAATTGCTCATCAAAAATGCTGCCGCAGAATTAACCACCTATTATTATTACACTATCCTGCGAGCAAATTTAATTGGTTTAGAGGGTGAAGGCATTAAGGAAATCGCAGAAGCAGCCCGCATCGAAGATCGTAATCACTTCGAAGCATTAATCCCTCGCATCTATGAACTTGGTGGCAAGCTGCCCGATGACATGAGGGTTTTCCATGATATGTCAGCGTGTTCTCCAGCAAATTTGCCCGCCAATCCAACCGACATCAAAGCAATGCTGACCGTTTTGGTTAATGCTGAACGATGTGCTGTACGTGGTTATACCCACATCTGTAATCTGACAGCCGGCAAAGACCACCGCACTTATGCGCTTGCGCTGGCTATTCTCAATGAAGAAATCGAACATGAATCGTGGTTTTCGGAATTCTTAGGCGAAGGCCCATCGGGACATTTTATGCGCCGAGGACAAAATTCACCTTTTGTCAGCCCCTTTATGCAATAAGACCTTCGGGGGGAAGATGTTTTACTTTTTTCAGATCTTCCCCCTCCTATAGTCATCTCTAAAGTGAGCTATCATGCAGCAATTTACAATTCAAGATTTAGGGCGTTACACTGGTAAAAATGGTAATCCAGCCTATATCGCTTATCAAGGGAAAGTTTACGATGTTTCTAATAGTTGGTATTGGAAACAGGGGATTCATCAAGCTATCCATCCAGCAGGTCAAGATTACACTGGACGTTTAGATGAGGCTCCTCATAGTGCAGAATTATTAGAGAGAGTTCCTGTCGTTGGGATTTTAATTTAGCCGCTTGCTAACTAGTTGTTCGACCCACGTATTTCCCCCACTTAGCATAGTTTCGATTGAAAATCCCTTGCACTTTGGGTCAGGCAGCCTGTATAGTCTCATTCTACTTTTCCAAGTTCCGCTCACGCCCGATCAACTCACTGTTTGCTAAATCAATTACCTGTACTCTTTGCAGAAACTCTTATAAAAGCTTAGTATTTATCCCCATGAGATTCCTTATTCGGGTTGATCGGCTATTGTTATGAAGAATAGTAGCTACTCGCCCTCTTTTGTTAGGAATACCGATTCGTTGAAGGTGCACCAATGAGTTTTTTTTATTTTATAATCCAATCTACTCCATAAAACAAACCAATGGAAACTGAGCTTCCCACTTGAATAAAACGCAAGGGAAATTCCTGGCAGTGGAATGCTCCTTTGCATAGTGAACCCTTCTGCCTGTGGTTGGAATGAAGGCAGAAAGGCGAAACTAACGCTATCATTGAATGAAAATCTTTATACAGACCGGGAATGGCTGGCAGCCTGGTGTTATGTTTTTGGGCAGGAAGGAGTTTGGTATCGTTTACCTTTAGAAACTCCGTCATTGGAGCATCGCAGTCCCCAAGTCTGGTACCTGGGTGACCAGCGCAGTGCCACCATCTCTACCCATGAACGAAGCTTGCTCACCGTGCGAGCATTTTGCCAAGCACTTGAGCTACCCTTTGGTGAACCCCAATCGCTCGGACAAATTGCACAGATACACCTGGAGCCAGATTGGAATGCCACCCGCTACATTTTCTGGTCAGAAGGGGCGGCCAATCGCTTTATGGTTATTCATAGCGTTAGCTGTCAAGGATGAGAATGAAAAATTATGCTAGAATCTATTCAAAACCATCTATTTGAAGACAGGGATCATTATGGCTTTGCTTTGGCAGATCTTCGTTCTATTCACACGCGTTGCCATGTTCTCTTGGGGCGGTGGGCCTGCCTCTTTAGCGCTGATGCAACGCGAAACCACATCCGCAGGTTGGGTAACCCCCGATGAATTTGCTGATGCAGTGGCGGTTGGGAATGCTTTACCAGGTCCAATCGCCCCGCAAGTTTCCGCTTTCGTTGGGTATAAATTAGCCGGCATCCCAGGCGCAATTGCTGCAGCCACTGGGACGGTAATTCCTACCACGGTGTTGATGTTGTTCATGATCGTCTTTTTTTATAATATCAAAGACAATCCAACCGTCCAGGCAATGTTAAAAGCAGTCCGCCCAGCTATTGTAGGGCTATTACTCTGGACTGCATATGACATGGCTTTCACAGTTTGGGGTGTCAAACGATTAGGCTGGCAGCATGCCTTCATTCAGGGTTGGGATAAGGGGTTAATTATGTTGACAGCATTTGGTATATTGACTTTCACCAAAATCAATCCCGTTTTTTTGGTTATCGCCTCTGCGGTCTTAGGATTTCTCGTTTACCGCTAGGTTCGCTTCAGCTTCGGCAAAGCCCCTTTCAAGTGCTTTTTGATTTAACTCTTCAGTTCCTCTAGGAGCTCGAGCGATAATAGCTTTGTTTATCGCATCGCGACTGACCAGCTTCGTCAATCCTACGAGCATTCCCAGCGAGACGACATTAGCAGTGATAGGTTTTCCGGTTGCTTCGATTGCGAGATGAGTGATGGGTGCCTTTACTGCATTGGTCAAGGGAATCCGGCGGACTTTTTCTGAATCCACAATTAATAAGCCATCCTTTTTTAAATTCGAAGCATATTTGTCACAAGCTTCTTGACTCATCGCCACCAAGATATCAGCATTGATGACTTCGGGATGATCGATCTCTTCATCGCTAATGATCACTTCCGCTTTACTGGATCCACCGCGCGCTTCAGGCCCATAAGTTTGAGTTTGGACAACAAACTTACCATCATATATAGCGGCTGCTTCCGCTAAGATTACCCCAGCTAAAATCATCCCTTGTCCACCCTCGCCTGCTAAACGGACTTCGATTCGATTTGAATTTTGTTTTCCAGTCATTCTAATCCTCCTGGTCCAGCCCGCAGGAATTCTTTTCCGGTCACCGAGGCTTTTGCTCGTTCGATGACCTGTTCATATAAAGTGGAATAATCGGGTTTTTCAATATCCCGCAAAACACCGCGTACGATTTTTGAAGAACGTTCTTCAGGGGTTAATTTTTCTGCAGCACTAAGTGAGATACTCACATTTTTGAGGTGACGCATCATTTCTACCGCACTTCCCATTTTGTTCAAACGTCCAAATGTCGTGTGGCAATAACCGACTGCCTCAACTAGGCTGAAACCGACTTTACGGATAGCTTGTTCGATATATTTATCTAATTCAACGGCATGATAAACTGTGCTGCGCGCCACATAGGTTGCACCGGCAGCAATTGCCAGCTCGCAAATTGGGAAGGGCGGTTCTATATGTCCATAAGGGGCAGTAGTCGCCCGCATCTCTAAAGGTGTGGTGGGACTATATTGTCCCCCTGTCATCCCATAGATTTCATTATTTAGGACAATCGCAGTCAAATCAATATTCCTACGGGCAGCATGAATAAAATGATTCCCCCCTATCGCCAGAGCATCTCCATCGCCCATAATGACAATCACCTTTAATTCTGGTTTCGCTAGTTTCAAACCAGTAGCAAATGCTAAAGCTCGTCCGTGGGTGGTATGCATCGTATTGAAGTCCAGATAAACCGGCATACGTCCAGTGCATCCGATTCCGGAGACTAATGCCACCTCGTTTTTATCTAAACCCATTCGATCGATAGCTCGAATTAATGCCCCCATTACAATCCCAATACTGCATCCACTACACCAGATATTGGGAAATTTCTTCGTAGTTCTCAAATAAGAGTAAGCATTTTGCTCGATATTGTTCATCTTACCTTCCCTCGATTGCTTGCAATATTGTTTGGGGTGCTATCATTTCCCCATCCGCCCGGTTAATTCGCACAACTTTATGCCGACCTACAACCCGCTCCACTTCCAATGCCAGTTGCCCCAGATTCATTTCTGGCACAATAACCCGCTTAGCAGTTCGACCTATTCTCATAACTGCCTCTTCAGGGAAGGGCCAAATCGTGAAAAGGGTCATCAACCCAATATTATGACGCCGGTTGCGAGCCAACTTTACTGCATGCCTAGCACTGCGGGCAGTGATACCGTAGGATATCACCACGGTATTGGCGTCTTCGGTATACTCTTCATCATAAAGCAGGATATCATCTAAATGATTGTTGATTTTTCTTTGTAATCTCTCGACTAACGGATTGATTTCATCTAATCTTTGAGTGGGATAACCCATCGGATCATGTAATAATCCGGTGATATTGTAGCGATACCCTGAACCAAAACTCGGCATAGGTGGAATATCCCCGATCGTATCCCCATAAGGTTTGTACCATTCGGGGGGAACATTCGTACTAATTCGATCGACCACCGCTAAACTTTCTGGTGCCGGTACTTCAAATCTTTCACGCATGTGTGCGATTACTTCATCCATCAATAGAATGACCGGGGTACGGTATTTCTCAGAAAAATTGAACGCTGTCACCGTCAAATCGAAAGCTTTTGGAACGGAATTGGGATATAGAACAATAATTGGGTGATCACCATGGGTTCCCCAACGAGATTGCATGATATCGCCTTGAGATGGGCTAGTGGGTTGTCCAGTGCTTGGTCCCAATCGTTGCACACTCACAACGACACAAGGGACTTCCGTCATGGCGGCGTAACCAATATGCTCTTGCATTAGCGAAAAACCAGGCCCACTGGTGGCAGTCATGGATTTCAATCCTCCCACCGATGCGCCGATGCAGGCAGCTAAACTGGATATTTCGTCTTCCATTTGGATGAACTTCCCGCCATACTTGGGTAATTCCCTTGAGAGCATTTCCGCAACCTCAGATGAAGGGGTGATGGGATACCCTGCATAAAAACGGCAGCCCGCTGCCAAGGCTCCCCATCCCACTGCCTCATTTCCTTGCATTAATGTAACAGTCACCTTGCCTCCTTGTATTATCCTTGGGATTCATCTTCGATCGGTTTTACAATAATAGCTAAATCCGGACAATGGGTATCACACCAATGACACGCGGTGCAATTGTCAGGATTCGCCACATACGGGAATTCGTTTGGACCAAAAGCTAAAACATCTGTTGGACAAAACTCAACGCATAACCGGCATCCTTTACACCAATTGGCAAATATCACAACCTTTCCGCGTGGTTTCCGAGTGGATGGATGGGTTGGTTTTTTTTCTGAAGCAGTTTGTTTAAGGGTACTTTCCGACATTTTTATCCTCATAGATCTTAACGATAAATTTTCTCAATTTTAGCCAGCTTCCGTTTAGGTTAGTAGCGACAAATTTCCTCATTATCTTAGTACAAATTGACTGATTTATATCCTCTTGTGGGAACTATTGTAACATAACTTAAAATTCCCTCGAAGCTGTTCTAACAGAATGATATTTCTTGCAAGTTGCTTGACGCTTTCAAACATTTGTGCTAGTATGATTGCATATTACTTATTGAATAATTCAGCTTTGCGGGAAATTCGGTCTGAACCGAAGGAGAATACTATGTCAAACAATAAATTGTTCATTTCACTGATTCTCATCCTCTTTATCCTTACTTTTGGAGCATGTGTCCGCTCAGCTTCCCAAGCGCCAAAAGGTGCTGCTGAAACTTCTACCCCCTCGTCTGAATCTGCACTACCCAGTCCGGGTTCTGTAGATGATATTTTTGGTCAATTATCATCCTTCGCTACTCAAACGGCAGTTGCAATGGGAGCACCTGCTACTACCGCTGAAGCGACTATTCTCCCAGAATTAACTTCGACCGGCGAAATTCCTGCAGCTGAAACAACAGCCATCCCAGGGAACCAACTTACCCCAGAAAGCACCCCCACCGTCTCTGGTGAACAGGCTACTCCTGTCCCAAATTTCCAATTAAAATCCCGGGAAGTCCCTAAATCTTACACCTTACATAAAGGAGAGCATCCTTACTGTATCGCTCGCAGATTTAATGTAAACCCCATGACCATGCTCCAATTGAGTGGTCTTTCTGCTGGTGGAAGCTATTCAACTGGAACCGCCTTGAAAATCCCCCAGTCTGGATCCTTCCCCGGCGATCGTAAATTATTAAGTCACCCAACAACTTATTATGTCGAATCTGGGGATGAAACTCTTTATTCAATTGCTTGTTTATTTGGGGACGTTTGGCCCGAAGACATAGCCGATGCCAATGGAATAAAGGTATCCGCTAACCTCACTGCGGGTCAAAAGCTTTATATCCCCTAAGTATTGGATTAGGAATATAACCTTCTCTTAAAACAGGGAGTAATCTAATTGGATTACTCCCCAATTTTTTTATAAGGAAACCAAATAAGCAAAATGAAAACAATCTCTTCAGAATTAATTTATCAAGGAAAAGTGTTCACGATTCGGCAAGACCAGGTCGAAATAGAAAATGGGAAAACTATCAAACTCGATGTTGTCGAGCATCCTGGAGCGGTGGTCATTCTCCCAATTGATCAAAACCGGGATATTTGGTTTGTTCGGCAATACCGTCACCCAGCTGGGGAACAACTATTAGAACTGCCAGCCGGAACCCTCAATCCTGGAGAATTCCCTCTGGCTTGTGCTCAGCGTGAAATCCGCGAAGAAACCGGTATGGCAGCCAAAAAATTCGTACCCCTCGGTGAATTTTATAACGCTCCAGGTTACTCAACCGAATTTTTATATGTTTTTCTTGCTACCGATCTGAGCTTAGCTCCCCTTCCCCCTGACGAAGATGAAATGATAGACGTAATTAAAATTCCCTTTGATCATGTGTTTGAACTGGTTGACCAAGGAGAAATTCGTGATGCCAAGACGCTCGCCACATTGTTATTAGCCGAGCACACCTTGCGAAACAAACCTATGGAATAGGTTATGAATTTATTCGGGGAATAACGGTTTATTCTTTTGGTGGGGTTTTCGATCCACTGTAATTTGACGTTTAGGGGATTTTTTACGACCAGTTTCAGGACTTAATAACATATTTAGCCAGTTTACTGCTCGAGAATCATAATCCCGTCTGCCGCAAATATCACAAACCCAAGCTGGAAAATTAGGAACAATAATGAGTTCATTGTTCAACCAGGTAAAATAGGTGATGCCACGTAAGCGCATGATTCCGGACAAGCATTCAGGACATTGAATAAATTTTTCTTGAGATTCATTTCCTTCAATGGTATCTTCGCTCATGGTTGCACCTCTATATTAGAGCTCGCCTCATTCACAATTTTGATTCCTGAGCTGCTCCCAATCCGACTGGCACCAGCTTGAATCATCGCCAGTGCATCTTGATAAGTCCGAATACCCCCAGCCGCTTTGACTTTCATAGTCCTCCCAACAACCCGATACATTAAACTCACATCTTCAACTGTTGCGCCAGCAGGTCCAAACCCGGTGGAGGTTTTTACATAATCCGCACCGGCACTTTCAGCCAATAAACAAGCGAGTATTTTCTCTTTCTGGGTTAACAACCCCGTTTCCAAAATTACCTTTAGGATTACATTGTGATGATCCAACACATCTTTTACTGTGCAGATATCATTTAGTACTTGCCCATAAGCCTGCCCCTTCAATGCCCCAATATTCATCACCATATCCACTTCATTCACCCCCATGTCAAGGCATTGCAGTGCTTCATGGGCTTTGACACTTGCTACAGTAGCTCCTAAGGGGAAACCCACTACTGTCCCGACTCCCACCTGACTATCCTTAAGTAATCCGTATGCCAAGGACACATAAACTGGGTTGATACAAACAGTGGCAAATTGATATTCTTTGGCTTCCTGGCAAAGCAGCTTGACCTGTTCTGCGGTCGCCTCTGGTTTCAATAAAGTGTGATCTATCCAGGTGCTGATGTTTTTCCCTTTGGGGATTGCCAAAGGTTCTGGTGCAGCTGGCAAACTGTAACTATAACTTTCTGCTCTTGCTAAAATCTCTGATAAATTATTCATACTTCTCTCATTATACCCATAATTTCGACCGAATTTGAAAATATATTATTAACCTTTTCGACTTTTGAAAACAAACCGAATGGGAGTACCAAGATATGGATATTCTTCCCGCAAGCAATTTTCCAGAAACCTCACGTATGTAAAATGAGCTAAACGAGTATCATTCACATATACCATAAAGGTGGGTGGATCACTTCGTACTTGCGTTCCATAATAAATCTTCAATTGCCGACCGGCGTGGGTGGGGGCAGGATGTCGGTCTTGGGCTTTTTGCAAGATTTGATTGAGTTGCGAGGTGGATAAACGCACTAAGCGTTCTTCTTGAACTTTCAACGCCATTTCTAGGACTTGTCCAACCCGTTGCCCAGTTTTAGCAGAGATAAACAAAACCGGAACGTAATCGAGAAAGTGAAGCTCTTGCCGGACGTGTTTAGTGAAATTCGTCATGGAATAGGTATCTTTTTCAATTGCATCCCACTTATTAACAACGATTACGACACTTTTCCATTCTTGAAGAATAAAACCAGCGATATGGGCATCCTGCGCAGTAATCCCGCTGGTAGCATCAACCAACAACAAAGCCACATCTGCTCTTTCAATAGCTTTCAATGTCCTCATCACGCTATACTTTTCAACACCCACTTCAATTCTTCCCCGTCTGCGGATTCCTGCGGTATCGATTAAAGTAATTGGAACTCCATTATAGTCAAATAATGTGTCAATTGCATCGCGGGTAGTTCCCGGGATCGGGCTTACAATCGTGCGTTCTTCACCCACTAGACGGTTTAATAAACTGGATTTACCGACATTTGGTTTACCAACGATGGCGATTTTGATCGTTTCGTCTTCCTCTTCACTGACATTTGGGAGGGTTTTAATTAAGACATCTAACAAATCACCAGTCCCGGTTCCATGCATCGCTGATATAGGATAAGGTTCTCCTAAACCCAGTTCATAAAATTCCAGTGCATCTAACCGCCTCTGCGGGTTATCGGCTTTGTTCACTACTAAAAATACCGGCGGTTGGAGAACACCATCAACCGCGCGCTGAAAACTGCGTAAAATTTGGGCGATCTCACGATCTGCTGAAGTGACACCACTTTCAGCATCCGTCAGGAATAGAACCGCATCAGCCTCCCGGATAGCTGTTTCAGCTTGCGAACGAATTTCTTGGATAAAATCAGCCGAGCTGATCGAAAGGGGTTCTCCAGCTTTTTTTCCGGAGAGGGCTTGGGGATCGATCCCACCCGTATCCACAACATCAAAAACTTTTCCAGTCCACTCTGCTTCAGCAATAATGCGATCCCGAGTTGTGCCAGGAATAGCATCAACAACTGCAAGCCTTTCTTCAACCAGGCGGTTGAATAAGGTGCTTTTTCCAACATTTGGACGTCCTACTAAAGCGACTAATGGTTTATGCATAGATTCTCTAGGGTGAAATTGTACTTGTGGGAGCAGGGACTCTTGTCGGGTTGGTCTGGTTGAGCGATGTGATGGTAACAGAGATACTCTGAGGAAGGATCGAGGCGACGATTAATTGTTCGGGAATCAAATCTACTGCTGGGGAGATTTGGTAAGTGCCTGCAGTGAGACCTTTCAAATCAACAACTACGCGGATATTCCCATTTTTTAATGCCTTCAAGATCGGCATTGGGCCGCTGAGCAATAAATCTACTTGGGTTGGTGAAAGCTCGGCGTGTAAATTGGGAGATAAACCGATGATATCAACCGGTAAAGTGATCGGTAAACTCCCCTCCAGTGCCGCAATATTCAGGCGTACCAGGACACTATTATCCCCCGCTAATTCAACCCCATCGGGGAGCTTAAGCGCAACCCGTAAATCCACATCATCACTTAATCCCGTTAGATCAACTGTCTCAGTTTCAATATAACCAGGCAGGTCATTAACCAGTTTCGGGTCGGCTGAAAATACAGTTATATTAGGGGGGGAAACAGAAATATTGGTTAACCAATAGCCTTCCTGTGGCTCACCTTTCGTGGTTACTTTTACCACTACATTCCGATATCCACCCAATAAAATAATAGGTTGATCCACCGTAACCATCTCGGGTACAAGTGTCGCTCCATTCACAACCGCTCCATTACTATCCAAAGGAATTAGTTCAATGGTTTTATGAATAGTTTCAGCAGCCCCATTGATATCCAACTGAGCCTGAATATATTGAACTTTATCCACGATAGATTGTGGGCCCGTGACCGTCACCTTTTCCGGATTTATGGTATGAGATCCTTTGCGGTATCCAAGGGCTGGATCCCCTGATATGATTAAATCAATCGGTAAGTCTTTCGAGACCAATGGCTCTAAAATGACTTGCACTCGATCCGGGATAATTTGGATAATATCATACGGGGTCACATCAATCCTCACCTGGACTGGCACACGATATTCTCCTGCTTCAAGGGAAGATAAATCTATCCAGGCATGAATGAGACCGGGTTGACTTTGCAACCGATCCCAAACAGATTGAGGGTTTTTTATCGTCAATTTAATAGAAGTTGGGGGAGGCTTAAGTAGTACAAGTTGATTGTCTTGTCCTATGATTTCCAAAGGAATTGCCTGAGGGAAAGTCCGAACGATAGTCGGATCAGACGATATAACCGCGGAAACCCACACCACAATCGCCAAGAAAAAAGACAGCGTCAATGAGCTAATATTTATTTGGAACCAATTGACCATTCGTCTCATAATCCATCCGACCTATTTCGGTCGTCCTAACCTGCTTTGAATTTTATGCCATCCAGCAATCAACCCATGTTCCTCTTGAGTTTGCTGGAGTAATGCTTTAAGGATTAGATCCAGACGCTTTGGATCAATCCGCCGAATCATTTTCCCATGATCTACAACAGCAATGGAGCCGGTCTCTTCGGAGACAACCACCGCTACTGCGTCGGTTACCTCACTAATTCCAAGCGCAGCCCGATGTCTCAGCCCCATTTGTCGGTCAGGGGAATCCGTCAATACGCCGCTGGATGAGAGAGGCAATACACAGGCAGCTGCAACAATCGTTTCCCCATCAATAATCACTGCCCCATCATGGAGGGGTGTGTTAGGGTAAAAGACCTGCAACAGCAACTCAGGTGTAACCTTGGCTTGTAAAGGCACCCCGCTCTGAATATATTGATCGAGATGATCTAACCTTTGAAAAATAATCAAAGCACCATGTTTTTTCTGAGCAAGGCGATCACAAGCTTCTACAACAGACTCCATCACACCCTTAGTGCGAGCAACCGCGGTAGTGGTCGGTAAAATCGTCCCGGCCCGCCCCAATCGTTCTAATGTCCGCCGAATCTCCGGGGCAAAGATCACCGGTATGGCTAAAATCATCGCAGGGAGAGTGTTCCGAATGAGCCATGAGAAAGCTGGTAATATTTCCAAACTGCTTAAAATCGAAAATAGCACAATGAGAAATAATGCTCCCCTGATCAAGACAATCGCCTGGGTATCCCGAATTAATTGAAGAATGATAAAAAAAATAGCTGTAACTAGTAGAATATCCAACACACTCAGCCAGGTTATCCTCTGAAATATAAAGAGCACATTTTCAATCAAATCAGAAAAAAAAGCTGTCACAATAATCCCTTAAACTGGTTTAAGAACCAAATCCTCCCGTAAACGTTTAAACCACAAAACCGTTCCAGCCGGCATGGATTCGATGGCTGCTTCTTGCCAGGCTCGCACACCTAACGCCTGGATAGACACCTCATGGTAACCAAGATCGTGCCATAATTCTCGATGCAAGGTCATGTCTGGCGGCAGAAACAATAATGTGGCTTCACATTGTAATTCCTTGGAAGCATTTTCAATTTCGGTAATCAGCTGAGTGACGATTTTGTCCAAGGGCATTTTCTTCTCCAGAAAAAAATCCTCCACCCGAGCAACTAAATTTTCAACCCGCCAACCAATCACACCATATACGCGCTCTCCGCTCTGAATGAGAAGAAAGGCTTTTTCGCCAAATAACGCCATGACATCTTCTCGATTCATCTTTTGTTTTCCATTTGAGAGTTGGTTGATTGCATCGGCAATTTCTTGCGCTTGTTGAGGTTTCGCTCTCACAATCCTAAAACCACTTTTGGAAACTTCAATTTTCGGCTGTTCCATTTCCGGGACGATGTTCTTCCAAGCAAATACTACCTGCTTCCAAGTATCCTCGAAGGTTGAATCGTTCCGGATGACCACATTCGCAAAACGGACTTTATCTTCTTGAGGGGCTTGAGATTTAATTCGCTGCCAGGCAATTTCCTCGCTCATCCCTCTCTTCGCCATTAAACGTTTAAGCTGTACGTCCTCTGGTGCAGTGGTTACCCATATACTATCACATAAACGCGCAAAACCAGATTCAATCAATTTTATCGCTTCCACTACAACGACCCGTTGTTTGCTGTGGCGAATCAAGGCTTCTTCCGCCTGACGAACCAGCGGGTGAACAATGCTCTCCAGCAATGTTAACGCAGAAGGATCCGTAAACACAATTTTTCCAAGTTTCGACCGATCAATCTGACCATCAGAACCCAGAATCCACTTGCCAAAATTTTCTACAACTGGTTGATACCCAGGTGCATCCCTTGCAATTGCCCGGTGGCTCAGGGCATCTGCGTCAATCCCGTAAGCCCCTAAATGTTCGAGCATTTTCCTCACAATACTCTTACCAGTAGCAATATTCCCTGTTAAACCGATAATGGTTTTCCCTTGCCAATCTTCACTCATTTAAACTCCTTGATTTATCATCATTAAAATTGTAGCTTCCGCCCTTCAGATTGTCAAATTTAATCGCCAAGCTTTATAACAGTGGATTCCACTGACTAGGAAAACCACTCATCAGATTCTAGACAAGTATTCCTGCTAAGAGCACAAACAATTAGATAAATTTCTCGGCATAATGACAAGATACAAAATGTCCTGTTTTCAATTCCCGCATTGCTGGTTCTTCCTTCGCGCATATCTCGGTTGCATATTGACAACGAGGATGAAATCGGCAGCCTGTTGGAGGATTTAATGGACTCGGCACATCCCCTTTTAATATAACTCTTTCCCTTTTTAAATGGGGATTAGGAATAGGAATTGCGGACATTAATGCCTGAGTGTAAGGATGGAGTGGATTTAGAAATAGTTCACTCCGCTCCGCTAATTCAGCGATCTTCCCCAAATACATCACCGCTACCCGATCCGAAATATGTTCAACGACACTAAAATTATGGGCAATAAACAAATAAGTCAGATCGAACTCTTTCTGTAAATCCTTGAGAATGTTCAAGACCTGAGATTGAATCGAAACATCCAGCGCAGAGACTGGTTCGTCGCAGACAATAAATTTCGGACGGAGAGCCAATGCCCGAGCGATGCCAATTCGTTGTCGCTGCCCACCAGAAAATTCATGCGGGTAGCGCCGGGCATGGTAATCTTCCAAGCCCACTTTCTTTAATGTATCAATCATGATCTCAAAACGTTCCTTTGGCGTTCCTATTTTGTGAATATTGAGCCCTTCCATAATGGATTCCCCAATCGCCACACGTGGATCCAATGAAGCGTAAGGATCCTGAAATATTATTTGCATATCCCGGCGGATTGATTTGAGATCATCCCCCTTCAACTTAAACACATTTTCCCCACCGAAATACATTTCTCCAGATGTGGGTTCAATTAATCGAAGCATGGTTCTTCCAGCGGTGCTTTTTCCACAACCTGATTCCCCTACCAACCCTAAGGTTTCTCCATATTTCACATTAAAAGATATGTCATCCACCGCTTTGACCCAAGCAACGACCCTATGAAACAACCCTGCTCGAACTGGAAAGTACTTAACCAGATTCTTTAACTCAATCAGATTGACGCTGGAGTCTTCAGAATTTTTCATTCCTCAATCTCCACGAAATGTATTAAATGTATTTTCATTTTGGTTAAGACTTACCCCAGAAGTTTCTTTTTGATATAACCAACAACGCACTTGATGACCAGGTTCGACTTCAAGTAATTTTGGATTCTCTTCTTCACACTCTTTTAGTTGATTTTCAACTCGCGCTTTACAACGTGGCGCAAACCGACAACCGGGCGGCAGGTTTACTAAATTGGGTACCGAGCCGGGGATTACCTCCAAGCGTTCTTTATGCACCCCTAAAATCGGAATAGAATTGATCAGCCCACGCGTATAAGGATGAAGAGGCTCATCAAAAAGCCGGTTTACATCGGTTTGCTCGACAATTTGACCAGCATACATTACCGCCACTCGTTCTGCCATTTCAGCGATGACCCCCAAATCATGGGTGATTAAGATGACAGACGCCCCAACCTGTTTCCGTAAATCACGCATTAAATCTAGAATTTGGGCTTGAATGGTGACGTCCAGAGCAGTGGTTGGTTCATCGGCAATCAGTAAATCAGGCTGTAAGGCTAACGCCATAGCGATCATGATTCTCTGTGCCATTCCACCAGATAGCTCGTGAGGATAGGAAAGCGCTCTACGCTCTGGATCCGGGATTCCCACCATGCGCAGTAAGTCGACCGCCCGCTTGAAAGCTTCCTCCTCTTTCAACTTTTCATGCTGAACAAACACCTCAGCCACTTGATCCCCGGCAGTGAAAACCGGGTTCAGGCTGGTTTGAGGTTGCTGAAAAATCATCGAAATCCGATCTCCACGTATTTTGATCATTTTATTTTCGGGTAATTCAACTAGATTCTGTCCTTCGAACCAGATTTCACCCGCAATAATTTTTCCCGGTGGAACAATTAATCGCATAATGGATAACGAGGTGACGCTTTTGCCACAACCAGATTCGCCGACTAACCCTAGCACTTCACCAGAATATACCTCTAAATCAACCCCATCAACCGCACGAACGATCCCATCTTCAGTATAAAAAACTGTTGAAAGATTCTTAATTTCTAATAAAGGTTTCTTATCTTCATTCACAAATGTCACTCCATCAATGAGTCGCTTATCCGCTCACGTGGGCTAAACGCGGATCTAATGCATCCCGCAAACCATCGCCTAATAGATTAAACGAGAGCACCGTTAGCATGATCGCTAAACCGGGATAAAATACTAAATAAGGAGCCGTAAAGACTTGATTCCGTTCCGCGCCTAACATAGACCCCCATTCAGGAGTCGGTGGTTGCGCTCCTAAGCCAAGAAAAGAGAGTGCAGCCGCATCCAAGATCGCCGACGCTATGCCAAGAGTCGCTTGGACGATCAAGGGAGTTAATGCATTCGGTAGAATTCTGCGAAAGATGATTTGAAAATTTGAGCCGCCTAATGCCCGAGTGGCTGAAACATAATCCATTTCTCGTATAGATAAAACACTTGCCCGCATAACCCGTGCATACGCTGGAATGGAGACAATGCTGATGGCAATCAAGGCGTTGATGATTCCGGGTCCTAAAACCGTTACGATGGTAATTGCTAAGATCAGGGAGGGAAAGGCAAGTAAAACATCCATCACCCTCATAATGATATTATCCAGCCACCCCCCATAATATCCAGCAATTGCTCCTAGGACGGTACCAATGATAATTGCTAAAGATACGGTTGCAATCCCAATAATCAGACTTAATCTTGATCCGAATAATATTCGACTAAATTCATCCCGAACATTCCCATCAATTCCCATAAGATGCTGTGGTTTGTCTGGTGAACATCCCAGGAGATGGATACAAGGCTTTTCCCGCCGCTGAACGGGTTCAATTCCTATCAAAGGTTGGTAGGGATCATAAGGGGCAATCCACTGAGCTGTCAGGGCGATGAATGCCAAAACACTTAATATTCCTAAACCGACCAAGGCAGATTTCCGTTTGAAAAATCGCCTCCAAGTGATTTGCCATAGACTAACGGATTTTAGGGATAAACCTTCTTTATCAAGGTGGGTGGTTTTGTTTATTTTTTCAGCCATGAATTCACCTTATTCAAGCCGGATTCGTGGGTCAAGGTAAGCATAAGAAATATCTACAAGCAAGTTAATCAAGACAAAAAAGACCGCGATAACAACTGTAAAAGCTTGGACGATGCCATAATCACGAGCGGTGATCGCATCATATAAAGTCCTGCCAACTCCAGAGAGTCCAAAGATCGTTTCGGTTAACACTGCACCAGACAAGAGGCTTCCCAAGGACAATCCGATCACTGTGACCAATGGTAGCAAGGAATTTCGGAAAGTATGCTTAAAAATGACCAGTCGGCGAGGGAGCCCTTTTGACCGCGCCGTTCGGATAAAATCTTGCCCCAGGACTTCGAGCATACTTGAGCGGGTCATGCGGGCGATCAGAGCCAAGGGGATGGTGCCTAATGCTAAAGCTGGCAGAATTAAATGCCTGATTGCATCACCAAGCAACGCCCAATTGGCAGATAAAATGGCATTCAGGATATGTAAGTTACTGAGAAAGTATAAGAAAGTTTTCCAGCCGCCGTCAGTTAATTGCAACCCCCAGATGTCATAAAAAGGGGTTGCATCGATCCCGGCGGTCAACCGTCCGGAAGGGGGCAGCCAAATGGGTGTCCCTTTCAAAAGAATTGCAAAAACATAAGCTAACATCAATCCCAGCCAAAAGACTGGCATTGAAACTCCGATATTCGCCCAGAGCATGGTCAGGACATCAATCCATGAATTGTGTTTTACAGAAGCAAGAATGCCCAGAGGAATACCGACGAGAATGCTTACAAAGAGGGCTGCGAGGCTTAATTCTATTGTCGCAGGCAATCGCTCGATTAACAAGCGGGTAATTGGAATTCCATACCGGAACGAATCGCCAAAATTTCCACGAATAACATCATTGATGTAGATGCCAAATTGGACGAGCAAAGGTTTATCTAAACCATGGGCGCGGATAAAACGATCACAGACTTCCTGGGTGGCTTTTTCTCCCAACATCGCATGACATGGATCGCCTGGTATCAATCGAATCAGAATAAAAACCACAAATAATATACCAAATAAGACGGGTATGGTGGCAATAATACGGCGAATGATATATTGAACCACGCAGCTACCTCCTTTGAGCAGGGAAAAATACGGGATGGCGGGGAGCCGTCATCCCGTATAATCAATTATCTGCTGATCTTATTTTTCCATCAAACCCCAGAGAGGCAGATAGAAAGACCAGTTATTGGTATTGCCAACATGGGTGGGTGATCCAGGATTAAGACCCATGTTGAAGGTAGCAATTACATCTTCAGCAGTGAAATCGGTGCCATCGGAGAATTTAACCCCCTGGCGTAATTTACAAGTCCAGACGGTTCCATCTTCATTCGGTGTGCAGGATTCTGCTAAGGAAGGAACATAATTTGTGGTGTTGACTTCATAGCCGTATAAACCTTCCACTACCTGTTCTGAAACCCGTAATGCCTCACCATCATCTTCATCAGCGCTGAATAGGTTTGCTGGTTCTGCAGACTGCATAAATATCATGGTATCCCGGTCTCCCGGTTTTGTATAAGCAAACAATTCATTTCCTAATGGACTAGCTTGCGGATTAACCACATCCTTCTTATAGGCTGTTGCTGAGACTCCATACGCGATGGGAACAAAAAACGCAGTTTCCTTAAGAGCATTGTTGGCCTGGATATAGAATGGTTCAGCCTTTTGCGGATCAGAAATAGTGCTCGCTTCTGCTAGAGGTTCCGTAACTTCGGGTGGCATATCCCCAAATTGAGGATTGTTCCCATTGAAGTGATAGTCCAGATAGTCTGTAATATGGGGATAATCAGCAATCCACCCTAAGAGATAGAGACCATCCAGTTTTCCCGCAAATGCAACATCCAGGAAAGTGCCTGACTCCATGGGGGATGGTTGAGCATCAATGTTCAAATTTTCTTTTAACTGAGCCTGCAAATCTTCAGCAACCCGAGCTGGTTCTGGTAGATAGGGTCGTGGATTTTCCCGGTAGTAGATCTTGGTTTGGAATCCGTCTGGGAAACCCGCTTCAGCCAGAAGCTTTTTGGCTGCTTCGGGATCAAATTTATACCAGGGATCCCCAACACATGCATTCGGGAATGTACACGGTGTAAAGTAGTCAGCAACAACCGAACCTTCGGGATAGAAGGTTGAGACTAAACGCTGACGATCAACCCCCATGGCAATAGCCTGACGAACCTTGAGATTATCAAAAGGTGCAAACCGCTGGTTCATTCCAATGTAACCTACATTGGTGGGAGTGCGTAAAACCAATTGTAAATTGGGATCGCTTTTGACTGCCTCGTAGTCAGTTGAACCAACATTATCAATCCCATCTACCGTACCACTTTGTAGCTCGAGCAAACGAGCAGCCGATTCTGCTTGCCAACGAAAGATCAGGGTATCGGCACCGGTTACCTTAGCGGCATTCCAGTAATTGGGATTCTTAACCAATGTGATGGATTCACCCCGTTTCCATTCTTTTACAATATAAGGACCTGTACCAATTGGATTCTCAATTCCTTCGGTGGTCCGCTTCTCTGGGCCAGCGGTTTTCTCTAACCATTCCTTGGGATAAATCGCAAACTCAGAGAGAGCCATCTTTGCCAGGAAAGCCGCATCTGGATGGCATAAAGTAAAAGTGACCGTGTAATCGTCGTTAGCCTCAATAGATTTGAAGGTTCCGCCATAATCGCAATCTGGCACCGAAAGGGACTTCCCATCATAGGTAGCAATGGGTACTTTTGCGGGGGGTGGAGCTTCGGTTGGTGCTTCTGTAACTGCGGGTGCTTCAGTTGCAGCAGGAGCTTCGGTTACAACCGGTGCTTCCGTCACAACTGGCGCTTCGGTAGCTGCCGGAGGTTGAGTTGCAACGGGTTGTTGAGCGCACGCACCCAGCACAAAGCTGAGTATTAACAATAGCGTTCCAAGTGTGAACATGTTTTTTTGTTTCATTACTTTCTCCTCCTAATAGGATTTTTCTAAACATTAATCAAAAAGGGGTTGATTGAGTTTAAAAGAATTATTGTCTTCCTAAACACCTCCTTTAGCGAATAGGCTGACGATTAAATAATGGATTATTATAATCCAAAAATGGTAAATATCCTAATCTTTAAATTAATCAGATCGGGTTTCATTAAATTACAGCTAGTTTTTTCCCAACTTTAACAAATGCTTCTAAGCCTCTTTCGAGATCGCTTTTTTGATGGGCAGCGGAAATCATCACCCGAATACGTGCTTTTCTGCGGGGAACAGTTGGAAAACCGATTGCCATTGCAAACACTTGGTTCTCGAATAACTCTTTACTGAACTCTTGGGCAAGTTGTGCTTCTCCTAACATAATCGGCGTAATCGGTGTAACACTACTGCCTAAGTCAAATCCAGCTTTTTTCATTTCTTCCTTAAAAAAGCGGGTGTTTTCCCATAGCTTTTCCACCAGCTCAGTAGAGCTTTGTAATATTTCTAACCCTGCTAAACAGGCTGCCACATCTGGGATGGTCATCGCCGATGAAAATAAGAAAGGACGACCGCGCTGGCGTAACCACTCCACAATCAAAGCATTGCCGGCAACCACACCCCCAACTACACCGAAAGCCTTGGACAAAGTTCCAATCTCTACATCCACTTTGCCATGCAGATGGTAATGGTCTACAATTCCTCTTCCTCCACGTCCTAGTACCCCTTCCCCATGCGCATCATCCACCATTAAGATGGTTTGATATTTTCGGCTCACTTCATAAATCTTATCCAACGGGGCGATATCTCCATCCATACTAAAAACACCATCACTGATGACCATTGCCTTTGGATAACGACCTCGATGCTCGATTAATGCCTTTTCTAAATCTTGAGGGTCACAATGGGCATAACGAATAATTGTTGCTCCCGATAACCGGCAGCCATCAATAATACTGGCATGGTTTAGCTCATCCGAAAAAATCACATCCTCTTTGCTCACCAGAGCTGGAATGGTGGCAATATTGGCATTAAAACCAGACTGAAAGGTAATTGCAGCTTCTACCCCTTTAAATTCAGCCATCTTCTTTTCTAGCTCAGTATGTAAACTCGTTGTCCCAGCAATCGTCCGTACTGCCGCGGGACCAATGCCATATTGATCAATGGCTTCTTTAGCAGCCTGAACAAGTTTGGGATGATTGGCAAAACCCAAATAATTATTGGAACAAAAATTCAACACTCTTTTCCCATCCACTACTAACCAGGCGCCTTGGGGGGAATTAATTGTACGAATGCGATTATATAAACCAGCATCTTTAAGTGAATTTAGCTCATTTTCTATCCAATTGAGGGTTGTTGTCATCTCATTTCTCCTTTTGCTTTTTATTGAACAAATTCATGCCAAATAAACCGCCAATTCTTTCGGAACTGTTGGGAATTTTATCCCATCCGCCAGGAGTTTCAAATTGATTCCAACCTGCTTTTTGTCGTTCTGCTTGCCAAAGTTGGTAATCTTTTTGAGCTTGATCGAGTTCTTGAATTAATCGTTCGGTTTCACCCGCCTGTAGATCGTCCCGCCAAATTTGCAACATCCTGATGACATCATCTAATAACCGTTCTAGATTCTGTTCGTTTGCTTGCCAGGTTTGTACGAACTCTTTTGCAGATGAAATGCGTCCAGAGGGTGCTCCTATATCCCAAAAATTTTTCCCCGCAAATTTACGAGCTTCTTGCCACCCTGGTTGTAGAATTAAAGCTCGCACCAAAGCGCTAGAAATGAGTCTGGGGGTTATTTCTGCCGCTGACATTAATCCATCTATTTCGAATAAATCGGTAAAAAGAGGTTGTGCACCTACCAGAGTGACAAAATCAGTGGCTAATTTATAAGCATCTGCTGAAGTATTGGGTAACCCACAAATTGCGATGAGACTGTTTTTGTATAAATCAGCATGAGCTGTGGGTTGTTCTTCCAGTAAATATTGAGGGCTGATCATGGGCGTCAATCCAATATAGTACCGCCCTTTTGGCAATAAGGTTTTCGTCCATTCAGATACTGTCACTTTAGCGTTACTTGTATCCAGAACTACCACCCCTTCTTTTAGGTCAGAGCCAATTTGTTCTAGCGTGGAGTAAATTTGGTCGAATGGAGTAGTTAATAAAACTAGATCCGCATTAATAACAGCATCGTGAAGATTATGGTTAAATTGATCAATGACATTATTTTTCTGAACATTGGCTGCGATGGTAAAATCTTTATCATGACCCACTCGCTGGATTTGTTGTTTATGTTCTCCTAAGGCTAACCCAAACGAGCTGCCTGTCCTTCCTAATCCAATAATCGTGATTTGAACAGTCATCTTTCACTCCTAACATCTATCGTCTGCTTGTTTTAATTTCTCTAATTGAATTCTTTTAGTATTTCCTTCACCAATTGCTATTCTTTCTTGATGGTTCTGCACCAACCAGATTAATTGCGAATTAACTTGAAATCCCCTCAATAATTGGGCTCCCCATTCGGAATGGTTTTCCGCCACAATCCCGGCTCTTTTCCACCATGGGTATTGTTTTAGGGATGAAGCTGAGATTCCTCGGTAGGAGTTTTGGATATTCTCCCGGCCCTCCTTCGTTAAAACTATCCAAACCCGTTCCCATATTTTCAACGGATAAATCGTCTTCCCAATATCATGTAGCAAGGCTGCTTCTAATAAATCGGGATCCCTTTCACCCTCAGCCATTAATGCTTTACAAACCCGGATGGAATGGATTTGTTCACCTCTCGTCATTTGGAAGAAAAGAGGCTGTAAATCAAGCGGAAGAAGTTGTTTTACAATCACCAAATCGCTCTCCGTCGGCTTTGCGATGAGAGTATTCCAAAACTGCCAGATTCGATATTTCCAATCCAAATTTTACCCAACCAATATTCGCATCAGTAAACTCAAGGGTGGATTAATAATATAACTTAAGACACCTAAAAATACAATTGCCATCAGAAGAATTGGTCCATAAGGTCGAATGGTTTCTAAAACCTGTAACCAGGATGGAGGGAAAAAATACTCGACAATTTTTTCTCCATCTAAAGGTGCGATGGGGATCAGATTGAATAACATCAGGAGCAAATTAATTTGAATAAAAATATAGGCGATCTGAGGAATAGTTGGCAAGATATGTACAGAGCGGGTTTGGATAGCAATAAAAGCATCGGTTAGTGACAGAATCCCAAAACGGAATGGCAGAGCTGCCACAATAGCCATCAGCAAATTTGAAGCTGGTCCAGCTAAGGACACCCACATCACTGCCGAGGAAGATCTTTTTTGTAAAGCATAGGGGTTGATGGGAACCGGCTTTGCCCAACCAAACCCAGCCACTAACAAGAGCAACGCCCCAATGGGATCCAGGTGAGCCAATGGATTCAATGTCAAACGTCCATTCATTTTTGGAGTAGGATCGCCAAAATAGTTTGCAGTCCAAGCATGGGCAAATTCATGAAACGAAAATGCAATCACTAATACAATCAGATGAGAGATTAAAGTGGAAGGATCAAGATCTAGCATATTTTATTATTTCCATCTTGAAATTATACCATCCAAGGGGAACTCAAAATTTTTTCCCACTGAATTTTGTTATAATCCAAAATATGTTGCCAGATCTACAGCTTAATGATGTCGTCCGTTTACGCAAACCTCACCCGTGTGGGGGTTACGAATGGAAGGTTGTTCGTCTAGGAGCTGATATTGGTTTAGAATGTCTTATTTGTGGACGAAGGGTTTTATTATCCCGTAGAGAACTTGCCCATCGTCTTAAAAAAGTGATCACTAGTCATGACAATTCAACCCTTTCTTCCTGAACAAGCGAAAATTTTATTCCTTTTTTCGGATACCGGTGGAGGGCATCGCAGTGCTGCTGAAGCATTGATCGAGGCATTAAAACTTGAATATGGTGATCAAATTTCTACTGATATGGTAGATATTTTTAAGGAATGTGCTCCAAAACCATTGGATCGGATGCCCGAGTTATATCCACTGATGGTGCGGATGCCTAAAGCCTGGGGGCTTGGTTATTATATTAGCAACGGCTATTGGCAGGCCCAATTAATTACCGATGGAGCCTGGCCCATGGTGCGCCGCAATATTCGCCGAATCAACAGAACTCACCCCAGTGATTTGATTGTCTCGGTTCACCCATTTGCCAATGCTTTGTTTTTACGGGCATTAGGATCTCATCGTCCACCATTCATCACTGTTGTGACCGACTTAGTAACCACTCATGCACTTTGGTATCACCGCCGGGAAGATCTCTGTATTGTTCCAACCGAGGAAGCCCGCCAACGTGCTTTTTTATTTGGAATGCGGGAAGATCAAGTCCAAGTAATCGGACTTCCAGTAGCACAACGGTTCTGCCAGGAGAGACAAGCTAAACCCCAAATCCGCAAACAGTTAGGATGGGAGTTGGATTTGCCCACGATATTGCTGGCGGGTGGCGGTGNNCCTATGGAAAATGTAGCCCACACAATTGACAAATTATCCCACCCCCTTTCGCTCATTGTTGTCTGTGGCCGCAATCAAAAGCTCAAAGAAAACCTCGAAAGTCAAACCTGGAATCATCAGGTTAATATTTATGGGTTTGTCCATGAGATGCCTGATTTCATGCAAGCAGCTGATATTTTGGTCACCAAAGCCGGTCCGGGAACCATCACAGAGGCTCTCAATGCTGCACTACCAATGCTTATATATAGCCGCTTGCCAGGACAAGAGGATGGCAATGTCTCTTATATTGTCTCACGAGGTGCCGGATTTTGGACACCCACATCCGAGAGTTTAACTCAAGCTCTTCTCACCTGGCTGACAAAACCCACCGAGTATCAAATCGCGGTGGAAAACTGTAAACGGATCGCCCGTCCCAATGCTGCCCGCGATATTGCCAAGGTGATCATTGCTTGGTTAAACAAGCCCAAAGTTGACTTATCTTCTTCCGAGAGTGAGTCAAAACAATAATGGGCAAATTATTTCTGGTTGCAACCCCGATTGGTAATTTAGATGATATTAGCTATCGAGCCCTAAAAATTCTTGAATCCGTTTCAGTCATCGCTGCAGAAGATACCCGCCATACTCTGAAACTGTTAAATCATTATCAAATAAAAAAGCCCTTAGTGAGTTTTTATGACCACAATGAAAATCTACGCATCCCATTGATCCTGGAGGCTTTGCAACAAGGGGATGTAGCACTTGTTTCAGACGGGGGAACACCTGCATTAAACGACCCTGGTTATGATCTGGTTAATGCAGTTATTCAGGCGGGTTTTTCAGTTTCTCCAATTCCTGGCCCTTGTGCTCCGATTGCCGCATTAATTACATCAGGATTACCAACCCACCAGTTTCTATATTTAGGGTTCTTGCCACGCCAGAAAAATGCCCGAACAAAATCATTAAAAAATATAGTCCAATACCCCTTTACATTGCTATTTCTTGAAGCACCCCACCGCTTAACCCAGACTCTCATAGATATGCTTGAGGCTTTTGGAGACCGCCGGATAGTCATTGCTCGTGAAATGACAAAAATACATGAGGAATTCTATCGTGGAAATATAAGCGAAGCAATTGCACATTATCAGGAGTCTGCTCCACGGGGCGAAATTACCCTTGTGGTGGAAGGCGTTCAGAAGAAAACTGAAATTTGGGATGATGATAAAATAAATACGATTATAATAAAAAACTTGGAAGCCAAAAAGTCAGTCAAGGATATCACCAATGAACTTTCGCCACAAGTCGGGTTACCCAAAAAACAGCTCTATCAACGGATCAACCAGCTCATAGCTCAATCACAAAAATCCAAATAAAGAACCCTTCCCTCATACTACTATGATTTTAAATGAATTCTGGAGGAAAAATGAATTTAGATGATTTCGAGGCATTCCGTCAGATTGACAGCCAAAACATGCTCTGGCATATTGAACATCTCCCAGACCAACTTGAAAAAGCTTGGGATTTAGGCATGCAATTTGACCTGCCCAAATTTCCTCCTTTAAGTAAAATCATCATTGCCGGTGTAGGCGGTTCTGCTATCGGTGCGGATTTAGTGAGTTACTATGTCACCCATTTCTGTAAAATTCCGGTGACGGTTTTTCGTGATTACGATTTGCCCGCCTGGGCTTATGGGACAGATACTTTAGTTATTGCCTCTTCGCATTCTGGAAATACTGAAGAAGTTTTATATTCGCTGGAAGCCGCCCAAAACAATCGGTGTTCAATTCTTGCCATCACCACCGGCGGTCAAGTCGAGAGAATTGCACTTGAAAAAGGGTTACCGTTATGGAAGTATGATTATCAAGGACAACCGCGGGCTGCGGTTGGATATTCTTTCAATTTATTGTTGGCGATCTTTGTGCGCTTGAGTATTCTCCCTGACCCGACAGCTGATCTTTTTGGGGCAATCCAGGCTATGCGACAATTTCAGGTTGAGCTCCAAACGCAAACTCCCACAGTCCAGAATCCGGCTAAAAGGATTGCCGGGCAATTGGTTGGACGGTGGGTATCCGTGTACGGGGCTGGATTCCTAGCTCCAGTTGCCAGGCGCTGGAAAGGGCAAATAAATGAGTTTGCCAAAGCCTGGGCACAATACGAATTTTTACCCGAAGCGGATCATAATACTCTGGCAGGCACTGAACACCCCGAAAATCTCCTCACTCAGATAGCTGCTCTTTTCTTGCATTCTTCTTTCAACAACCCCCGCCATCAAATTCGGATTGACATGACCAAACAGGCTTTCATGCTGCAAGGGATTAGCACCGATGTCGTCGAAGCCCGGGGAGATACATCCTTAGCTCACCTTTGGACGACCTTGCAATTTGGAGATTACGTTGCCTATTATCTAGCCATGGCATATCAAGTCGATCCGACACCAGTAATGGCATTAGATCATTTCAAACAAGAACTAGCAGCCACCCAGATACCAACTTTTTAAGAAATAAAACTTAGGTAAGCTGTTCCAATACAACCACCCAGAATCATCCCAGCAATGACATCGCTTAAATAATGAACGCCTAACCCAACTCGGGCAACCGAAACGAGGATAGCCCAAATACTAATGATCATAGCTAACCAGGTCGGCGTAAACCCAAAACTTAATACCATGATGAGGATGCATCGAGCGGCGTGCCCAGAGGGAAAAGAATGGGGATCGGTCATCCGATATATTCCTCCCCAATCTCCCTCAGGTCTTTTCCTTCGAATAGTAAATTTAATCCCCAATACCAGACAAGCTGTCACCAGGATTCCGATCAAATAACGGAGGGCGATTGATTTCCAAACTGGGTTTCCAACCCAGTAAATTAAAATTAAGCCTGCAATCCAAAACCATGAATCTGCAGAATGAGCCAACACGGCAGCTATCCAGTGGATTCCCTTCCTGTTTATAGCTATGCGCAGTTTACTGGATAAGACTTGATCCCACTCAAACAGCCTCGCCACACAAATGTCCCTAACCCTTTTGGCGTTGAAGTAAATCAGCTTGGACTAGCTCGAATTGATGTGGTTTATCCACATCCATTCCCATTTCAGCGTAGGGAGTAACCACTGCCCGACCAGTAACATCCAATCTCGGTGCAACAATCTGAGCTGCCTGGTCCAATGTGATTCTCCGAAAGAGTAATAAGAATAGAGTATCATAACCCACTAATGAAGCTTGTTTGAGCACATTTTTGCGAGCCGCAATAATTTTGTTCCACAGTTTGTCATTGGATGTAACGGTTAAGGTTCTAATGACATTGATATCCCCCCCGCAAAGCTCGATGTCTTTTAATCGGGTATATGATCGTTTGGAATTAGGATATCTACGCTCCATGACATCCCTGCTGACGACGGTATAGTACAGATCTTCATCAGTTTGCATCGTGGTGCGTACTAGCCAATCAACCATCTCCCCTTTTAGGGCTGGAATATCTGAGGAAACCACCACTACATGATGCGCCTGTGGATTGATTTCGAGCACTTTCATGACCCCCGAACGAATATTTGCAAGCATTTCTCCCCGGTTTTCAATACTAGCTACTACTTTTTTGTGCTGATTCGAATTGTACTCTGGTAAACCCACCAAAACGACCTGATCAATCTCTTGAGCTTCATCCAATGCATTTAAAACCCATTGGACCATTGGCTTGCCCGCAATCTCTAATAAAGCTTTGGGCTTTCCTAGAGTTAGCGGGTATAAAGGTTCACCTTCCTGGGGGATCCCTCCGGCAATCACAATCGCTGGTAACATTAGTTTAACTCCTGTAGTTGAGGTTCCAATCCGATTTTAGCGATTAATTCGTTTAATTCAGCCACACTTAATTTTCTCCCCTTCCCAGCCACTGCCACCAGAGCTGCCTCCATCATATTTGTTCCGAAAGAGCGTCCATCAATTACCGGTGTAGATGTTATTAAGTACTTTACACCGGCGTTCCGAAATATCTCCACATCTGTAGAAGTTGTGGTATTCGTGGCAATCACCTTTCCATCCAAACGTTCAGGCATATGGCGTTTAATGTAATGACAGTCACCGGCTATCACTGTAGCCCAGTGATAATATTTTCCCCACTTGGGAATCCGTTCCTCTTGCTTTTCACCGGTCGGATATAGCCATTCAAATGGAAAGCGACCCGCAATGGGCATAAAAATCCCCGCTAAAAATTTTAAGGCTGAAATCGTCCGGATTGTAAAGGGTAACCCCAAAGAGAACATCATATCCCCAAAGATACATTCGTAACCATTATCCACAAAAGATTTCGTCATCCCCCAACGGTCGATCCCTACGGTGATGAATGCTTTCTTGTCTTTTAAATATGAACCTATTTTTGAATTAATAAATGATGCCAAATGATATTCTAATGAATTTTTCAAGCCTGCGCCATCAACGACCGGAGTCTTTTTAATAAAACGTACCATCGGTTGTACTGTATATAACGGATACCATTTATTATCAACCAACACACCCAAATCCGCTCCGCCCACTCCAAATGCATCCACCTGACCATCTAACTCACGGTACATTTGAGCGGCTTTTTCCATATCCCCATCTGTTCCAATCCGTTCGATCGAGACGGTTTCGCCCAATAATTCAACCTGAACTGCTTTATTTCTTTTCGAAGAACCAATGCTGATACTCACTGCCCGTTTCATTTTTCCGCCTCCATTTCCTATTCTAGCGTCACCATGATACCGCATCCCTTCCAGTTTGCACAGAGAAAAATTTGCTATTATCCATCCAGTAATAAAAAACCAAATTTATAAACCCGCTTATTTATCTGAAGTTATCGGAAACCGAACCAAACCTATGAGCTCTAGATACATTTTTTCCGTTTCTGACAATCTTGAAGAACCTGTAAGAATTGCTGAGCAATGATCTGACGGTTAAATTGAGTTTCAATTAACCTTCTGCCATTCATTCCCATAGACTTACCTAGTTCTGGGTGTGCCTTCAGTGTTAAAATCGCCTGGGCTATTTCGTGAGCATTCCCAGGGGTAACTGCTAATCCGGCTTGTTCTTGTCGCACCAGTTCTTTGATCACCCCTTCCATCGCTAAAATGACCGGTCTTCCTGCTGCCATATAATCGAATACTTTATTTGGATAAACCGTTCCGTAGAGTGGAATCGGTTTAAGGATAGCCAAACAAGCATCTGCCATCGCCAGCATTTCAGGCATTTCGATCTTTTTCACAGAATCGAGAAATAAAACATTGGATAACCCCATCTGATTGGCTTGCTGGATCAGAGCTGCTTTTTCTTTCCCATCACCCACTAAAACAACCCTGATATCCCGTTCTTCCTTCAATAAATTGGCAGCGTTTAAAACCGTCCCCAGGTCATTGGAAATACCATGAGCCCCTGCATATAGGACAACAAATTTCCCTTTTAAAGCATAGTGGTCTCTAAGCTGGCCCCCATTTTTCATTGGATCAAATAATTGCGGATCCGCTCCATTGGGGATGCATTCCACCCGTTTCGCCCCGCGCTCTTGAACATGTTCAATGAATCCCGGAGAATTAACCACAACGCAATCAGCATGTTTGATTAACATACGTTCCAACCATTCTGATAACCGGATCAGGATAGGATTTTTCAAAACCCCTACTTGAATGGCAAAGGCGGGCCATAAATCCCGTACCTCGAAAAGGAATGGTGCCTTTTTAATGCGCGCAATCAACCAAGCGGTAACAACTTGAAATAGGGGCGGGGAAGTGCCCCAAACAATATCCACATCCCCTACTTGCAATCCCGCCCAAAAAGAAGCAAACATGAAACTGATGAAACTGATAGTGCGGTGAACGAAACTTCGATGAAATTCCCGATAAATATTGACTCGTTGGATTTTAATTTGCCCTGTCCCTACTTGGAGTGTTTCAATTCCCAAGCGGTCTTGATCTTTACCCGTTAGATAGCTCACTGGACTGGTAATGATATGCACTATATTCCCATTTTGCGCAAGATAATTGCATAATTCAACGTGGCGGGTGCCACCGGGTTCATCTAAAGCAGCAAATGCCTGATGAATCAATAGAATTTTCATCAGAATTCATCCATTTTATTTTCTGCTGGAAATTTGAAAACCGTCAGTATCTTTCCTGGAATATTCGTTTGCTGGTCTACGATTAGCGAAATCGCTGGTTCCAATTTTGCATACGTAGGTGAAAACCAGCCATACGGGGAACCAACCTGAGCATTTCCGTAAATTGGTATCCCACCCCTGATCAGGCTTAATTGGGTGTGTTCAACTTGGGGGGATATGATCTCAATCCAAAACGATCCAACTGGGGTTTGAAATTGAATTC
>DHFN01000186.1 GCA_002402275.1 Anaerolineales bacterium UBA4823
TTAGAATTTATACAAAAGCAGTATTTAACATATTTGTAATCAGAGCAGCACTATTTCCTGGTCGCCGCTCTCGGATCTCTTCTAAAGCCTCTGGTATATTCAAACCAAGCACGTGGATCCTGGCTCCGTACGGTTGGTTTGACTGCCGGATCACCATTGATGCCCGTTGATCTGATTTTTCTTCGGTTGGGTAGATGAGCACAGAGGTGGGCTGAGATGAATGATCGAATGCATAGGCGTATAAGAAAACCTGAGCGATATCTCCTGGATCTACCTTGCGAGTGTCATAGATCTTGTACTTCGCATCTACTGCCAAACGGTTCGATGAATTACCACTGGATACCAAAAAATCAGGAATGATCTGAGAATATGATCGGTTCCGAAAAATATCCCAAATAATAGACCGGTCATGATGTTGATATGCAATCGTCATTTCATTTTTTCGCAGGATTTCTGTCAAATACTTATTCAAGAATTGCTCAAACAGGCTGTTCATATCTAACAGGAACGCAAAACTTGGCGTTTGATTGCTCTTGAATAGATCTTCGACACCTAATCCATCGATAATCATCCAGGCAAGTTGATGAGCATCTTGATAATGGTCATTTAATCGGTTGTAATAAATCTCGTGCCGTGCAGCTTCGATGTCCAATTGATCGATTTGGCATGTTTCTGACAAGATCGTCCATAGTTTTCGGGCGCGGTTTCGAATCAGACCATCCTGCGCTAATCTCCCCGATTTGAATAATCCAAGAGTCAACAACTGGTTTTCTAAAATATTGCTGGAATGCTCATCAAACCGGCATTCCAATCGATCAATCTGGCCGAATCTTCGTCGGTATTGTTTATCAATAAGCAATCGCCCACGTAAACTTGTCAGGCTTTCTTCTTGCCGTTCATAATCAAAAAGTATGCCGCCAGCAAGAATCTTTTCGCAAGCATCACAAAACAACCAAACTACTAGGTCAAACAAACTTCCCTGTTTTAGAATCTCAAGATATCGTTTGTTCTCATATCGTTTAAGAGCAGTTACACCGGCTGTGTAGGTTAACATATTAACAAGACCAAGATTTTCACCGGCCAGTTTAGGAATGATCTGAATCTCAAAATCTTGGAAATGAATTACACCCACCCAGGATTTTGCTTTAATCCGAATTCCCTCCTTGAGTTCATCAATTTCAACTCGGTCACTTAACCGTAATTGAGTAATTACTGGCTGATCCGAAGGATGGAAAAATTCTTCGACAGTGATGGATTTCCATTCACCAATTGCATAAGTCTGCATGGATCAATCCTGGCTGTTTATTAAATCCGTCAATGCTTCAATTAAGTCGTTGTCATTGTTTATGAGGTCAGCATTTAGCGAGTTTTCATCTACGTTGACAATTTTTGAGCCAAGGTATTTTTCTAATGCTGAATAATCGTCATAGCAATATTCTTGCAATAGCGGGAGAACATCTTGTCTAAAGCAATCTGCCAATTCTTCTGGTTCAGAAATGGGTTTACCGTCTGACATAAATAGCGCATGTCCAATTTGCTTTTCGCGGCCTTCAGATTTGGCGATTTTCTGGTTCAATGTTTCAAGTAAAGCATCAACCTGCAAACCATTGATAATAGTGCCTTCCAATAATTCAGGTTCAGGCATAAGTTCAAAAAACGCGAACCGCCGGCGGAGCGCTACATCCAATAATTTGATGCTGCGATCTGCAGTGTTCATTGTGCCCAAAATGTAAATATTGGGAGGAATAGTAAAAGGTTCCTTACTCTGAGGTAATGTAATTTGCATCCCTCTTTTATCTTTCTCAAGCAGGGTTATCAATTCTCCCAAGACCTTAGCCAAATTTGCCCGATTGATTTCGTCAATGATTACCAAATACTTTTGGTTGGGGTGGGCAAGCGCTTCACGGCAAATTCGTTTGAAAATCCCATCGGCGAGTTTAAGAACTAAACCGGTGGTTGTTTCAATAGGCCGAAAACCTTCAACGAAATCTTCATAGCTATAGGATGGGTGAAATGTCAACCAGGTTAAATATCCGATTCCTTCGCCCGATGTGATGTACTTGTCAATTTCAGGTTGATTCTCTGAGATTAATTCAAACAGATATTGGGATTCATCTGCAGTTAACATGAACAAAGTTCCCTGACACCTGTTGCGAATCGGTTCGGAATTTTTTAGAATTTCATCTTGAGTCATTTCTTCGTAAGTCGGACCGTTGTGAATTTGAAGCAACGGCTCAATTTCAATATGCGGATTGCCACCCTCAACTTCATTTAATCCTTTAGTAATTTTGGCTATGGCAACAATCTTCTTGTCGGGGCGAGCTTGATATCCAATAACAAGGTCTCCGGGTTGGACTAATGGATAATTTCTTTGAAAACGCCCATATCGGAAAGACCCTTTTTTATATTTGAATAATTGTTCCCAACTCCATTCACTTGGATTTGCGACAAGCCACCAAACTCGCTGTGATGAAGCGCTAATACTCAATCTGCGCTCTTCAGTTTCTAATTGTTTGGAATTACCTAAAACGATCTGTGCCCTATTAGCGTTTTGCTCCTTTAATAGCCACCATACGGCAAAACGGCGTGCGATATAGGTTTTTCCCGTCCCCGGGGGACCATACAGAATGACTTGACCTTTTCTCTGAATAGAGTGTTCTAATTGAGCAAATTGTTGGTCTATAGGTATCTCTTTTGGTTGTGTTTTTTGTTTCTTAATTGATATGATTTGTTGATATAACGAGGTTGATACACTATCAACTGTCGTGAAAGCCCATTTCTTTTGAGGGGGAATCGACTGCTCATATGAGGTATCCCA
>DHFN01000087.1 GCA_002402275.1 Anaerolineales bacterium UBA4823
ATTCTCTGAAGTGCTTAGAGATAACGCATAGGCAACCACATCCCAGCGCTGGCTGTCGCTCAGGCTAGGGAAAGGGGGCATAAATCGTTCTAATTTTCCCCTCGTTACGATTGAGAACCAGGAAGCAGGTACTGCCTGGCGAGCAACCTCCGTAGAACCAAGGGGGGATACTGGGTTAGAGAGCGTCGCTGACCGTGGTCCATCCCCGGCACCATTTTCACCGTGACAGGGCGCACACTTCTCCAGAAATATGGTTTTGCCGTTTTTCGGATCTGGCGGAACAAGGGGATAAACACCCTCCACAGATTCGGCCGGCTGAGTGCGTAAAAGGGAAACGGGCTCAGCTCCCGGTGGAGGAGTTACATCTCCTGTAAGATTTAGAGAACAACCGCTTAATAAAAAAGCAATGAAGAAAACCATTCCAATCTTTTTAGGTAAAGGTGGAAAAAAGAACAGTTTATGCAGTTGATTTAATTTAACTAGCATGCTCTTCTTCCTGCTGCAAAGGTGTGCCACATCTAGGGCAAAACCGGTCTGATTGCTGGATCGGTTTGCCACATTGTGGGCAAAAACCGGCTGCCTTTTCAATTCGTTCCCGCCGCCGAGCGGCAATTAAAGCTTCCAATTCATCATCCGGGGATGCATCCGTAACAACCGGGCGGTGGGAACTTGACTGATTTGCTAACAATTGATCTGCTTTATCTACTCTTTGTCCGTTATCTTGGACTTGATTGAGCGCATCTATCTGTCTCAGAACCAAGGCAGTTTCGTTTAACAAATCTTGCCTCTCCTGAGGATATTCATCTGCTGGAATTTTCCCCAAATGGTAATCCAGATCCAATTCTTGAAGGGCAGATAAAAGTCTTTCCTTCTCTGATAATAATGCAGACAGAGTTTGGGAAGTTTTGGTTACCAAGGTGGTTCGCCGTACCAAGAAAGGGCGCGTGACATATAAGGTAACCAAGATAAATATCCCCATCAATAAGAAGATTGAACCAATATCCATAATTTTCCCTTACTGATTGAGTAATGAGTCGATCACCGATTGAATTTGAGAACTCGATCGAAATGGCCCAATTTGCACAAATTGAATCAATCCATTTTGATCAATAATATAAGTTTCGGGAACTCCACGAATGCGGAATGATTGAGAAATTCGGGTTCCTAAATCTGGGCCATTCGGATAGCTGATGTGATATTTTTGCAAATAAGCCCGGGCTTCCGGTTCTGTATCTACATAATCTACTCCCAAGAAAACAACCTTGTCCGAATTTTTATAAGACTGCCAAGCCATTTCTATTTCACTCGCTTCTTGTTCGCAAGGTGTACACCAGGACGCCCAGAAGTTTACCAAAACCAATTTTCCTTTCAGATCAGACATCTTGATTATTTCACCTTCGAAAGTGGTGAGAGTAAAATTTGGCGATGCGTCATTTATTCCGATTGGTCCTTCTTGAGAACGGAGCAAGCCCAAACCTAGCACAATCAAGAACAAAATCAGAACTATCCAAATAACAAGATGTCCCCAAGATATTTTTTTCTTCTTCGATATTTGCTGATTTTCAGCAGGTTGATTTTCCATAGTTTTGTTTAAATCACCATTCCTAAATTGATCAAGGAGGTCAATTATTCATCGCTTTTTAAGCTCATCTTCGATCTGAGCAAAATAAGGATCCTTTTCGAGTGGAACTTCCTCGTTTGGGTTTTCTCGAGCTGGCGGAGCAGCCTTCCAGATCTTTATGCTCCGATAGAGGATGATTCCTCCAAGAAGGATCAATAAGGGGGGGAAGAGATAAATCAACCAATTAAATCCCCGGGCTGGCGGAGTAGCTAATACGCGGTCGCCATATTGTTCCACAAAATATACCTTAATTTGATCTTTTGACCACCCTGCTTCGAGTTTTTGACGAATTAGTTCCCGCCATTGGGCACATGCCTGAGTTCCACAAACATCTAAAGGAATATTTTCACAGACCGGGCAGTATAATTCCCGGGCAACTGAATTAACCTCATCATCCGTGACCGAAGTTGGTGAGCCTGATTGAGCCTTTACCAATATCGGGATAGAAAATATGACCAATAAACTGATCAGAAGAGAAGCAGTTCGATGGGGGAATCGGTTCCTCATCTTTAATCTAACCTCCTTCATGCGTTACTGCCTGCCAGCTGTTTTTTATGGCTCTTCGCCCGGCTTGTTTGTATTTCACGTTCTGGCCAGGCTGCCACAAAGGTGCCTATGATCAAGATTAGCCCGCCTATCCAAAGCCAATTTACCAATGGATTATGATATACCTTGAAAGTTGCTGCGCTCGATGAGATTGCCTGCCAATCTACCAGTATCACGTATAAGTCATCTGCTAAGGTACTCCGTAAACCCGGGATGGTCATTGGTTGTTGTGATTCAATATAATAATCTCGGCGCGGGTAAATCTCACCCACATAGTTTCCATCTTTATAAATGCTGACTACTGCACGGGCAATATTTCGTCCATCGGTTGTATCAAAAATCGCGATCGAGTCATATCGGATTGTATATTGATCTAATTTTAGTTCTTGACCTTGCGCAAGCGTCCCCTGTGTTTCGGTTTGGAACATTTGCATACCAATGACGCCCAAACCTATTAATACCACCCCCAGGTGGATGATGTAGCCGCCATAGCGCCGGCGATTACGACCAGTCAATTCCCAAAATGCTCGCCACCAAGACTGCGAATGACTTCTGGCACGCGCAATCACTGCTCTCCCATATTCATATATGGTTACTGAAGCAACTAAAGCAATTAACCAAAACCCGAATAAGGCTGCCCAATTATGAACCCCAAGAAGATAAGCTATCAACGGGATGATTAACGAGATGCCAGCTGGTTTCCAAATGGATTTTCCTAACGTCTTAACCGTCGAATGCTGCCAGGCAGCTAAGGGAGCAATGCCCATTAGCATCAACAAACCAGCAAACAAAGGAGCAGTTGCTTGTTCGTAAAACGGAGGTCCAACGGTCACTTTTTGCCCGGTTACCAATTCGGAGATAAGTGGGAAGATCACTCCCCAAAAGCAAACAATCAAGATGCCAATGAACAAAAAATTATTCAATAAGAAGAGCGCTTCGCGCGATAGCCATGAAGTCATGTGCGTTTCGGATTTCAAATCGTTCCAGCGGTTAAGCAACAAGGCTAACGAACCTATAAAAGTAATCCCGATAAACCCGAAGAAGAGAGGACCGATGCTGCTTTGGGCAAATGCATGCACAGAGGACAATACTCCAGAACGGGTTAGGAACGTCCCAAAAAGCACTAAGTCATAGGTCAGAATGATTAACAACATATTCCATCGTTTAAATAAACCCCTCTTTTCCTGAATCATGACTGAGTGCAAAAATGCGGTGCCCGTCAACCAGGGCATGAGAGCAGAAATTTCGACCGGGTCCCAACCCCAATATCCTCCCCAACCTAAAACATCATAAGCCCAGCGGGCACCTAAGAGCAGCCCTAAAGTGAGGAACAACCAAGCCACCAAGGTCCAACGACGGGTAATGCGGATCCACCGATCATCGGTTCGACCGGTGATGAGTGCCGCGACTGCAAAAGCATAAGGGATAACAAAGGCAACGAATCCAAGATACAACATTGGAGGATGGATGATCATCCCAGGATGACGAAGTAATGGATTTAAACCACGCCCGTCGGTTTGAAACAGTAAAGTTGCTCCGGTAGGTGGAAACATTGACTTAATCGCCAGGTTTCCCCCTAGAACCCAAATCCGGGCAAGGGGGTTTTCTACAAAGATAATCAATCCCAAGAAAAATGAAAGCGTTATTGAACAAACCACAACTACCCAAGGGAGAAATTCACGATCGCGTTCCCAATTACGCAATGTCGCAGCAAATGCAAAAGCAGACATAGCCCAAGTCCAGAAAAGAAGGGAACCGGCTTGCCCTCCCCAAAGGGCAGTAATTTTCAGATAAAGGGGCATACTCTTGCTAGTCACTGATGCGACATAATCCACTTCAAAGTTGCCATTCACCAATAATATGACTAGACAGATTACCGAGATGGTTAAGAGAGGAAAAGTGAGCAGCATCGCATTCCGAGCACTATCCACCCAGTTGGTTAATTTACGTCTGGCTCCATAAATAGCTGAACCAATGCTATACACAGCAACGACGAGCGCAAACCATAGGGCGCCAAAACCAATATTTGCTATCATAAAGTCTCCATTGATGTATTTCTATTTGCCAAATTATCCTCCCGCTTGTTGTGGAATGGCATCCTCATATTTGGTTGGGCATTTGAGTAAGAGTTCCTGAGCATAAAACACCCCATCATCACCTAACTTACCGGTCATTATAGCTTGCGCTTCATTCTGCAACAAATCCGGCTTGACACCCTGATAAATGACTTTCAACCGAGGACGAGAGGGGTCAGAAACCGCTGTGTGTAAAACCTTAGCAAGACCACCCTGTTCGTCAATGATTTTATTATCTGCTGGGACATTTGCCACCTCAAAAGATAAAGTCAATGTTTGAGGGTTATATTGGATCGTGCCACCAATCACAGCACCCGAAATTCGCAAATCGCGTCCACTTATTTGACTTTGCTTACTTTGTAATTCTTCTATGGTCATGAAATATTGGGCATTGGCTTGGGTAGAAGAGACAATTAAATAAACAATCGCGATGATGATTAATAAACCGCCAATGATAAATTTCGTTCGGTTGGTTTTGTTTTTTGATAGATTCTTTTCGATATTCGACGTATCCATTGCCTAATATACCTCCAAAATTGGATCCGCTTTTTCCAATTTATCCTACCAATAAGATTGAGTCCATTGTTCACATTGCTGGGAAGGGATAATTAAATTCGCAATTTCGTACCGCATGCCCGACAGAAACGATCGCTAGGCTGGGCTCGTTTTCCACAATGATGACAGTAAATATCTCCTTCTGGAATAACCTCTGCGGGGGCGATGACTAACTTCCGTCGGCGATGAGTCTCCTTTGAGCGCTCTTTCCCAATCCCAGATTGCCAATACCACCAAAAGCCAGCTCCAAAAATTAATACAAAGCCCAAAGTTCCTAACAGAATGGGTAAGTAATTCATAAATGTACGGCGGGTAGTGGTTACACTCCCCATTGGAACGCTTGGCTGCACCTGCAAACTTCCGACACTGAGTGTATCGGTGGTCTTTTGATATTCCAGGCTCACATTGAAGCTTTGACCCAGGTCTAATTGACCAGCTTCTGTACTGAAATAGACTAAACCATCGCTTCCTTTAAATGTTTTATTCATGTTAGGGTTGATGGTCATAGAGCTTGCCCCAACGGGTTGCTGGACTTGAAGGTTTAATTGTTCGATTGCATAATCCCCTTGCCATTGGTAGGTGAAATTTCTGCTATTGCCCGATATCTTTATAGTTGGATCATAATATTCAATTTGAACTTGGGGCATGGTTGCAGAGAACTCAATTTCACTCCAATCGCCAATCACTGTGCGGGTATAGGAGACCTTTAAAAGGGCACCATCGGCTTCACGGACAGCCACTGCATTGGGTTCTCCTGCACTAGTTGGAATCCGTATTTTTAATTCTACAGGAAGCTTCGTCTCTGCTGGTAAGGTGATATGATAAATTACCAACACGGAAGGGCGATCATATTCTGGCCATAAATCAACTTCCAATGACCGTAAAGTGAGTTGATTTTGTGCAAGCACCCGAGTGATATTGAATGATAACAACATCCAGCCAACCATCACGATTATCAAAATATGAAATATTTTTTGTTGTTTCATCTTCGAATTTCCAAAACTGATCTCATCTCTTAATATACCACTTTATTGATTCTTTCGAATAAATATGGCAAATATTCTCTGAATACTGGAAATAAGAGGAGGAGGAAAGTTTTGTATACTTTTGACAAATTGAATACTTTTTATAGTCAAGTGGATTGAATTTTCGATGGTCATGTCAGATGATTGAATTAAGCGAATGATTCGATAAATATCCAATTCTCTAGTTTTTTTCAATGAACAATTCCAAATTGATTATAATTAAAGAGAGTGTCCAAAAAGACATGAATGTCATATCAAGCGAAGCGAGATTCTTAATTATAAAAATAAGATCCCTCACTTAGCAAAGAGTAACAACTTTCTTTTGAGACAATTTCCGATATAGTTCAAAACCATAAATATCTAAGAGGAGGTATAAAAGCTAAAAAGTAATTCTTATCCATCCATTTGCTTTTTTTTATTTCCCCTAAGTTTGAATGAGTAGAAAGGATTATCCCATGACTAAAAAAATCTTACAATTAGTTGGTGATTATGTTGAAGACTACGAGGTGATGGTTCCCTTCCAAGCCCTGCAGATGGTGGGACACACCGTACACGCTGTCTGTCCGGGTAAGAAAGCTGGCGAAACCGTGAGAACAGCCGTCCATGATTTCGTAGGGGATCAAACCTACACTGAAAAGCCTGGTCATAACTTCACCCTCAATGCCACCTTCGATCATATCAAAGCTGAAGACTATGATGCCTTGGTGATATCTGGTGGACGTGCCCCCGAATACATCCGCCTAACACCCCGCGTTTTAGAGATCACTCGCCATTTCTTCGAAACCAATAAACCGGTCGCTTCAATATGCCATGGAGCACAAGTCCTGACTGCCGCGGGGGTTATCAAAGGTCGCAGAGTCTCTGCTTACCCGGCGGTGGGACCGGATGTAACCAATGCAGGAGGTATATTTGTTGATATCAATGCCGATGAAGCAATCAAGGATGGCAATCTGGTCACTGCGCCAGCCTGGCCAGCTCATCAAAAATGGCTAGCGTTATTCTTAGAGGTGCTTGGTACAAAAATTAGCGGTTAATATCCAGTTTTCCAATGGATCTTCTCCCTCCGAATCTAAGGGAGAGGATCCAAAGCCGCTGTAGGAAAATGGAACTAGCCAATTTCCTGGCGCAGGCACTTTGCCAGTTCACTGAATGCGGGAGAATAGCGAATTTCATCCTGGCGAGGGCGGGGAAAATAAACTGGCAAGTCCAATCTCAAGGTGCCAGGACGGGGTGTAAAAACCAGAACCCGATCCGATAAGTAGAGGGCTTCTGGAATCGAATGAGTGACCATCACAACCGTTTTTCGACGGGCTTGCCAAATACGGAGCAATTCATCCCCCATCCGTTCGCGGGTCAGAGCATCCAATCCCCCAAAAGGTTCATCGAGCAAAAGTACTTTTGGATCATGCACTAGCGCCCGCGCGATGGCGACTCGCTGTGCCATGCCGCCTGATAGATCCCGTGGCAAAGAATTCTCGAAGCCAGACAATCCAACCAACTCCACTAACGCTTGGGCTTGTTTAAAGGCTTCATTCTTTGGAATACCCTGGAGTTCCAGAGGGAGAGTGATATTCTGTAAAACTGTTCGCCAGGGCATTAGATTCGCCTTTTGAAAAACAAAGCCAATATCTCGACGTGGTTCGGTCATCAATGTTCTCTGGAAAAATACTTCCCCGCTGGTTGGGCGGAGTAAACCTGCCAAAGTTCTAAGCAGGGTAGATTTTCCACTCCCCGAGGGACCTAATATGCAAACAAATTCTTGTTCGCATACCTGAAAGGATACATTCTCAAC
>DHFN01000010.1 GCA_002402275.1 Anaerolineales bacterium UBA4823
ATCCCTCGCTTTGCTCGGGATGACCACCCCCTATCGGACAAATCTTGACACTTAGCTTGGGCTACCCAAGATATCGAAATTTGATTGGTGTGATTAACAAAAATCCTGGTTATAGTTTGGCTAAACTTTTGGTTTGAACCACCAATGTTTTACCGCCCAAACCAATCCACCTATTATGAGCCCAAACAACAACAATATGATCAAGACGTATGTGGCAAATGTAATCGCCTGGGCAGTGCTTATACCCACCATTGCTAGACGATAACGAACTTGTGCTGAGAGGCTCGGCTGCCAAACCGGTGAAGTTGGAGATGTTTGACCTGCATGCAGTGCCTGAACTACTACGGGATTGTAATCTACAACCTGAAGCGGCTCAGTCGCACTTATCCGAACCATCTGCCCGGATTTCATTTCTATAAGTGGCTTCTCTGCCGCCATCTCCAGCTGAGCAGTGCCGCCTAACAAATAAAACCAGGCATCCTGTGTAGGAATTCGCTCTAATGCAAAGGAACCAGACGGGATGGTTATTTGGACACCGCTCACCCGGATAGTCAGAGGTGCAGCCTCTCCACCCTTCCCCCATAGCCAACCTTGCTCAAAGGATATATTCGTCCCTTCAACTTTGGCAATCGTCTCAGGAGGCAAACTGATATTCCCGCTGCCCCATGGAAATAATTTGGTTTCAGGTCGCCGTATCAGTACAAAATCGAATTTATCTGCATCTACCACTCCAGCTTGACTATAGTATCCCGGCGCACTGGCAATCACCGTATTCTTTCCCTTTGGCAAACCCATAATTGTATATTCACTGGTCTTGGGATCTACCGCTTGGGCTTGGGCGTCCCCTCTGACCCAGGCAAAGGGCAAAAAGGTTCCCGTTTCGTCTTTCACTATTCCCCTTACTTCACTGCCTTCTGCCATTGCAGCTTTGAGTTCAATCTCCGCTGTAGGTGTTTGGGCTAAATCAATTGCTTCAGCCTTCATGGTCAATTTTTGCTCCGCCAGAGATTGCGGGTCTGCTGTAAGCAGATATTTACCGATGCGAAGATCGGAAAAAGCAAATGTTCCATCATCTGCCGTGATTACACTTTGGGTTGAACCACTGGGAGTTTGAATTGCCCAGATTTTCAAAGGTTTATTCGCACCGCTAATATGCCCCTGGATTTGTCCTAATTGTCCTCGAACTTTGATCGTAACCGGAGGAGCAGAGGTCGCTCCAGCCGGCAGGTTGACCTCAATTGGTTCAACACTTTCATATAAGACGCCATCTACAACGACCGGATTTACTTGAAATTGATAATTCACTGGTTCATATGATACGGTTTCGATATTGATAATCCCATTGCCATTTTGATCAGTATCCACAGAAAATATCCGCCCTCTCCATTCATATAGACGAGTTGAAGCTGTAACTGGAATATTTGGAACTATCCGACTTTCTCCTTCCATCTCGGTCTTAATTTGAACAGCAATATAATGACCATGATCAACAATCACCCAACGATCATCAGAAACCTTAGACCCATCTGCTAATATTGCAGTTACAACGAGCCTATATTGTCCTGCTGGTAACTTCGTGCTGGCAACACTATACTTATCATGACAACGCCAACAACTATTTTCGTTTGGGGCTTGAGTACGAGTAGTGCGAATTAAATCAAGTTCCGAGTCAGTATTGCTGATATTGATATTAAACACAAAATTTCCATCAGTGCCAGGAAAAGTTTCTAGGGTTGTAGTCAAAAATCCTTCAGATTGGATTTGTAGCTGGATTGGAATATCCTTCAAATTATTTCCAGTAGAATAAATTTTTCCTTTGACAGGAACTGCAGATACTATATCCCCCAATGAATAAAGATGCTCTCCATTTCCAGGCGAAGAAATTTCGATACCAAATACCCTATTATCATGAGGTACTCCACTTTGACTATATATTCCAGCTGAATTGACCGACATAGTGGTCGTCCCTGACGTTCTAGAAAAAGCCGGACACCAATTTAATCCAAGAGCACCATTCAAATGACAAACGGCACATTCAGCTTCTATTACTCGCGGGGGTTCTTGTCGACTCTGAGGATGGTGGCAGGCACGACAATCTGATGGAGCTGTGACAGTCTCCTGGGCCGATGAACTAGCCGCCTGCGGAACTTCCCAAATTCGAACGGTGTTATCGACAGCTCCAGATGCCAGTTTCTTCCCATCCGGCGAAAATGCCACACTAAATACAAAATCTTGATGCCCTTTCAATAGTGCATAGGGTTTCGCATCCGGCATCGCCCATAACCTCACGGTCTCATCCACCGATGCTGAAGCCAATAGCTTGCCATCAGGTGAAAAGGCTACTCCCAGCACGCTCGAACTGTGTTCTTCCCGGGTTGCAAGCATTTCCCCATCCAGCACCCGCCATAACCGCAGGGTGGCATCAAATGCACCAGATGCTAAATATTCCCCATCCGGAGAAAATGTCAATGCCCTTATCCAATCTCTATGCCCCTTCAGCTCCCGAACCAGGCTGCCTTCTCCAACATTCCACAATCGAATGCTTTTGTCAAATCCGCCAGTCGCTAGCAGATCCCCATCCGGTGAAAATGCTACAGCTTTCACCCCCTCTACCCCATCCTTAATCACCCTGACTGTCTTTCCGTCTGTAACTCGCCAGATGCGTACCGTGTTATCATCCGACGCTGTTGCCAATAGTTCACCATCGGGCGAAAAGGCTAATCCTCTCACCCAAGCCGTATGCCCTTTTAATTCTTTCCCTAGTGTCCCATCCCTTACATTCCAAAGTCGCACGGTCGCATCATACGAACCACTCGCCAGCCATCGTCCATCGGGTGAAAAGGCTATGGCACGTACCCAGGTTTCAGTTGGTACAAACCGAATCAGTTCTAATGTGGTTGAATCATAATAATAAATTCCTATTGATGTTCCTATCGCCAGAATTTCCCCGGTCGGTGAATATGCTACTGCCAATGCACGCCCTTGACCAGTTGCTGAAAGTTGGATCACCTCGGGACCGCTTGTTTGGGCAAAGGTATTCTGAGGATTCAATATGCTGAGCATTGCTATCAGGATGACAAGTGGGATCAGAAACACAAGGATGTTTTTTCGCATGATGCCTCACCAATAATGGGGTTGGAGATTGCTCAAAAGAGGGTCGTCACTCCGAGCGAAGCAGGGATTCTTTTCTTACCTTATAGATATCTCGCTTCGCTCATTATGACATGGATGGCTTTTTAGACAATCTCCAATCGGTTTTTTTATTTGCTTAGATTCCGATGCGCACGTGAGTGGCGTAGAACATCATCCGTCCTAACACTTCCGCCACCAACACCAACACAAATGCCGCATAAGCCAGGTTCGCCAAGATTTTCTCCCGCCCAGCACTCTGCGCATTTTGATAGACAAATACCGCAAATATTCCCGCACCGATAAACGCCAACACTACTCGCAACACTAACGCCCACCCAAACGGATCGATCATCATTTGAGCACTCTGCAATGCCGCAGACGAACCCGTCGCTAAGGTCGCTAAGTAGATCGGCAACACCACTAATTCAACTCCCAATAACACTACCGATGCTATCGCAATCCAGCGTAAGCTCGTCCGCATCAGCTCACATTGCACTTCCGCACAGCCCGGCTCTTTCTTCTGCACATAGGAGTAGTTCGCCACAAACGCCACCCCCATCGCCAATGCCCCTAACAAAAAGGCGGTCACAAAAAACGACACGATCGTCACCCACGAATTCCAGGCTGGTTGGGTCGGCAATACATAGTACACCATCGCTTCACTCAGCACCAACGCTAACCCATCGAGCGCCGCTAACCAGGCAATCACGTTCCGTAATGCAAAGCTCCCGATCTTGCGCCATTGCAGGAAGGCAAATACCACCACCAGCACCGCAAAGATCACCCCGGTGAAGATCTCCCGACTCAACCACGAGCTGCCTAGGTTATTCACCGCATTGGGTGCCCGCAGCGGGTCTCCGAGGTGCAGCAAGGAGGCTAAGAACGCCAGAACAACCACCGGAACGACTGCCAGCAATGCCCGGTCACTCAGCCGATCGGCTTCTTCCATCCCATGTTTCTTTGCCGCATAATAATGTACGATCCCTAACACCCAGACCGTCCCAACTGACATTTGGGTCAGGATGGTAAAGGTTATTAATGCCCATTCTTTTACATTCATATCACAGCTCCTCTGGTAGATTCAATATGTGACCAGTGCCTTTTCCGCTCGGTTGAGCATGCTTGTGGGGTGTGAGAACCAGCGCTGGACTGGTGAAGTTCCCACTTGGCAAAGGCTCAATGGCATCTAAATTGCCATACTTCTGGCGTAATTCATCAAGTTCACCATAGTCCAGGCAACGCATCACACAGGCATCCACACAAGCTGGGTTCTCGCCTTTCGCCAGTAAGTCTTCACAGAACGTGCATTTGGTCATCACGCCTTGGTCTTCACGAAAATGCGGTGCACCATAAGGGCAAGCCCATTCACAGTAACGACAACCGATACATTTATTCTCATCGATCAATACCACCCCATCCGAACGCTTGGTTATGGCTCCGGCAGGGCAGACATCCCGACATATCGGATTCTCACAATGATTACAAGCCATGGAGACTGAATAGGCATAAACGTTACTAGGGATAAGCAGTGATTTATCATTTGCATCCCGTACCCAATTTCCTCCTCCATATTGGATAACCCGGCGCCAACGGATTTCTGCTGGCAAATTATTCTTGTCCTGGCAGGCAATTTGACATACTTTGCAAGCTGTACATACACTTGAATCGAAATAAAACGCGAGTTGTTTAGCCATTTTATGCCTCCTTTAAGGGTATTCTTTGAGGCCAGGTATAATCTGGGGCAAGGGGTTCTCCCGTCCATTTTTCAACCTGGACATTGACACTATTGAAACCCTGATGCCCTGTAACCGTAGGGACTGCAGCAGTAATAAAGTTATCTGACCCAGCTTTATCTATTCCATCTTTCTCGTCGAATATTTCTACCCAAGCCCCATGAGGTAGATCCACCACCCCGGGCATGATTCGATCGGTAACATAAGCCGGTCGGATGGCCTGACCATGGCGACTTTTGATCAAAACAATATCACCATGCTTGATTCCGCGAGCTTCCGCATCCAGAGCATTGATAAAGAATTCCTGAGGGAAAGCCCGGCGAAGTTGCTGGACATGATTAAAAATCGTATGTGATCGGCGAGCATAATGGATCGTATAAAGCTGCAAGGGGTATTCGCCTTTAACCTTATTTTTCCAATCAGAAAAAGTCCCTTCATAGCCCTCGGTAGGGGGTATATAAGTTGGAATTGGACGAATATTTGTCCATCCATGGGAGTTGCTTAAATCAGCCAATGATTGGCAGTGAATTTCAAGCTTACCACTCTCACTTGTCAAAGGATTAGCTGCAGGGTCATCCCTAAATGCTTTGTAGGCAACAAATCCCAAAGCATCGCCCGGATGCCTTTCGATCTGATAGACACCTTTTTCCTTGAAATCCTTGAATGCTATTTTCCCGGTTTGTGGCTGACCTTCGACACCCAATGAAGCAATATCCTCTGCAGTTAAAGTAAGTAAGGTCTCAAAATTTGTTCCGTCAGCTGTGACGACTTGCGCTCCTGCAAGTTGGTTATATATCTGTTGATTAAGAGGAACTGGCGCAATTTGTTGAATATCAACACCAAGTCGCTTGCCGATCTCAACCGCAATCCAGCTATCATCCTTCGCTTCGAAGAGTGGTTTGGTTACCTGATCGTAGTATAGTACCATTTCACTAAAAGCATAAGCCCAAGAAAATCCACCAAATCGTTCCCACCAGGTCGTTGCGGGTAGAACGACATCAGCATACGCTGCACTGGGTGCAAGTACATAATTGTGAGCTACAACAAACTCTACTTTACGGTGAGCAGCAATTCCATCTGCTTGACCTTCAATTGTTTGAAGACGATTGCCGTTGCCATGATAAATAAGCTGGATATTGAAATCTTTCTTTTCGACAGCAGCATCGGTTATCTTACCATCTAAGACCGCTCTCCAAATTTCGGTATTGTTTATGAGATAAGAACTAAGCGGGTTTTTCACCCCTTTAACCCCAGTGGGTCCCAATTTAATCAATGGCGGTGCTTCTAATGCACGATCGCAATCTCTCCCATGAAGAATCGGTCCTACTCCCCCACCGGAAACACCCATACTCCCAATCATCGCTCCAATGGTCATAATTGCTTGGGGGATTGATTGCGCTTCATTTACTCGCGCTGGAGCATACCCACATAGAAATGCCGTTGGTTTTGTAGTTCCTATTTCCCGGGCAAATGAGCGAATTTTTGCTGGGGGTACCCCGCAAATTTCTGCTGCCCATTCGGGAGTTTTAGCCGGAAAATTTTTATGACCCTCTGGTGCAGGATTACCACTGGCGTCCAAACCTAAAACATAATCTTTAAAATTATCCTCTGGATCTGCCCCCTCAGGAAGGTGATCTTTATCAAACCCTATTGTACAACGATTGAGGAAATCCCAATCAATCAGTGGGTTTTTGGTTGGATCATCTTCTGTTAAAAGAACATGAGCTATAGCAAAAAGCATTGCTGTATCAGTAGCGGCACGAATCGGAATCCACTCGTCTGCTAAGGCGACTGCTGAATCGTTGAAATACGGATCAACAAAAATGAATTTCGCTCCGGCTTTTTTAGCTTGAAGAAAGTTATACGAAGGGTTACCACCACTTGTCCAAATTGGATTTTTTCCCCACATAACAATCAATTTTGATTTACGGTACTCGAACCGGTCACTTACGCCCCAACTCATAGCTCCGATCATATGATCTACACCATTTCCCCAAGTGCCAAGGGATGATCCTCCCCACGGGGATGGCACATAACCACCATAAAGAGCTAAAGTATTAGCGATTTCATCTCCACCGGCAAGAAATATCGCTTCATTCCCATAAGCCTCTTTTATACGCTTGATTTCACTTGAAACAATGTCTAATGCTTCGTCCCAAGAAATACGTACCCATTCATCACGACCACGCAGAGACTTATCCCCACCGCCGGGTTCCCAATGTTTTCTCTTCATTGGGTATTTCAAACGATCAGCCCCAAAAACTACGCGTCGTTGTGAACGTCCACGTGCACAACCTCTCATTTGCGGATAATCAGGGCTGTCCGGATGGGTGTCATCGGTTTTTTGGCGAGTAACAACGCCATCTACAACGTAAGCTTTATTTACACACCGTCCGCCACAATTATGCCAACAGGCTGCGGGAACCCATTTGCCCTCTGTTGTTGCTGCTTGTGCGGCTGCCTTGGTTGCTTTCAAGCCGTATTTCAATCCTCCAGCCAGGGCGGCTGTTCCACCTAAGGCAGCACTCCACTTCAGGAACGAAC
>DHFN01000191.1 GCA_002402275.1 Anaerolineales bacterium UBA4823
CGATTATTATAGTGGTTGCGGGTTTGCTCGCGTCTCTTTTTACAGCTTGGACTGAACCAGGAATTTCTCCAAATCCAGTTTTGAATGATTACCAAGAAATATCCCCCGAAACCACCCTTTCCAGTCCTAATCCAATCGCTACAGAAGTGGTTATCCCGGTGGGGATTGTAGCTGGACATTATGGGAACGATTCTGGTTCAGTTTGTTCCGATGGACTCAAAGAAGTGGATATTAACTTAGCGGTTGCTTCTTTGGTACAAAAAAAATTAGCGGAGAAGGGGATTAAATCAGAGATTTTACGCGAATTTGATCCAAAACTAGCTAACTATAAAGCCAACTTGTTGCTTTCAATTCATGCTGACTCGTGTGATTTTATCAACAATGAAGCCACTGGCTTTAAAGTCGCAGCGGCTTTATCGAATCCCCATCCAGAAAAATCAGCGAGATTAGTGTTATGCCTCAGGAAGAAATACGCTCAAACTACTGGCCTTGCCTTGCACAATAGCGTAACCAGCGATATGCAAGATTATCATGCTTTCAATGAAATCAGTCCAGATACGGTGGCTGCAATTATCGAGGTGGGATTCTTGAATCTAGACCGTCAGATCCTTACCCAAAAACAAGATTTGGTTGCCCAGGGTATTACGAGTGGTTTGCTCTGCTATTTAAATAACGAGGATATCAATCCTTAACACCATAAAGGCGATCGAGATGGATCTAAAAGCCGCCCGAGAAGCATTGCGTAGGGGAGATAAAAAAACTGCTCGCCATATTGCGCAACAAATTGTTGCTCATGATTCCACCAATGAAGATGCCTGGTTAATTCTAGCAGCTGTATCCTCACCTGAAAGCGCTGTGTATTATCTTCAAAAAGTATTAGAACTTAATCCGCAGAATCAAGCTGCCAAAAAAGGCTTGGAATGGTATGCAGCTCAAACAAATCAAACAAAAGCTGCCGCATCAAAACCAACGCCACCAGTAGAGTTAAAACCCAAATTAATTCAAGCAAACGTCAATCTTCCTTTTCGAACCAAACGCAGTCAATTATTATTCCCTTGGTTATTCATCTTTTTGTGCGGTGCATTAATCCTGATAATTCAATCACCGGTTTTCCCTTCCATTGCATTTTCTCCAAACCTACAAGAAGCCACTTTAATTTTAGGGGATAATCCTACAATCGAAAAGGCAACTTTAACACCAACATTTACCCAAGCGCCGACAAGTACTCCTCTACCAACCAATACACCTGAACCAACATTAACCCCGACAAATACTTTGTCACCTACAGTTCAACCAACAGCTACGCTAGGTAATAAAACAAATGAAAAAGCCAGCACCAAAAAGAAAAACCAGCCAAATAAGCCTATAAAAACCAAGCCGGCAAATAATTTACCTCTAATCTCGCCCCCGAAAGGAATAAGTGAGTCTGAGCATTGGGTCGAGGTTGATTTAAGTTCTCAAAGGTCCTCAGCTTATATTGGATCAACACGAGTGAAGACATTCCTGGTTTCAACTGGGACATGGTTGCATCCGACAGTGACAGGGGTTTTTAAAATTTATGTAAAATATCGCTATGCCAACATGTCGGGTCCCGGATATTTCTTACCCGATGTTCCTTATGTAATGTACTTTTATCAAGATTATGGTTTGCATGGCACCTATTGGCATCATAATTTTGGTGTTCCCATGAGTCACGGATGTGTGAATTATTCCATTCCAGATGCAGCCTGGTTGTATGACTTCGTTAAAGTTGGTACAATTGTATATATTCATCAATGAGGAAATAAATTTCAAATGGTAGCAAAACATATTTTTGATGGATTGATATTTGATGAAAATGACCAACCGGTTGAAGCAGTCTATGTTGGACAAGAGCCATTTTACGTAGTCAATGATCATGGTTTTCATCGCCATATTCCAGCAGAACAAATTGACCGTCAAATATTCAATACCATGATCTCACAAATTGTAGGTCATGAAGATGAGCTTAGTGAACAAGCTGCCAAAATGCTTGGGCAAGAGGATCCATTTTCAAGGGCGATCATTGAAAATCAATTAAAAAATATCGGGAATCAATTTCAACTTTTACAGATAAACGGTATACCAGAAGAAGCCCGCGCATATTTAGGGATGATCGGCTTAAAAGTGATCATAAATGTTCATGGTGAGGTTCTCGATATCAATCAACCGGGTATAATTGATTCGGGCGATGAGTGAGAATTCGATCAAGCTATGAACGAAGATATAATTGATGCTTCTGAATTTGATTTTCAATATCAGGTGTTGGAATATTCCTATCAATCACCTGTTTTAGTATATTTTTGGGCAAAATGGTGCTCGCCATGCAAACTATTAACCCCTATATTAGAGAAATTGGCAATTGAAGCAGAAGGTGATTTTCGACTAGCCAAGATTAATGTGGATGAAAACTCTAATCTCTCCGTTAGAATGGGAGTCCACAGTATTCCCCACGTGAAAGGAATTAAAAACGGGCAAGCTGTTGGGGAATTTGTAGGAGTTCAACCTGAGACACAAATTCGGGAATTTATTAAGAATATTATTCCTAATCCCGCTGACCTTTGGATAGAAAAAGGGGACCATTTTTATCAAATTGATGATTTCAATGAAGCTGCAACAGCCTATCAACAAGCGCTCGAAGTTCAACCGAATAATCCGCGCGCTCTTTTAGAGCTTGCCAAATGTTTTATCAGGCAAAACAAATATAAACCGACTCTTGAAATATTGCAAAATTTCCCTCCCAGCAAAGAGTATGTTTCTGCAGAAATCATCATTCCTCTTGTAAAAGCAATTTCTTATCAGGGCTATGATTTCGAGGAGACTGATGATATCGAAGAGGCTGCTTATCGAAATGGTTTGCACTTGATCCAAAAGGGGAATTATTTTGCTGCGCTGGATGGATTCCTGGACATCCTACGCCAGGATAAGAATTTTCATCAAGGTCAATTGAAACAAATTATTTTGGGCGCTTTAGAAGTACTGGGGAATGAAAATCCAGAAACCAGAAATTATCGCCAAGAGTTAGCCTCGATCTTGTTCTAAATCCATTTTATTTCCTCAGGATTAAATCACCCCAACTCATGGGGTTGACCAGTTGGCGCGTTTTCACATTGGAGACCATACCCTGCTGAACATCTTTTGAAGGATTATCATTATCTGAGATAGAAAATACAAATCCATATATAGAACCAACCGATGGGTTTACATTAAAAACGCTCCAGGGTATTTTTACTTCTACTCGATAACCATCAGCGGTTGAAGTTGAAGCAATTTTGACATCTGATTGTTTTCCTTCAACCGATTGGGGAAACCATATATATGCTTCAGAGTTTATTCCTGGATCAGGATTACCAGGGGAAATCCCTAATTGGTAATCATCATTGGACAAAGCTGCCAGGTAATAATCTGTTGAAATTTGTTGATCAAACAAAATCTCTAGGCTATCTCCTTTGAAGATATTTTCATCTATAGCATGTTGTTGATATTGATCATCTTTTATTTTTGCGGCAATGTATAAGGCATGTTTATCCCATCCAATCATGAAAGTACCAGAACAATCGGCTGCATCACGCCAGTTATCTAATCCATACACTACATAGTTGATATTATATTTATCTAAACCCCATTCATCAAATACACCGTCAATAGTAGGCGGAGAATCTAGTTGAACAGCTTCGACGGGATAAACATTATGACGATTTGGCCCAACATAAGAAATTGGTTTCTCTTTTGTCTTAGTGGGTTTTGGTGTTTGGGTTGGAACTGAAGTTAGGGTTGGGGATTCTGCTGTTTGAGTAGGGATTAATTCGTTAGTTGAAGTGACAGTTTCAATGTTATTTTCCTCAACTGATGTCGGTGAAATAAATATCAACGAGGGATTAGTGGGGGTAGTTAATGGATAAACTGTTCCAAAGATTGCTGTCATAGTGAAATCAACCGTTGGAAACAAGATCGGGGTTGGTGCAGCAATATTTGTCAAGTTACATGCCAAGCTGATAAATGCTAGCACTGTAACCAGAAAGAATATGATCTGTTTATTCGATTTGATCATCATCTGGATCCTTTCATAGAGGTATATTTATTATACGTGAAAAAGTTTCGCCGAATGGACAAGATAATGAAATAAAATAGTCGTAATTGAGTAGATTTTCAAGTTGGAAACTTATATATCCTGTAAATTTTATCAGACCAAAAATCCTTGACATCTTAGCCTGTCATCCCTTATAATCATGTTTGCCTGCCCAATTGGGCAGGCATTCGCATGAATTATTAGTATAGAAGAAGGAGTTTGAAGGTTATGCCTCCACAACCAAAACGAAAAGTATCAAGTAGCCGACGAGATCGGCGAAGAACCCATGATGCCCTGGAAACCCAGAACCTTGTCCAATGTAGCAATTGTGGAGAAATGCGGCTTCCCCATCGCGCTTGCCCAAACTGTGGACACTATAAAGGGCGTGAAGTAATCACAATAGAAGAGAAAAAATAAACAGGGCGGGCCGTGAGAAACACGGCTCGTACTGATTTTAAAGTCTATGTCCCCGTTGATACCAGGAAAAACTGCTTACCTATTTCCAGGCCAAGGATCGCAATCGATTGGGATGGGCTTAGAGTTAGCTAAAGAATTTCCAGTTGCCAAAAAAATATTTACCATAGCAGATTCAATCCTTGGTTATCCAATCAGTAAATTCTGTTGGGAAGGTCCTAGTGAAATTCTAAATGATACTCAATACACCCAGGTTGCTTTATTTGTCCATTCAATTGCGGTCTGGAAAGTATTAAATGAAAAATTAGAAATTATTATTCCAAGGTTCGTAGCAGGGCATTCTTTGGGAGAAATCACAGCCCTGGTCGTCTCTGGTGCAATATCGTTTGAAGATGGCTTATTTCTTGTTCATCAGCGTGGCAGGCTGATGAAACAAAGTGGTGAATTGAATCCTGGGGGTATGGCAGCAATTTTGGGAATGGAAAAAGGCACTCTCGATCAAATTTGCCGAGAAATCAATGCGGATGGGGAAATAGTCCAAATCGCTAACGATAACTGCCCTGGCCAGATCGTGATATCTGGCTCAAAACAGGGAATTCAAAAAGCGTTAGAAGAAGCTCAGAAACGCGGTGCGAAGAAGACGATCCCACTAGCAGTGAGTGTTGCTGCCCATTCTCCCATTATGCAGTCTGCTAAAGAAGAATTTAGCCAAATTATTGACCAGATTTCGATACATGATCCTTTGGTTCCGATCATTGGAAATGTTAGCCATTTACCACTTTCCTCTGTCACTCAAATAAAAAATGACCTTAAAGCACAACTCACTTCACCAGTATATTGGACCGACTCGGTTAATTATATGATCGGGCAGGGTGTAGATTGTTTTATCGAGTTAGGCAATGGAGCCGTTTTAACTGGATTAATAAAAAGAATCAATAATCAGGTTAAGGTATTTTCGATCGGTGCACCTGCTGACTTTGAGCGGTTGGATGCGGTATAATCACACTCGGAGAAGATAGAAAATGGATTCCCTAAGAGCATTGTTGTTGACAGATAAGGTAGCGGTTGTTACAGGTGCATCGCGTGGGATCGGAAGGGCAACTGTGTTAGAACTAGCTAGAAGAGGGGCAAAGGTGGTCATAAATTACCGAAATAATGAACCAGCTGCCGAGGAAGTTCTTCAACAAATTCAGTCTGAAGAAGGGGTCGGCATGCTCTTCAGAGCGAATGTGGCTGAATTCAATGAAGCATACGATTTAATAAAATCAACTGTTGAACACTTTGGAAGATTAGATATTTTGGTAAACAATGCTGGAATCACTCGCGATAAACTTATTATGATGATGAGTGAAGAAGATTGGGATGATGTCCAAGCAGTAAACCTTAAGGGGACATTCAACTGTTCTAAAGCCGCTTTACGGACGATGATTCGTCAGAAAAGTGGTCGGATTATCAATATCACCTCCGTAGCCGGACAAATTGGCAATGCCGGGCAGTGTAATTACTCCGCTTCGAAAGCTGGTCAAATTGGATTTACCAAAGCGTTGGCTCGAGAGGTAGCGAGCAGAAATATTACGGTTAATGCTATCTCTGCTGGGTATATAGAAACAGAAATTTGGGGCCATGTTCCAGAGGACGCAAAGCAATCACTTTTATCTATGATTCCATTGAACAGGAAGGGAATTCCGGAGGATGTCGCTTTTGCAGTGGCTTTCTTAGCTTCCGACCAAGCGGGATATATTACTGGTCAAGTCCTTGGCGTGGATGGTGGGATGGCAATGATTTGATGATATGGAGGAGAGAAAATGACAGCAGAAGGTAAAACGACCATAGCGCAAGAGGTTCTATTAACCATCGCGCGTTTAAGTTGCCTAAGTGTTGACGGGGTAAGCCGGATGGCAAACCCTCCTCGAACGGTCAGCCGCATTCTAAACAAAACCAATAAAGATGGTGTTCAGGTTGAAGTTACAGAGGATACGGTGTATATTGATTTATACGTTATTTTAAAAAACGATGTGAATGTTCGGGAAGTGAGCCGTATGATTCAACAAGAAGTAAACCGAGCTATCTCAGAGATGGTAGGTATGCAAGTGGGTAGAGTAAATGTCCATATTGAAGATATTGATTATCCACAAATTTCAGTGGACAAATAAAGTATGAAACCCCGAACTAGAGCGAGAAGCATTGCCCTTCAAGCTCTTTACGAAATAGATATCACAGGTCATCCACCTGAATTAGTTTGGCAGGAAAGAATGGCTGAAGAGAAGATCGATCCCAAATCTGAAGAATTTGCTCACCAGATCGTAGTTGGTGTAACTCCCCTATTTGAAATTTTGGATCAATTTTTAGCTGAACACGCTCCTGAATGGCCTATGGATCAGATTGCGACCATAGATCGTAATATTTTAAGGATTGCATTATGGGAATTTGCCGTTTTTGGGAAGACTCCAGTCAAAGTTGCAATAAATGAAGCGGTAGAATTGGCAAAACTTTATGGGTCTGATAGCTCGTCGAGGTTCGTCAATGGAGTTTTAGGAAGCTTGGCGTTGCACAAAAATGAAATTCAACAATCATTAAATCGGTATCTTAAACAATCTGAACTGGGTGGAGATAGAATTGACTGAAAAATGGAAATATTTGGCATCGGTCCATTAGAATTTTTTCTTATTCTCCTCATAGCATTGATCGTGTTAGGACCTTCCGATATGGTCAAAACGGGTCGGTCTATAGGTAAGTTTCTCAACAAAATGATCCATTCATCTACCTGGAAAACAGTTCAAAGAGCCACCCAAGAAATTAAACAATTGCCCACAACCCTCATGCGCGAAGCGAATTTAGAAGAAGCCATTAAGGATATTCCCACACCTAAAGACTTGCTTAAAGAAACTGAAATTGAGGATGTAACGAAATCTCTTAAACAAACCGATCAAGATATTGCCGCTTGGTTAACTCCACCTCAAATTATCTTGCCTACCCCCGAAAATAACGAGGATCAAAAAATTATTATCGAAGTTGAAGAGAACGCTTCCGAAAATCCTCCCAATCCAGCATCCTAATTACTATGCGCAGTATTTTAAATAATATTTGGTTCGTTATTAAACTTCCCTACTCACTTTGCTGTTGGATTGTTCAAGCGGTAAAAAAATGGATTTCCCATTTAGCTCAAAATGTTGATTATCTTCTCACAGAGGAAGATGATGACGTACCAATCGAAGATACTTTGACAAAAACGATCCAAAACCCATCTGGTGTTTTAGTTCATTTAGACGCACTTCGCAAGCATATTTTTAGGGCTTTGATCTTTATTGCAGTTACCACAGGTTTATCCTTTATCTATACTTCTAGAATTGTTGATTTTCTAGCTCAGCCAGTTGGCGGATTAAATAGTTTAGTTGCGATTGATGTTACGGAACCAATCGGCGTTTTTATGCGGGTCGCTTTATTGAGTGGTTTTACTTTAGCGCTACCCTATATTATCTTTGAATTGTGGCTGTTTATTGCCCCGGGATTAAAAAGGAAGTCTCGTTTTCGAAGTCTGGTGACTATTCCGATTGCTTCCATCTTGTTCTTTGCGGGAATGGCTTTTGCTTATTTTGTTATGTTACCGGTTGGGATCCCTTGGCTGACACAGGTAATGGGGATTAAAACAGAAATAAGACCTTCAAGTTATGTTTCATTTGTGACTACTGTCCTATTCTGGTTAGGGATTACCTTCGAATTTCCGCTTATTATTTATTTCCTGGCTTTAGTAGGAATAGTTAAGAGTAAATCCCTCTTAGGTCAATGGAGAATCGCCGTAGTGGTTATTGCAATCCTAGCCGCCATGATTACCCCTACCATAGACCCAGTGAATATGAGTCTGGTTATGTTACCCATGATTCTTCTTTATTTTATTGGTGTTGGTTTAGCCTATCTTGCAGAAGGAACACGCCATAAACAAGAGGAGCAAGCTGCTGGTTAGATTATTGGGGATGGACAATCCATGGGCTTAATTGATTAAGATTGGCATGGATGTTGCAGCTATTATCAAAACTAATGAAGAAAGAAGCACTTATTTACTCCATTTGAGTTTATAAATGCAGACATCGATAGATGAAAAAAGGCGAAACTGCCAGCACTCCCAGAAGGATTTGTAGTATTAAACTCAATCCGATTGCCAGTTGGAAATGGGGATTTTGGATTGTCTTTATTTTTGTGATTAATATCTTGGTATTTTCTTCAATATTTTTGCTTTATTGGAGAATATCCAGTGAAAATGGTCCAGCGTTAGGTTTTGTTTATACATTTCGATTGTTGTTGATCTGTCTGCTCATATTATTTATTTCATTATTGATCACTTATATTAACTGGAAGAAAAGCCAGCAAACTATCAGTTTTTATTATGAAGGAATCTCAATTAAGAAAAGTAAGCCAAGAAATATATCCTGGAGCTCTATAGACCAATATGATGCAATTCGAATCGATCACTGCTTTTTTTGGATTTGCATAAAAAAATCCTGGCTTTTTATATTTAAATTGAAGAACGGGAAAACTATGAAAGTTCGAGTGCACTCGGATATACCGGAAAAGTTCATTACAGAAATCCGTTTGGCATACCAGTTATCCCATCAAGCTGAAACTGTTTGAAAGAATACATAAAATCTGTTAAGTAGAAAAGATCACCCATGTCAAAAAATAATTCGCATCGCCTTATTATATTTCCCTTGATCTTGATCATGACTATGATGTTGAGCGCTTGTGATCTTCAAGCTCTACAAAAAATACAGTTACCCCAAAATATTGATTTATCCAAAATATTTTCATCCCTTCCTACTCCATCGCCTGTAGTAATAAATGAAACAACTTCCAATTCTAAAAATGCTAATGAAGTGGAAATAACTTTTAAAGTCCAAATTCCAGTTAATACACCAGATTCCCAGTCGGTATTACTCAAAATCATGGAGGAAGTGACCGGCTTAGCATTTAATGCCTCACGATATGAAATGAATACTGAAGGGAACTATCAATATACCTATACCTTGTCTGTTCCCATTGGCTCGATTATCAAATACCGTTATGCCAGAGTTTCAGCCAACAATGAATTCCAAGAACATATTTCAGATAATCGTCAGGTTCGTTACCGACTACTTTATGCGAATGCGCCAATGGTAGTTGAAGATGTGGTTAGTAGATGGACCGATACTCCCTTTGAAGGAAAGACTGGAAGGATTATTGGGAATGTCATTGATGCAAGTACTAAACTACCTATACCCAACATCCTCGTTGATTGCGGAGGAGTACAAACATTAACTTCATCTGATGGCTCTTTCTTAATCGAAGGATTGCTACCTGGGGTTGATAACCTGGTTGCCTATGCACTTGATGGAAGCTATCAAACATTCCAACAGGGAGCTAAAGTGGCTGTTGATTCGACCACTCCTGCTGAAATTGCTCTTCAGCCAGCTAAAATGGTTGGGGTTGTTTTTGTAGCAAAACTTCCCCAAAATACAATTCCTGCAGTGCCTATACGTGTAGCTGGTAATCTCTACCAATTAGGAAATACATTTGCGGATTTAAATGGCGGCATTAGCGCTATTGCATCTAGGATGCCAGTGCTAGGGCTATTACCAGATGGTCGTTACTCGATCAATATCGCCTTGCCAGCTGGGGCAGATGTTCATTACCTTTATACATTGGGGGATGGATTTTGGAATACAGAAATAAAAAATGAAGGACAGCCCAATGTTCGTCATTTTATTGTTCCCGATAAAGATACAATGATCGAAGACACCGTTACCGATTGGTCAATGAAGTCTGCGCGACCGATTAGTTTCGATGTAACCGTGCCAGATAACACACCAAAAGATGATTTTATTTCAATACAATTTAAACCGATTTATGGTTGGACAGAACCTATTCCAATGTGGCGGTTAGGAGATAAAAGATGGGGATTTATTCTCAATTACCCACTCGATTTTGCGAATCAATTGCACTTCCGAGTTTGTCGAAATAATGATTGTAGCGCTGCAGATGCCAGCGATACAGCGGGCATGGATAATCCTGGGCTGGTTATGAACGCTATTACAACCACAACCCCGATAAAAGTTACTGTACCCTCTTGGGTTTGGATGAATCAATCTTCTCAGGTTGAATTAATTACCCCAGACGTGACACCGAGGGATGAAGGGTTCGTTTCAGGGATAGAATTTCAACCAATCTATAATCCTTCTTATAATCAGAATTTTCCATACATCATTGATACGGTCCAGTATTTGAGCAGTAACTGGTTGGTGCTAACACCCACCTGGACTTTTACCCGCCAATCACCAGCAGTGTTTGAAATCGTACCAGGAGCGGATCCATTGTGGTTAGATATGGGAGAATGGTTAAGGGAGATTACAGATAGAGGAATTAGTACCGCGATTTTCCCACAGCCAAAATTCCCAGCAGCCCCGTCAGAATGGTGGAGCACAGCTACGCGAGATTTTTCCTGGTGGCAAGTTTGGTTTGAGCATTATCGAAATTTCGCGATCTACCATGCTGATCTCGCAACCCAAAATAACGCAAATGCATTAATATTAGGAGGAGATTGGTTATCCCCAGCTTATCCAGATGGAAAATTAACCGATGGAACGTCTTCAGGTGTTCCAGCAGATGCAGAAGGACGTTGGAGATTGCTGATCCAAGAAATAAAAACTCATTTTAAAGGACCCCTCTTTTGGGCAATAACCCCTGAGCAAGCAAAAAGCCCTCCTGCATTTCTTAACGCAGTCGATGGAATCTACTTACTTTGGTCTGAGCCAATGATAGAGGAAACTGAGTCTATAGGAACTGTAGATATTAATAAAATTGCAGCAGAAAAACTGGATAAGATTGCCTTGCCCCTCCACGACCATTTTAATAAAGCTATTTTATTAGGCGTCTCCTATCCATCCGCAGCTGGCGTTGAAACCGGTTGTATCAAGGATGAGAATAATGCCTGTGTTTTATGGGATGATCTTGTTCAACCAAAATTGAACTCGGTGTCCGTCAAAATAGATTTACAAACTCAGGTCAATTTGTATAATGCATTATTTAATGCAGTCAATAGTCGCACTTGGATAGGGGGATTAGTTTCACGGGGTTTTTATCCCCAATCCGCTTTGATAGATCCTTCAGCTTCTGTTCATGGCAAACCGGCTGGAGATTTATTATCCTATTGGTTTTCAAATTTGCTCGCTGAAAACGAAGAATAATTTTGAAGATTAAATCGTGAAGGCTGCCTTAAATAAGCTAAGGCAGCCTTGTTCTCCTTTGTATCTATTCAATCAACCACCACTGATCGCTGGAATAATTTGAAGGATGTCTCCGTCTTGCAAAATATAGCTGGGAGAAATAATTTTTTGATTAATTATCACAAGCAGATCATCCCATCCTAATTCCAAATTTAATTGATTAATGATATCTATCGCCGAAGTTCCGGCGGAAATTTCAAGGTTAATCTTGTTTTCCACCCCCTTTGATGTTTTCATTTGAGCGATCGTATGGAGTTGAATAAAAATTTGAATATTCGCCATTAGACTTCTGGGGACACAAAATCATCAAAAATATGGTCTAAATCCTCATCCGGAACGTCAAAAACTGAGTTGTTTGGAGGTAAAGGTTCTTTAGTCATCCATTCCGGGATTCGATCTTGCGCATGATTAAAACCTGCCCGCCGGTTAAATTCTATTTCAAGTCGGATTGTTTCCATGCCCAGTTCTTGTAAAAAGTTATCACTGATTTCCCAGCCATAACGGGCTTCAATTAATTCTTTAATGGTTTGAGGGGCATTGGCGAATCCATTACCCGAAAAAATGCAGGCTCCCAAAGAATCATATCCTGCCATATTGATTTGGGCAGTGCGTGAAATTTTGGCTTGAACAGATGGGTCCAGGTGATCAATCTTCGAACGAATGGTTAACCCGGCAGTATGATCGGCTCCTTGCGGAGAGGTTGCATACGTGACACCGGTGCCTTTGATCGCACGTGGTTCATAAGCGCTCATTGCCTGCCCCTTCACGACCGGAACATGCTTGATTCCAAGGACTTTACCTGTCATTGCTGCACCATTTCCTAAAACTCGTCCTAACAGGGTGTCTTGCCGGATTTCATGAATTAACTCCAAAGCCCGTTTACCATCGCCATAGTCCATTAATCCTGCTTCTGCGGCTACTCCCAAAGCTGCTCCAGTATCTATAGTATCTAATCCGAGATCGTTACATTCCCAATTCAATCGGGCGATCACATCAAGATTATCAATACCCAGATTTGGTCCCATCAATCCAACGGTCTCATATTCTAAAGGAGAAACAATCGTTTTCCCATCCTCATCAGCATATACATTTGAGCATTGAATGATACAACCTGGCATGCAGGCATGGGATGTACGGGAT
>DHFN01000001.1 GCA_002402275.1 Anaerolineales bacterium UBA4823
TAAAAATTAATTCGAGCTCATGCCGAATTCTATCCCCTGATACTCGCCCTAACAAATCTCTCGCTTCCAATAGTAGTTGTAATGTACGGTTTTCAATTTCAAAATTAAACCTTTGTTCAAAGCGAACTGCCCGTAAAATTCTGGTAGGATCATCAACAAAAGATAAGGAATGGAGAACCCTGATTAATCCTTTCCGTATATCACTTAAACCTCCCCAAAAATCATATAACTCCCCATAGTGATTACCGTCCAATCTCAAAGCAAGAGTATTTATAGTAAAATCTCGGCGATGTAGATCTAACTTTATACTTCCTGGTTCAACCATTGGTAATGCTGATGGATGGGGGTAAAATTCGGTTCTAGCTGTAACGAAATCAAGCGAATTTGGAATTTCTGGCACGAAGGGGCGATTGTATCCGTGTCTATTCAGATCATGGATTAGTTTACGGGATTTTTTATCAATCATCCACTTGGCAGTTTTGAATTTGCTATGGGTTGTAATTCGACCGCCATATAGTCTATATATTGACCTCGCCAATCGGATGGCGTCACCCTCAACGACTAAATCAAAATCCATACTTGGTTTCTCAAGTAACAAATCCCGGACAAATCCACCTACAATAAAAAGTGCATAGCTTGTTTCACTAGCCACTTCAGCTACGACTTTAATCAGGGCAATTTGGCTGGGTGGCAGTAGCTTTTCCAAACGGGAGCTTAGATTTAATCGTGTGATAATCTTATTCCCAATTGGAAGTGTTCTCAAAACATCAGTCCGAGTCACAATTCCAATTATTTGACCAGTTTTGGGATCTTTTACTGGGATTTGTCCCCAACCGGATTTTGTCATCATTAATTGAAGTTGTTCAAGGGAATCATCTGGAGATATAGTTATTTCACCACTCTCCATGATCTTCCGTGCGGTTAAATTGAGTTTATGGGAAATAGCCCGATCGACTGCTCGCCTAGTCACCAATCCAATTACACGGTTATTATCCACTACCGGATACCCTTCATGACCATATCTTTGCATCAATTCAGCAATGTGAGTTACTGTCGTGTCAGCGGAAATAATCTGAGGATCGTTTGACATTATTTGACCAACATTCATCGCCGGTTTGACATAATTTGGAAGCATTTGAATCAACCTGGTTTTTACCTGCTCAATCGTCTCATCATGAATAAGACAAGCTGCTGCTCGTTCATGTCCACCTCCACCAAATTGATTGGTTATCAATCCAACATCAATGTTATCAGAAGAAGAGCGCGCTATCATTTGTACCCCGTTTTTTATCTTTGCCAAAACGAATAAACTATCTCCTTCAATTATGTCCCGTAATTTATGCGCAATCGAAGACAATTCCTCATCCATCTCTCCTACATCGACTTCTGCAATCACAATTTTATGACCATTCACATCTATGTTTTGGACATTTTGTTGCAATTTGTCAAATATTATTTTTTGTTCATCGGTGAGTGGATGATTTAGATAACCAGTTAATATAGAGAGGCTAGCTCCTTGATTTATTAAAAATGCAGATGCTAGCAAATCTCGTGAAGTAGTTCGTGAATAGGTTAATGCTCCAGTATCTTCATATATCCCTAACAATAATAAAGTTGCTTCGATTGGAGTAAATTGTATTTCGCGATTTTGAAGTAGTTCGATTAAAAGAGTAGTATTTGCACCAGTTGAGGCAACAGTAATATTCCAATCATGCGGAATATCTTCTCTCAATGGGTGATGGTCTATCACTTGAAACAAAGTTTGGCTATGAATCCCTTTTATAGTGATTAGGGATTGTGTATCAACAAGAGTAATCTTATCCACTCGATCTGACGGTAAATCCCGCAATTCAACAAAGGGTAATTCACTCCCATATAATGTCAAAAAACCGCGTACATTTCGATTGACCTTGCGCGGTAAAATTGGAATCGATCCTTGAAGCAAGAAAGAAGCCCCAAGTAAGGATGCAACTGCATCAAAATCAGCTTGATCATGGGTCATAATAATATGCATTATTTTGAGTATATCACGCACTAATTCGGTTAAAGTGAAAAAAGTAAAGTTGACTTTCCACTCAAACGACCATATAATTTCGAGATATGAATATTCAAGAACTCACAAAATATATGAATGACTTTGTCACTGCAAAAGGTTGGTATAATGCAGAAAGTAAGCGTCCTCAAACCTTACGTAATCTTGCAATCTCCCTTGTTCTTGAGTCCACCGAGGTTCTGGAACAATTTCAATGGCAGGAATCATTCCAAGACAAATCAGAACTTGCGGAAGAATTAGCTGATGTGTTATTGTATTTACTCCAAATTGCAAGCATTGCCGATATCAATCTCGAGGAAGCCACTTTAGCAAAACTGGACAAAAATTATAAAAGAAATTGGGACGGATTCCATGGATAAGATGATTAACTTTAACCGAGAATGGAATATTCCAGGCTTGGTTGATTTTCAAACTATACCAGACTCGCCTCAATGACCGCCATAGACCCTCAGAAAATAGAATTCCAAATAAATCAATTACTGGAATATGCATCCCAGCCAGACCAGTTTATTCATCATTTACAAAATTTTTTGGAATATTATCAAGATCGAGTATACCGCCCAGGATTAAAATCAGATTTACCTGCTTTATTAACTTCATACCATGTTCCTTTACCTCTAATTCGTGAGCTCGAAAAAAAATTGTCAATATATAGCAAATCGAATCCAGAACAAGCCTTACTCCTTGCAAATTCACTCTGGATCTATGATTATATTGAATTTAAATCCCTTGCTATTTCAATTTTAAAATCAACTCCTCTCTCTTATTCTTCATCAAAATTTATTGAGATTAAGAAGTGGATAACAAATTGTAAAAACCAAAATATACTCAATCAATTGAGTGATTCGATTTTAGAACAATTTTTACCTTCCGAACCACTTATTTTAATAAACCAAATTGAAAGTTGGATACGGGATAATCATCTTTCCTTAAAAAAATTTGGTTACCAAATTCTCCGAAAATCAATTGAAAAGTATCCTTTCGACTATCTGCCCGTAGTTTATAAAGTCATCCATCCTTCTTTGTATGAGACCTCACCATGGATCCAAAATGAGATAACCGAAATATTCGCAGAATTAGCAAAACGATCTCCAAAAGAAACAGCTTATCTCCTACAGAACAGTTATCAGTCAAAACCCCATCCAAATATTAAAAGGATTATTCGAAAAACGTTCTTATTTTATCCGGATGATCAAAAAGATGAATTGGAGAAAATCCGCAACCAAAATTAAAAGTTTATCAGTTTTACTTTATGGTATAATTTTTACGCTTTGACTAGCCCACTTTGCGGCACAAGCTGTAAAGCTGGAGACCTGCAATAAAACAATTTTAACCAAGGAGCAGATGTCATGACTTTAGATAAGGAGATGAAATTAAAATTAATCCAGGAATTCTCGCGCCACGAAAATGATACGGGATCACCTGAGGTTCAAATAGCCCTGCTAACAACTCGAATCAATCAACTCACTGAACATTTAAAAGCCCATAAAAATGACGAATCATCTAGAAGAGGCTTGTTAAAATTAGTGGGCCAAAGACGACGGTTATTAGCTTATTTAAGACGGAATGATTTTGACCGCTATATGGCATTGACAGATCGTCTTAATATTCGTCGAAAATGATTTCTCTACTGAGTAGATGGTTTGCCTGATCATTTCCATCTACTCATCTTACTATCAAAATTGCACGATGTGGGGGCATTTGAAGATATTGGATCAAGAATTAATTCCTATTAATCGGGGATTAAGAAAATCATCATAATATTATGGAAAATATATTTATTTAGGAAACAAAAATGAAACCAGAACCAAAAATCGTTCAAGCACAAATTGCAAATAAACTCATTACTATAGAAACAGGAAAGGTTGCGCTTCAAGCAAACGGTTCAGTTACCCTAAGGTTAGGAGATACAATTGTCTTTGCAGCAGCAACCATGAGTCCAGACGCAAAGGAAGGATTTGATTTCTTTCCACTTACAGTCGAATACGAAGAGCGAATGTATGCAGGTGGAAGAATACCCGGATCTTTTTTCCGTCGAGAAGGCCGCCCAACGGATGAAGCTATCCTTACTGCACGTTTAAGCGACCGCCCGCTCCGTCCCCTTTTTCCCCCTGATCTGCGAAATGAAGTTCAAGTGATTATGTATTCCATCTCTTCCGACGGAGAGAATCCTATTGACATACTCGCAGTCAATGCTGCCTCAGCAGCATTATCCATCTCAGATATTCCTTGGAATGGTCCTATTGGTGCAGTCCGGATTGGAAGAATTGACGGTGAATACATCGTAAATCCAACCTATCCTGAATTAGATTATTCCGAATTAGATCTACGGATCGCTGGTACACGGGATGCAATTTTAATGGTGGAATGCGGTGCCAATGAAATTTCTGAAGAAGATATGGTTAGTGCTTTAGAATTTGGTCATCAAGCACTACAACCAATCATTGAAATGCAAGAAAAATTAATAGAAATGGCTGGAAAATCCAAAGCTTCTTATAAACCTTACATTGAGCGAGATGATATCGTCGAACAAATCAGACTAAAAGCTACCCCAATAATCTCCGAAGCATTAGCAAAGCCATATGTTAAAAGTGAGCGCAATGCAACCTTCAAGAAATTAGAACAAGACCTTGTCTCTGAGCTTTGTACAGATAGTGATATCAAAGAAGCTGATGTCCAGGCTGCACTTGATAAAGTTCATAGACAAATTATCCGTTCGATGATCCTCGATCAAAAATGTCGCCCTGATGGCCGAAACCTGGACGAGATCCGACCTATATGGTGTGAGGTGGACGTAAGCCCCCGCGCACATGGCTCAGGGATTTTTACCCGGGGCGAAACCCAAGTACTTACCTTAGCCACCTTAGGAACGCCGCGTGAAGCACAGGAACTAGATTCCCTTACTCCTTCGGAAAGTAAACGTTATATGCATCATTATAACTTTCCGCCCTTTTCAACTGGTGAGACAAAGCCATTGAGGAGCACTTCGCGTCGCGAAATTGGACATGGAGCTTTAGCTGAAAGAGCCCTTTTGCCAGTTATACCCCCCGAGAGCCAGTTTCCCTATACCCTTCGTTTAGTCTCTGAAGTCCTTTCTTCGAACGGTTCTTCTTCGATGGCTTCAGTTTGTGGATCAACTCTGGCACTCATGGACACTGGTGTCCCCATCCTTGCCCCAGTAGCAGGGGTTGCAATGGGTTTAGTCAAAGAAGGCAACCGCTATGCGATTTTAACGGATATCCTCGGATTAGAAGACCACTATGGAGATATGGATTTCAAGGTTGCTGGAACATCTAATGGCATCACTGCTCTACAGATGGACATAAAAATAAAAGGGATAACTTCACAAATTATGTCTGAAGCATTAGACAAAGCACGGATTGCGAGGGCTTCAATCCTTGACAAAATGTTAGAGGTAATACCAGAACCACGTCCTGATTTAAAATCTTATGCTCCCCGTGTCACGATTGTTAAAATACCGGTTGATAAAATTGGAGCCATCATTGGACCAGGTGGAAAAACAATACGAAGCATTCAAGATGATACCAATACTAAAATAGATATAGGCGAAGATGGCTCAGTATTTATTTCTGCAACCAATGGAGAAAGCGCTAAACTGGCTGTTGAACGAGTTGAAAATCTCACTGAAACCCCCATGGTTGGCCGAATCTACACTGGCAAGGTCGTTCGGGTTGTAGATTTTGGTGCCTTTGTTGAAATTCTACCCAATATAGATGGTTTAGTCCACATCTCTCAACTCGATTCAACTCGGATTAATAATGTAGAAGATGTTGTTCGAGTGGGTGATGAAATCACAGTAATGGTTACAGATATTGATAGCCAGGGAAAGGTACGTCTTTCCCGTACTGCAGTTTTAGAAGGTTGGACCGCTGAAGAAGCCCAATCCCACGATCGAAAAGGTGGTTCAACTCATCCAGGTCAGGGTTCCCGTTCA
>DHFN01000120.1 GCA_002402275.1 Anaerolineales bacterium UBA4823
AGTCAAGCTAAGAGTGGTATCCATCGGATCAAGGATACCATCCCCATCGCTATCCCGAATGCCCACTTGTTGTTTGGAGGCGACATCCAAACCATCTGAGATTGCCCCGCCACGCATCAAACAACTGACCTGAACACACGAAGTACAATTTTGACAACCGGAGTTTGGAGTAGTTTCATTCCCATCACAAACTCCATTATGGTTTTTATCACAACCCGCATCGCAATTGGAGTTTGGAATATATAAGTAGCTATAGTTATTCCCCCATCCATCATAATCGTATCCGCCCCAACAACATGCATAACCTGGCGAGCAATATTCATCGGCTGCACCAAAGTCATGGGCGAATTCATGTGCCATGACACTATTCATGTTGTTAATCCCCCAGCCATCATTGTCATAGGTCATAATGATCAAGCCCGGATTGACATAGGTATAACCAAAATAGCCATCCGGAAATAGCCCGTCAGCATCTTGATAGCTGTCTGCCACAATTGCCACCACCGCCCAATCGGTATGATATTGGTTCCGGATAGCATTAAGGTAATCACGGGCATTGCTGATGAAATAGGATTTTGTATAACCAAGCTGGGCAAAGACATCATTTATCCAGAGGTCATCCTCAGCTGTCGAATGTGAGATGGGCTCATAGTGAGTTGGGACGGAGGGGTGGATGTCATACACAAAACTGAGGTGACCATTGGGATTCATGTTTGCCCACCAATTCATGGCATTCTGGATCTTGCTGATGACCAGGTTCTTGTGTAACTCAGACCAATTCTCGGTACTTGCATCGTAGCTTCCATTCGATTCGGGCAGGATAATCCCTACGGCAATTTTACCTGCCATGAATTCACTGGTCTGGGTATATCCCGGGGTGCTTGCTTGAAGCTCCTGAGGATGAATCCCTTCAATGGCTGGTTTAGTTTGCCGGATATCCCCAATTAATGGGGATCCAATAGAATCATCTGGATGAGAGGTGGAAGTTGTTTGCAATTCCGTTTTTGTTTGACGCCAGATCGCTTGAAGGTAACCCGGAAGCTCGTTATCCATTAAGTTGGTTGAAGCTTCATCAGCCAAATATGCCCGATTTAATAAACCATTTTGTTGGAGATAGAACAAAACCTTCGAGGAAAACTCGCCCATTAAATAACGAGGAGGAAAAATATGGATAACACATCCACCATACTCCTCGATCGCATTGATAGTTTGATTGACTGTCTCAATATTTTCGGTATTCAGGACGATCAAATCACGAGCGATACAGACGAGAATAGTCTGTTGGTTGGGAGACTGAATATTATTTTCAGTTTCAAACCCAATAATCCGGTTGATCATAGGCGGATAACCATTCTCAGCTTGAGCAGGGAAGGATCGGTTAGAAGAAAAAGCACTGGTCAGGAATATTAAGTTAATGAAAAAAGTGCAAAGAATCCGTTTCAGGGTTTTTACCTTCCAAGGAGAAAGAAATCATCCTCTCCAATATCAAACGAACTTGAGTTACATGATAATAAATTATAGAAAGGTTTTAGGGATAATGACTTAACAATATTGTTAGATTAAATGTAATTATTATATTTTGTGCAATATATATTTTACACCTGGGCAGATTTCACAAATTATTCAGGGTATTTTGGAGGGGGTCTTTAAAGTTATAACCTTGTAAACCTTTACACTACCCTTATAGTGCGGGTTGCTGTATTCTTTTATTCGTAACACGGATTCATTGCTAAGGTTGACTGATCCATGTGCCATCGTAATCTGTCATACCCGCTTATCAATCTCGGCTAACAAATCTGGCAGCAACCCAATATGTTCAAGCTGATAATAATCTCCCCTATCCAAAACTTCATCCTGCAGATTTTCGTGAAACCAGGTTGAAGATTGTGGAATATAGATAGCTGTCCCGCCCAAGTGCACCACAGGATAAATATCAGAGCGGAGGGAGTTTCCTACCATGACAAAAGAGCTGGGCGAAAGGCGGTATTTCTCCAATATGGTCTGGTAAACCGGAATCGTCTTATCGTTGACTATCTCGATCGCCTGAAAATAGGGTAACAAACCAGAGCGCTGGACTTTACTTTCCTGCTCACTGGCATCCCCTTTAGTAATTAACATCAAGGGATACGATTGAGTCAAACGCTGGATAATGTCTTGCACATGGGCAAACAATTCAATGTCAGTGGATAAGACTTGGCGTGCCAGATTCAAAATGGGTCGTAATTCGTTGCCAGAGATTGCCCCCTCGCTTAACTCAATTGCTGCCTCGACCATCGAGAGAGTGAAACTTTTTAACCCATATCCATACATCGGGATATTGCGGACTTCCACTTTATCCAGGAATGCTTTGGATTCTTCAACAGGGTGATACTTAGCTAGAAGGGATGCGAAATCCTCCTTAGCTTGGGAATAGCGCGTTTCATTATGCCAAAGGGTATCATCGGCATCAAAAGCAATCATCGCAAACATCATGATAAAATTATAAACCCAACCGAATTTTTTCGCTTTTGATTCAAATCCAGGTTTCCTTTCTTCACCAGTTATAATATGGCAGAACAACCTATTGCTTGATTGGTTTTGAGTCATCCATGGTACTCGATCGCTTTCTTAGGCAGCCTCTATCCTTTTTCATGAGCTTAATCCACTATAATTCCTTTATTTTTCTCGGATTAGCCATTCTATTTTCTTTATCCTATACGCAATACCCGCTTTTCTCCTCGAATCAAAATACCTATTTTCTGCCCGGTTTCGCCTGTGCCGGCATTGGCAACCTTGCATCTGATTGGCTTGCCAATACCCGGGATGCAACGCCCCTTTTTTCCCTGCTAGTCTGCCAATCTATTAAATGGTTCCATAATTACAATATCTTTTATTTTTATTACGGCATTCTCCAAGCGATTTACTTCATCATTTTTTATAAACTCATCCAGCTTCAGACCCGGCTGACATCCTTTAGTCGCCAATCCTTAGCAGTGGCAGCAACATTCCTCCTCCATGCCGCCGGAACCCGCTTTGTCCTTGGACGAATCTTGGGAGCAGATTGGATGTACGTTCTCGAAGGAGGTCTTGCCAATCAACGCATGTTAGGAAGTGTATTCCAGCCTAGTGTCTTCGGCGTCCTCTTACTCGTTTCGGTTTTTTTGGCATTATCTAAAAAATGGGGTTGGTCAATTGGTTGCCTGGCTCTGGCCGCTTGGTTTCATCCCACCTACTTGCTTCCTAGCGGATTGCTGTTGCTGGCTTATTTCACATTGATTTGGTGGGAGAACTCAGAGACATCTCGCCCAGCACACAAGTTGGTTCTTGCAAAAATCATTCGCCTGGGCTTGTTCTACATTCTCCTCATCCTTCCGGTGTTCATTTTTACTCTTTCTAACTTTGCCTTTGCCCCTTCGGATATTTCCCACAAAGCTTCAGCAATCCTGGTCCATATTCGCATTCCCCACCATGCGGATATAAATAACTGGCTCAACTTGACCACCGTTTTCCAACTTGGTATGCTGATCGGTGCTTTTTTTCTAACCCGTCATAGATCTCTAAAGTTTGTCTTAGCGGTTCCATTTTTACTCGGATTAGGACTGACTTTGATACAGGTTCTTACCCGCAGCGATCAGCTTGCTTTGCTTTTCCCCTGGCGTGTCTCGATTGTGCTGGTTCCGCTAGCCATGAGCATATGGACAGTCTGGCTCATCGAAAAACTCTTACCTCAAAATCGATCATACTCCTTGCCTGGTTTTCCATCTAATAAATTAAATCAAGCTTTTTCATTTTTGGGGATAGCCATTATTCTTCTTTCGGTACTAACGGGGTGTATCCGTTTTTATTTAGATCTCAAGCGTTATGCGGCTGCACCCGAAATACCCCTCTACCAATATGTCAAAGACCATCTCTCAAAAGATGACCTCTATCTCATCCCACCTAAAATGGAAAACTTTCGCCTAAGTGCCACTGCGGCAGTCTATGCTGATTTTAAATCCAGTCCTTATTATGCTGAGGAAGTGGTGGAATGGTATCGCCGCTTAGTAAATGTCAATCAATTTTACAAAACCCCCTCCTGTGAAGGTTTACAAGCTTTTGCAAACGAAGGGGTTAACCAAGTTGTTTTCCCAAAAACAATCTCTTTGAATTGTTCTTCACTTATTCCTCAATTGGAAACCGATCAGTATACTCTTTATCATCTAGTAGTTCCTTAGAAATTACGAACCAGTTCAAGGAGTTCTTAAAGTCGGAAAAAGGGAACGAAAGCATTCTCGGGGTATGTTGCAAAATACCTTCTAGCGCTTGCCATATTGTGATAACCCTTTAGAGCCGATAAGTCCAGTGTCAATTTATTCAAGATTACCATGATCTAGCCTGAGATGAGTCGTCCCTATTAGGAACTCCTTGATTGCTGCCATATTTTATCCTATCCACCTCGATATTTTTCCGTAGGGGCGGCCCACCAATACCCACCATTCCTACTTCCAAATTCAATCGCAAAATAGAAACACCAAATAATAGTGTTTATTTCAGTATGATATACTAAAATTAGTGGATACTCCTGCAGGCTATCAAGAAATAGAACATACAGGCGATTGGGCTCTCAGAGTTTGGGCGCCCACTTTGCCGGAATTGCTCATCCAGGCTGCTCGAGGAATGGTTGCAATGTGTGGTATTCAGATTGAGAAAACGACCCTACGTCAACGCACCTTTATTATCAACTTTGAGGATGATGAAAATTTGCTGGTTCACTTTTTGAGTGAATTGTTGTATTATCTAGATAGAGATAATCTTGTTTTTAAACAATTTCAATTTTCCCTGCAAAACAACTGTTTAAAAGTCACTGGAAAAGGTTATCCGGTGCATTCCCAAGAAAAAATGATCAAAGCCGTTACCTACCATCAACTGAATGTCCAACGAACCGATCAAGGGGTTACAGCTCAAATTGTTTTTGACGTATGAGAAGCGGAGGGTAAGATGGTCAGTATATCCGACTTCAAAAAATTTAGCGATTACGAGTGGGAAATTCCTCAAAAATCCCATCCTGATATGAAAGTACCGGTGCGAATTTTCGCTACTCACAAGCTGCTTGAAAAGATCCTCGAAGATAAATCGATCCAACAAGCCATTAATTCAGCGACCTTACCCGGTTTAGTCGGAGAGGTGTTAGTGATGCCGGATATGCATCAAGGCTATGGATTCCCGATTGGAGGGGTGGCTGCCACCCGATATCCGGAGGGAGTAATCTCACCCGGAGGGATTGGCTATGATATCAATTGCG